>JAWOIN010000170.1:0-4140 GCA_046484665.1 Gemmatimonadota bacterium
GACACAGCCGCGATAGGCGTCGTTGGTCACCTCGGTCCGGTCGATCCAGTAGGCCGACAGGACGACCTCGTGGAGCGGCGCGTCCGGGAAGACCGGTTCCGGGTCCGGGTCTCCCATTAAGAACGAGCCGGCCGGCACGCAGACCATGCCCTCGCGCTCAGCGCATCCGCAGGGCCCGCAGGGGACGTCGGCCTCGGCGGCGTCCGGGCTCGCGTCCGCGGCGTCGCCCGGCCGCTTCGTTCTCCCGGTGCAGCCGGCGAGCAGCACGCAGGAGAGGACCGCTGCAGCCGCGACCAGCCGCTCTCGCGCCCGACCGACGCGCCTGTGCAGACCCACCCTGCCGCTTGCCTCGTGCTCCCTGAAACGCATGACCCCCTCCTAGTTCTGCGGCTCGAGGTTGACGTAGACCCGCTCGCGCCCGGTCGGAGACGCCGTGGTCCGGTCCCCCCCGCCGACCCCCTCGGCCTGCCCGCGCTGGAGCAGGCCCTGGCGGCGGCCGGCGTCCCCTGGCGGCTCGAGCCGGACCCGCTCCGCGGCGAGCTCCGGCTGGCGGGCGACCTGCCCGGCCTCGACGGCACCAGGGTGCTCTCCCGCCACCGGCTGCGACGGCTCGCCGCCCCCCCGACGCCCTTCGACGCCGTGCTGCTCCGGACCGACGACGGCGAGCCGTGGGCGGTCCGCGGCCGCACCGCCGCCGGAGCGCCCTACGTGCTGCTCGGCTCCGCGCTCGTGCCGGCCGCCTCCGACCTCCCGCTCGGCGTCGCGATGGTGCCGTTCGTGGAGAGGCTCGTCGGCGCCTGGTCGCGGCCCGGCGCGGCGCCGGAGGAGCGCGAGGCCGGCGTCGGGACATCGCTCCCGGACCGCGCCGACTCGCTCGCCGCTCCCGGCGGGCCGCCGCGTCCCGTGGAGGGCGGCGCCCCCTGGCGGCCACGCTCCGCCGGTGCGTGGCGGCTCTCGCTCGGCGCCGGGCCCGCGGACGGGGGCGGGAGCGCCTGGGTGGGGGTCAACGTCCCGCGCGCGGAATCGGACCCCGCGCTCGCCGGTCCGGAGGAGATCGCCGCCGCGCTCGGCGGAGCGGAGCCCCGGGTCGTCGACCGGCCGGAGTCGTGGGACGTGGCCGCGTTCGCGACCCGGCGGGGACGGGAGGCGCGGCCGGCCCTGCTCGCCCTCGCCATCGCCCTCCTGGCGGCGGAGGCGCTGCTCGCGTCCCCGCGCCGGCGGACGGCGCGGGCTGCGGAGGCCGCCGCGTCGGGAGGGCGGACGTGATCCTCGCGAGCCTGCGGGCCCGGCTGCGTCAGCTCGAGCGCGACGGCTTTCTCCCGGCCGATGCGGCCCGGCTGCGGGTCACCGGCTGTCCCGGGGCCGCGCCCGCCCTGCTCGCCGGTCTGCTCGCCGAGGGCCGGGCGCCGACGGTGGCGCTCGTCGCCCCGTCGCCGTCGGCGGCCGAGGAGGCCGTCGCCGACCTCGAGGCCGCCGGCGTCGCCGACGTGCGGCTCCTGCCCCAGCGGGAGGCCCTCCCGTTCGAGGAGGACGACCCCCACGTCGAGATCACGAGCCGCACGGCCGACGCCCTGTCGGCGCTCCTCTCGGGTCGGTCCCGGGTGTTCGTGACGACGGCGCGCGGGCTCGTCGAGCGGAACCCCGTGGCGGCCGGGGGAGGCGACTTCGCGCTCGACCTCCGGACGGGCGACGCGCTGGGCCGCGACGAGCTGGCGGAACGTCTGGCCGGCATGGGGTTCGAGGCCGCCCCCTCGGTCCAGGAGCTCGGGGACTACGCCGTGCGCGGCGGGATCGTGGACGTGTTCCCGTTCGGCCCCGACCTCCCGCTCCGGATCGAGCTGTGGGACGACCGGATCGCCTCGATCCGCAGCTTCGACCTGCTCACCCAGCGGTCGGTGGAGCGGGTGGAGCGGGCGGAGATCCTGCCGGTCTCGCTCTCCCCGCAGCTGTTCGCGGGCCGCGAGCGGGCCTGGGAGCGGCGCTCGCTGCTCGAGCTGCTGCCGGCGGGGTCGGTCGTGCTCGAGGTGGGCGAGGCGTCGGACCCGTCCCGGCGGGAGCGGCTGTGGAGCGACGTGCGCGAGGCCTGGGGAGACGACGCACCGGGCGGACGACGCTCGGCGGCCGACCTCGTCCTCCCGCCGGAGGAGGCCGCGGAGCGGCTGGCCGCGCTCCGCCGGTTCCGCATCGAGCCGCCGCCGGGCGCGGCCGAGCCGGGCGAGGAGGACGTCGACCTCGGGCTCGCTCCGCACCCGCCGATCGAGCGGAACATGGAGCGCCTCGTGGCCGTGCTCGCCGAGGCGCGCGAGCGGGGCGAGCGCGCCCTCGTGCTGTGCGACAACGAGGGGCAGCTCGAGCGGCTCGAGGAGATCCTCGAGGAGATCGGGGGAACCGCCGTCCTGCGGGCGGCCCGGCTCGCGCTCGGCTCGGTGAGCGGCGGATTCCGGGTCCCGGGCCCCGACCCGCTCCTCGTCCTCACCGACCACGAGATCTTCCGGCGGTCGCGGCGCCTGCGGCGATCGCGGCGCCTGCACGGCACGGCCTCGCTGGAGTCGATCGCGTCGCTGACGCCGGGCGACTACGTGGTCCACATGGATCACGGGATCGGCCGTTACGCCGGCCTGGAGCGGGTCACCGTCGGCGGGGAGACGATCGAGACGCTCAAGGTCGAGTACGCGGACGGGGAGGTCCTGCGCGTCCCCCACTACCACCTCGACCTGATCGAGAAGTGGACGGGGCTCGGCGACGGCGACGGGGACCCCGCGGCGCGCCCTCCCCGCGTGCACAAGCTGGGCGGCAGGCGCTGGAAGCAGCTCCGGAGGCGGACGGAGGAGTCGATCCGCGCGATGGCCACGGAGCTGCTCGACCTCTACGCCCACCGGCGGATCGCGTCCGGTCACGCGTTCCCCGCGGAGACGCGCTGGCAGCGCGAGATGGAGTCGGCCTTCCTCTACGAGGACACGCCCGACCAGCGGAAGGCGTGGGAGGACGTCCGCGCCGACATGGAGTCGCCGACGATCATGGACCGGCTCGTGTGCGGCGACGTCGGGTACGGGAAGACGGAGGTGGCGATCCGCGCGGCCTTCAAGGCCGTCCAGGACGGAAAGCAGGTGGCGGTCCTCGCGCCGACCACGATCCTCGCCGAGCAGCACCTCCACACGTTCCGCGAGCGGCTGGCGGGCTTCCCCGTCGCGATCGAGTCGCTCTCCCGGCTGCGGTCGCGCGCCGACCAGGGGGAGACCCTGGGCCGGCTGGAGGCCGGCGCCGTGGACGTCGTGGTCGGGACGCACCGGCTGCTGTCGAAGGACGTCCGCTTCCGCGACCTCGGCCTCCTGGTGATCGACGAGGAGCAGCGGTTCGGGGTGCGGCACAAGGAGCGGCTCAAGGAGATGCGCCGGAACGTGGACGTGCTCACGCTCACGGCGACGCCCATCCCCCGCACCCTGCAGCTCGCCCTCGGCGGGATGCGGAAGAGGAGGTGGATCAGGTAGATTCGCCTCTATCCCTAACGCGCCCCAAACCCCTTCCAGACTGAGCCAGCGCGCAACTTGTGCCATATAGTCCGTGGGATAAGGCTTGCCGTTTTTGAGCCACCAGACACCCAATCCGATTTGCGCGCTGGCAGCGTGATGGGCGATGATGTCTAACGGTATATCAGGTTGCAAGTTTGGCGCAAAGTTGCTGAACACTTCGACGAGGCGTGTCGCCATAAGTTGCCGTACATGCTCCACGACCGACTGGATTCCTCGACTTGAAAACAGAATAAGGTAGAGTTCCTCGTGTTCTTTTAAGTGCTCGTAGAAAAGATGCACTGGTGTCTGTTGGGGGAGCGTTGAGTTGTCCAAGATTGGCGGCATTTTTTCTTTTAAGCCTTGATAAAGCGTATCCAAACAATCGGTGAGCAATTCCTCTTTGTCTCCATAGTGGCGGTAAAACGTGACACGGGCTGTGTCAGCCTCATCTGCAATATCCTGGATAGAAATGGCGTCGTAGCCTTTCCGCAAGATCAAGCGGACAAAGGCTTCGCGCAATCCCCGGCGGGTCTTTCTTACACGTGGGTCATCAAGGTTTATGGACATAATGTTACACCTGTTACATAAGTTGCACTGCCAATCAATTGGCTATTGACATCAGTGTATAAAT
>JAWOIN010000180.1:0-68626 GCA_046484665.1 Gemmatimonadota bacterium
CGAGCTGGCGGTTCGAGCGACGGGCATCGACCTGGAGCTCCCGGAGCAGTCGGAGGTCGAGATCCCTGTGCGTCACGTCCTGGCCATCCCGGTTCGGGTCGGGGCGCCGCCGGCCGCGCGGGAGTTGCGCGGGGCCGTCCCCGTACTGTTCATTGCGCGTCTCCCGGAACACAAGGTGCGTGCCCGCGCGGGCACGAGCGAGGAGCGGGAAATGACGGCTGGCGACGGAGGACCCGACCGGGAACGGGGCGCCCGGGCGACCCGGTGTCACGAGCGGCGGCGGAGCCGGGTCGCGTGGATCGTACTCGCGGGCGCCTTCGGCCCGGCGCTCGCACCCCTCGGTGCGCCCGGCCAGCAGGCCCCCGCGGCGGTCCCGGCGCGGATTGCCCCGGACGACGCAGGCGCGCGCTGGTTCCCCGACCGCTTCGTGACCTCGCCGTTCCTCGCGGCGCCGCGCGAGGTCCGGCTGCAGGGCGGCTTCTTCGCGGCGGAGCGGGACGCCGACCCGGGGTACGACGGCCGGAACGTGGAGGCGGAGGTCGCGGTCGGCTACCGCGTCCCCGTCGTGCGCCTGGCGGACCGCGGGCCCGACGGCCCGGCGGTCGACCTCGGGTTCGAGGTGGGGACCTGGTCGCGCTTCTACATGGAGGCCACGACGCGGGACCTCGTGGGAGTCGACTACCGGGTCGGCGCCCCGCTCGGCCTCCGCTGGCGACGGCTCGAGGGCCGGCTCACGCTGCACCACACGAGCGCGCACCTGGGGGACGACTACGTGGACCGGTTCGGCGTTCCGGCCTACCAGGTCTCGCGCGAGGCGCTGGAGCTGGTGCTCGCGGTCCGGCCGCTCGCCCCGGTGCGCTTGTACGGCGGCGGCGAGTGGAACGTCGGCCGCGGATCGGACTACGCCCCGGGCACGACGGAGACCTTCCACACGGTCGAGCGGTGGACGCTGAGGGCCGGGGCCGAGTACGACGCGCGCGCGTCGAGCCGGGGGAGCGTACGGCCGTTCGCCGCGGTGAACCTGGAGACGACCGACTGGACGGACCGGCTGGCCACCCAGGCGCGGGCGGGCATCGCCTTCCGGGTCCGGTCGATCCGGGTCCTGCTCGACGCGCAATGGCGGGACGGGCCGTCCACGCTGGGGCAGTTCCGCACGGCCGACGAGAGCATGCTCGGCGTGGGCATGGAGGTCCAGCTCGGCGGCCTGATCCCGCCGGGACCGGCGGGCGGAGGCTGAGCCCCGCCCGCCTGTCTCCGGCTCACTGCTCGAGCACCTCGAGCATCAGCTCCCGCGCCCGCGGGTCGCCGGAGCGGCCGACCCAGAAGATCGCCTGCTGCCGAAGCTCCGGGTCGGTCTCCGTCCGGGCGATCTCGATCAGCGCATCGATCGCCTTCGGGTCCCGGCTCTGGGTCAGCGCGAACAGCGCCTGCTCCCTCATCCCGCGGCTCGCGGCCGCGCGGCACATCCCCCCGCGCCGCACCGGCGAGGCGGAGCAGGAGCGGGCCGCCGCGAACAGGGCCATCTCGCGGATCTGCGGCTGCTCCGCCTCGTCGGCCGCGATTCCGAGCAGGAGATCCCCGCTCACCGAGCCAGGCATCTGCGAGAGCCCGAACAGGACCGCCTCGCGCGCCTGCGCCTGGTCCTTCGGGATCGTCCGCAGCTGCTGCTCGAGGAACCGCGCGTTCTCCGGCGACGGGTCCCGGGACAGCCCGTGCAGGGCCATCGCCCGCACGCCGGGATCGACGTCCGTGCGGGCCGCCACATCCCGCAGCGTCTCGGAGGCGAGCGCCCCCTTCTTCCTGGTGAGGGCGACCAGGGCCGCCTCCTGGAGCTCCGGGCTCCCGCTCCCGAGCGCCTCACGGAGCGCCGCGGTGGCCCGCGGGTCGTCGGACCGGGCGAGCCAGTGCGCCGCTCCCATCCGCACCTCCGGGTCCGGGTCGTTCCGGAGCACGTCGAGCATCAGGTCGTTCGTGCGAGGCTCGGCCTCCAGCCGCGCCGCGAGGAACACGGCCTGCCGGCGGAGCTCCGCCGACTCCCGCCTCCGATCCTGCAGCGTCTTCTCCAGGATCGGCCGGGCCGTCGCCGGGTCGGACTCGAGCAGCGCCTGGAGCGCGAACATCTTGAGCTCCGCCTCCCGCTGCGTGGCCCGCTCCTGCTCGCTCAGGCCCTTGTCGCGAGCCCGTTCGACATCGCGCGCCGCCCGTTCCGCATCGCGGGCGATCGCCTCGGCGTCGCGCTGGATCCGGACCTGCTGCTCGTGGACCCGGACCTGCTGCTCCACGGCCCGCTCCACCTGGCGCTCCATTCGCTCGGCCTCCCGCTGCAGGGCCTCCGCGGCGCGAGCGTCACCCAGCCGGGCGAGCTCGGCCTGGACGCGGATCGCGAGATCCTGCGCGTCGGGCCGGGTCGATGCGTCGGGGAACCGCGCGAGCTGGGAGTCCAGCGCCGCCAGCGACGACCGGTAGTTCGAGCGGCCGCCGATCTTGTAGAGCGCGAGCGCCTGGTAGTAGAGCGCGTCCGCCGCGTACTCCGGCTCCCGCTCGGCCGCCAGCCGGAACAGGTTCACTGCCTTCGCGTAGTCGCCCGCGTTCAGGGCCCTGCGCGCCGCCCTGTACAGCGTGTCCGCCGCGCTCGGAGCCTCCACAAGCCGCACCGCACCGACCGGACGCGCGGTCCCGTCGGGGGCCGTCGCCCAGGCAAGCGCCGCCGGCGCGGCGGGCGCGGCCGGCGGCAGCTCGCCGCCCGCCTGCGCCCGGCCCGTCGCGGGCAGCGCGAGAGCCAGTCCCGCGACCGCGGCCAGCGCCAGGATTCCCCTCTCGATCCCGTTCATCGTCCCCTCCCTACATCCGCACCGTGCCCGTTCCGCCCGCGGCCGTGGCCGCACGGAGACGGAACAGGAGCCGGCGCTGGTCCATTCCCTCGTCGATCCACTCCAGCTCCTCCGAGTCGCCCTCGCGGAGCTGCGCGATCTGCGTCAGCACGATCTCCAGGTCGTCCAGCAGCGCCCTCAGCTGCGGGTCGTCCGCGGCCGGCGACCCCAGCAGCAGACGGGTCCGGGTGAGGAGCGGCCTCGCCCACTCCCGCACCTCCACCACCGACTCCTCGGCCGCTCCCCCGGCCCGGACCATCGTCAGGAAGGTCTCGCTGCGATCGAGCAGCTGCCCGGCCGCGGCGCGATACGGGAGCGACTCCGCGGCCGACTCCCGCCCGGAGTCCGGCACCGCCGTCGCGACTCCGCCGGCGTCGGCCACGATCGAGCCCTCCGGTCCCGTCGCCGGCCGCTCGGAGATCCTGCCGAGCGCGACGCCGAGCGCCAGCGCCGCCGCGATCCCGATCCACCACGGCTTCGGCCGCAGTGCCTGACGGAAACCCCGGCCCCGGCCCGGGTCGCCGTTACTCCCGCGGCCGTCCCGGACCGGATCGCGTCCGGCCCGCGCCTCGCGGATGCCCGCCCAGATCTCCTCGCGCGGCGTCTCCGGCGGCGGGTTCCAGTGCCGCCGCGCCGCCTCGCTCAGTCCGCGCACGAACGCCTCCTCGACCTCGGGGCCGGGATCGGCGCCGCCGTTTCCGTCGCTCATGCCACCCACTCCTCCGCGAAGTCCGCCAGCTCGACCCGCAGCTTCGCCCGCGCCCGCGACAGCTGGGCCTTCGACGTGCCCTCGGCCACTCCGAGCGCCGCGGCGATCTCCTGGTGCGTGTATCCCTCCACGTCGTGCATCACGAACACCGTCCTGTATCCACGCGGCAGTCCCTCGATCGCCGTCCGCAGCCGGTCCCGGAGGTCCGGCTCCGCCCGCGCCCCGGCATCGCTCACGGCGCGCGCCGCCTCGAGCTCCCTCTCCCGGTCCCGGATCCGCCGCACCTTCCGCAGGCCGTTGAGCACCACCGACGCGGTGACCGAGTGCAGCCACGTCGCGAGCGACGACTCGCCCCGGAACCCGTCGATCCGGTCGAACGCACGGACGAACGCGTCCTGGGCGAGGTCCCGCGCGAGCACCTCGTCCCCCGTCATCCGGAAGGCGAGCCGGTACACGCGGTCCACGTGCCGCTCGTACAGGGCCCGCTCCGCCTCCGGGTCCCTTGCCTTCACGCGCTCGACCAGCTCTCGGTCGTCCAAGGTCTTCCGGTCTCGAGTCTCGGAATCCGGCCTTCACACTGTCGGACACCGTCCGCGCGCAGACCGTTTCGTCGTCCGACAAGGTCGCACCGCGGCCGGTCCCGCGCGCCGGCTCCCGCGCGGCCGGCGGAGTTTGTCGCCCCACCCCCGGCTCTCTATCATTGACGGGCCGTCCGCCCGGCCGTGCCGGCCGGAACCGCGTCCGCCATCGGGGAGCCCGCGCGATGTCCCTTATCCACGAGCTCGAGGCGCTGCAGGAGGAGCGCGGACACCTCGATTCCGAGGCCCTCCGGGAGCTCGCGCACCGGCTGGGCGTCCCCCCGTACCGCCTGCAGGAGCTCGTCTCCTTCTACCCGCACTTCCGCTCCGGGCCTCCCGCACCCGTCGAAGTGCACGTCTGCCGCGACATGAGCTGCCACCTCGCGGGCGGAACCGGGCTCCGCGAGCGCGTCGCGAAGGCGTTCGAGGGCCGAGGCGACGTCCGGGTGTCGGAGGCCTCGTGCCTCGGGATCTGCGAGCTCGCGCCCGCGGCCCGGGTGAACGGCGCGCCCGCACGGGCGGACCCCCCGGCGGCGCTCGCCGCGTCCGTCGCCGCCGGGGGACCGCCGGCCTGGCGGGCTCCCGACCGGAGCTGGCGGGCCGACCCCTACGGAGGAGACCGGCAGGCCGCCTACGAGACGTTCCGCGGCTTCCTCGCGCAGGCGGACCGGGTACGGGCGGTCGACGGCCTGATCGCCGGGCTCGAGGCGAGCGGTCTGCGCGGGATGGGCGGGGCCGGCTTTCCGACCGGTCTCAAGTGGAAGATCGTCCGCGGCGAGGAGGTGACTCCGAAGTACGTCGTCTGCAACGCGGACGAGAGCGAGCCCGGCACGTTCAAGGATCGGGTGATCCTCGAGCAGCTCCCGCACCTCGTGCTGGAGGGGATGATGCTGGGCGGGCTCGCGGTCGGCGCGGAGACCGGGATCGTCTACCTGCGGCACGAGTACGGGACGGCCCGCGCGGCGCTCGAGGCCGAGATCGCGCGGGCGCGGGACACGGGCTGGCTCGGCGACGACATCCTGGGCTCCGGCTTCTCGTTCGACGTCGAGCTGTTCGTCTCCCCGGGCGGCTACATCCTCGGCGAGGAGACCGCGCTGCTCGAGGCGCTCGAGGACCGTCGCGGAGAGCCCCGCAACAAGCCGCCCTTCCCGGGGCAGAAGGGCCTGCACGGCAGGCCGACCCTGATCAACAACGTGGAGACCTTCGCCTGGGCGACCACGATCGCGGCGCGGGGCGCCGACTGGTGGAAGGCGCAGGGCGTGAACGGCGCGGCCGGCCTCAAGGCGATAGCCGTCTCGGGCCATGTGGAACGTCCCGGCGTCTACGAGATCCCGATGGGCACGACGGTGGCCGAGCTGATCGGACTCGCGGGCGGCGTGCTCGGAGGACGGACGCTCAAGGGATTCGCGCCGGGCGGCGCCTCCTCGCACTTCCTCCCCGCTGAGAAGGCGGACACGCCGATCGACTTCGGGGCGCTCGCCGAGGCGGGAAGCATGATGGGATCCGGGGCGCTCGTGGTCGTCGCCGAGGGCACGGAGATGCTGCCGCTCGCCGCGAACGTGGTGCGCTTCTTCCGCGACGAGTCGTGCGGGAAGTGCGTCCCCTGCCGGGACGGCTCGCAGAAGGCGGTGACGATGCTGGAGCGCGCGATCGAGGACGGGACGCCCCTCGACCCGGCGGCGCTCGGGAAGCTGGAGGAGCTCCTGGTCGAGACCTCGATCTGCGGGCTCGGGTACGTCGTCCTGAACCCGCTCGTCTCGGCGGCGAGGCACTGGCCGGAAGAGTTCCCCGGCTGGGATGACGGGAAGGGAGGCGCGGCGTGAGCGGGCGCGAGACGCGAGCCGGGATGGTGCGGCTGACGATCGACGGGAAGGCCGTGGAGGTGCCGGCGGGCACCACGATCTGGGACGCCGCGAAGGCGGCCGGGATCGAGATCCCCGTGCTCTGTCACGACCCCCGGCTCCCGCCGGTCGGGGTGTGCCGGGTCTGCCTGGTCGACGTGGGCGAGAGGCGGCTGACCGCCTCGTGCGTGCGGGAGGCGGCGGACGGCATGGCCGTCGCCACGGCGAACGCGAAGATCGACGGGCTGCGGAAGGGCCTGGTCGAGCTCCTGCTCTCGGACTATCCGGTCGACGCCGGCGGCACGGGGAGGAAGACGGAGCGCGACGAGCTCCGCGGGCTGGCGGAGCGGTACGGAGTCGCGTGGCCCGGTCTCGCCGCGGAGGGCGCGGCCCGGGGGCTCACCGGCGGGCCGGCGGGCGACGGGTCCGGCCCGGGACCGCGGACGGTTGCCGTGGCCGGGATCCCGAGCGGGAACGGGCGGCCGATCGACTCCTCCTCGCCCGTGATCCGTGTGGACCACCAGGCCTGCATCCTGTGCGACCGCTGCATCCGGGCCTGCGACGACGTTCAGGTGAACAACGTGATCGGGCGGACCGGGAAGGGCTACGCGACCCGGATCGCGTTCGACCTGGACGACCCGATGGGCGCCTCGACCTGCGTCTCGTGCGGCGAGTGCGAGAAGGCCTGCCCCACCGGCGCGCTCACCCTGGTCGAGCTCGTGGAGCGGCCGCCGTCCGCCCCGAAGACGGAGCTGACGAAGGTCGACTCGGTCTGCCCGTACTGCGGGGTCGGGTGCGCGATCTCGTACTACGTCGACGAGCCGAAGAACCGGATCGTCTACGCGGACGGCCGGGAGAGCCCCGTGAACCACGAGCGGCTGTGCGTGAAGGGCCGATACGGCTTCGACTACGCGGCGCACCCGCAGCGGCTGACGAAGCCGCTGGTCCGGCGCGACTCCGCCTACCCGAAGGGGCCGCTCTCGTCCGAGACCGCCTCCTCGAACGGGAAGCGGCGGAGGCCCGGCGGGCTCGTGGACTACGACGAGGTCCTGCCCCACTTCCGGGAGGCGAGCTGGGAGGAGGCGCTCGAGCTCGTCGGGCGGCGCCTGCGGGAGATCCGCGAGGAGGGCGGCCCCTCCGCGCTCGCGGGGTTCGGGAGCGCGAAGTGCTCGAACGAGGAAGCCTACCTGTTCCAGAAGCTGATCCGGGCCGGGTTCGGGACGAACAACGTCGACCACTGCACGCGGCTCTGCCACGCCTCCTCCGTCGCGGCGCTGCTCGAGACGATCGGCTCCGGCGCGGTGACGAACGTGTTCGCCGACGTCGAGAACGCGGACGTGGCGCTGATCGCCGGCTCCAACACGACGGCGAACCACCCCGTCGCCGCCACCTTCATGAAGCAGGCGGCGAAGTCGGGGCGGACGAAGATCATCGTGGTCGAGCCGCGGCACGTCGAGATCGCAGACCACGCCGAGGTCTTCCTCCAGCTCCGCCCGGGCACGGACGTGGCGATGTACAACGCCTGGATGCACGTCCTGATCGAGGAGGGGCTGGTCGACGAGGCGTACGTCCGGGACCACACCGAGGGCTTCGGGGCGCTGAAGGATCTGGTCGCCCACTATCCGCCGGAGGTGGCGGCCGAGCTGTGCGGCGTGAGCGCCGCCGAGATCCGCCGGGCCGCCCGCCTGTTCGGGAGCGCGGAGGCGGCGATCGTGTTCTGGGGGATGGGGATCTCCCAGCACACGACGGGCACAAACAACTCGCGCTGCCTGATCTCCCTGATGCTGATGACCGGCAACGTGGGGCGGCCGGGGACCGGGCTGCACCCGCTGCGCGGGCAGAACAACGTGCAGGGCGCCTCGGACGCCGGACTGATCCCGATGGTCTTCCCGGACTACCAGAGCGTCGCCGACCCGGAGATCCGGGCGAAGTTCGAGCGTGCCTGGGGCGTGGAGCTCGAGCCGGAGCCGGGGCTCACCGTGGTCGAGATCATGCGGGAGGCGCTGGCCGGCAGGATCCGCGGCATGTACATGATGGGCGAGAATCCGTTCCTCTCGGACCCGAACACGAACAAGGTGCGGAAGGCGCTCGCCGCGCTCGACTTCCTGGTGGTTCAGGACATCTTCCTCACGGAGACGGCCGAGTTCGCGGACGTGATCCTGCCCGCCACCTCGTTCTTCGAGAAGGACGGCACCTACACGAACACGGACCGCCGGGTGCAGGTCGGCCGGAAGGCGCTCGACCCGCCCGGCGAGGCGCGCGAGGACTGGCGGATCGTGTGCGACGTGGCGACGGCGTGCGGCTACCCGATGGCTTACGGCTCGCCGTCGGAGATCTTCGACGAGCTCACCTCCCTCGCCCCGTCCTACGCGGGGCTCACCTACGAGAACCTGGGGCTGACGGGGAAGCTCTGGCCCTGCCCCGACCCGGAGGGCGGGGACGGGATCCAGGTCCTGTTCGGCGACCGCTTCCCGACCCCGAGCGGGCGCGGGAAGTTCGTGCCCTGCGAGTTCGAGCCCGCGAAAGAGCTGCCGGACGAGGAGTACCCGTTCGTGCTGAACACGGGCCGCCTCCTCGAGCACTGGCACACGGGAACGATGACGCGGCGGGCGCGGGCGCTGCACGCGATCGCGCCGGCGCCGAAGGTGGAGGTGCACCCGGAGGACCTGGCGGCCCTCGGACTCGCCCACGGAGATCACGTCACCGTCGCGTCGCGGCGCGGCGAGATCACGCTCGAGGCGGAGGCGTCGCACCGGATGACCCCCGGCACGGTGTTCATCCCCTTCCACTTCCGGGAGGCGGCCGCGAACGTGCTCACGATCGACGAGCTCGACCCGTACGGGAAGATCCCGGAGTTCAAGTTCTGCGCCGTGCGGCTGGAGGCGGCGGACCACGCGACCGGAGGAGGAGCGCCGTGAGATTCCCGGGCGAGGAGACCCAGAAGGGCGTATACGTGGTGCTGAGCCGGCCAGTCGGCGAGGCCGGCCGCGAGTTCGTACGGGACCCGGTCTCCGACCCCGAGATCCACGTCGCGCTCGACGACCTCGAGCACGAAGACCAGCTCGTGGGAAAGCTGACGGGCATGGGCTGGCGCCTCACCTTCGTCGGCGGCGGCAGTCGCACCGACGAGACCCGGCGCTTCTACTTCCGGCGGATCTGACCCCACCCGTCCGGTCCCCGCAGGCCTCCCAGCGAGGACGCGGGCCTTGACCGGCGGCCCGCCTTCCGGCGATGCTGGCCCCAGCGCGAAGGTCTCCGAGGCCCGGGCGCCGTTCCTCAGAATACAATCGCACTACCGGGGGATCATCCCCGCCAGCAGGGGACCCGGCCGCAGGGAGGCCGGGTCCGTACCGCGGACGTACGGCGTCCCGTGGCGACTCGCGCCCGGGCTTCGCGGCGTCCGCTCACGATGTGGAGGAGTTCATGGTTCGTCGCACAATCCGTCTCGCCGCTGCCGCGCTGCTCGCGCTTCCCCTCGCCGCCGTCGCGCAGGACGCGGAGGACGAGCCGCAGATGCTTCAGATCTCCGCCTGGCAGTGCCCGATGGGCGGGGACATCTACGACGCGGTCGACGCCTGGTGGAACGAGAAGAACCTGCCGATCGCCCAGCAGCTGGTGGACGAGGGCAAGATCCAGAGCGCGGGCATCTTCTACCACGCGTGGGCGGACGAGTGGAACGTCCAGACCTACGTCATCGCGAAGGACATCCCCACGATCCTGGCGGCGGTCGAGGAGATGAACGAGCGCGGAACCGCGATGTATCCGGACGATGAAGGGCTCTCGAAGTGGTGCACGACGCACCGGGACGGCTTCTACCAGTTCGGGAAGAGCACCGAGGGCAACGACGAGGGCTGACCCCCTTCCGACGTTCCGGGTGCCGAAGGGCCGGGGATCGCTCCCCGGCCCTTCTCGCATCCCGGACGCGGTCCGCTCAGGGAAGCGCCGGCACCACCCAGATGTCCCAGCCGCCCGAGGAGGGCCGGGAGACCGCCAGCTGCGACCCGTCGGGCGACACGGCGGGCTCGCGGCCGCCATCGGTGTCGGGCACCGGCCGCTCGTCCGACCCGTCCGCGGCGATCCGCCACACCTGCCCGCCTCGACGGACGTAGAGAAAGAGGCCGTCCGGCGTCCACGCGGGGTCCATGCCCGGCCCCAGCACCCGCGTCTCCGAGCCGTCCGGCCGGACGAGCTCGACCGTGGCCGCCCCGAGGCCGTGGTCCGTCGTCTCCTGGACGCAGCGCGGAAAGTAGGTGCCGTCGGGAAGCAGGGCGAAGTTGCCGCACAGGTCCGTGACGGCCCCCGTGCGCGGGAGCCGCACGAAGGCGATCCAGGCGCCGTCCGGGCTCCAGGCCGGGCTCACGCCGTCGAGCGTGCCGGGAACCGGGGTCGAGGCCGGGTCTCCCGGACTCCACAGCCGCAGCTCGAGGCCGTCGCCGAAGACGAGCGTCGTGCCGTCCGGGCTCCAGGAGGGCCGGAAGAACAGCGCCCCGTCCCCCGCGTACAGGGCCTGCGAGGGGATCCAGTCGACGATCACCCGGCCGACCACGGGCTCGAACAGAGGAGGGTTTACCGCGGTCGGGTCCTCGGTCCGTCCCGGGATCACGACGGGCACGAAGGGCGTGGCGTCGATCGACCCGATCTCGCCGGGCGTCCGCACCCGCAGCGCGAGCTCCTCGAGCGCGGGGGCGGGCGGGGTCGGGTCCGTCCCGGGCACCGTTCCGAGCGTGGGGGGAATCGGCGGGTCGCTCGACTCGCAGAGCCACGCCGCCTCGCCGCACCCGGCGGCCGGGGCAAGGCGGATCCGGTGCTGGAACGCGACGCGGCCCGACGTCGGGTCGAGGCCGGGGGACGTGAACGCCCGGCCCAGGGAGCCGTCCTCTCCCTGCAGATCCGGGAAGACGACGGCCGCCGCGCCTCCGTCCGCCGGGATCGCGAGGAGCGTCGAGGGATCCCCGAACGTCGAGAGCACGCTCCCCCGCGCGTACACGATCGTCGCGCCGTCCGCGGACCACGCGGGAGCGCGGTCGTCCCGCGCGTCGAATGTGAGCCGGCGGACCGCGGTCGGAGGGCCGGGCGGCTCGGGCGACCAGGGTTCCGGCGCATCGCGGCACCCCTGCGCGAGCGCGAGGACCGAAGCCAGGGCCGCGGCCCGTACCGTCCTTCTTCCCGCCGCTCGGTTCATCCCGCCTCGCTCGCACGGGGACGGCTCCGCGTCGCCGCGGCCCGCGAACAAGTTCGCCAGGGGCCCGCCGCGGGTCCAGCGCAGGGGCCGGGGGAGGTCCAGCGCCGGGTCCAGGCGCACGGCTGCGGCGGGACGGTTCACGGATGTGGAAAGGGCCGGCGCGCGGCCGGCCCCTCCTTCCTGTCGGCAGGTCGCCGTGGCGCCGCGTCGCGACGCCCGGGGTGGTCGAAACGGGTCAGCTGCCCTTGATCTCGATCCTCCGCGGCTTCGCCTCCGCGGCCTTCGGGAGCTTCACCGTCAGCACCCCCCTGTGGAAGCTCGCGTCGACGCTCTCCGGGTCGATCGAGTGGGGCACCGAGAAGCTGCGGGTGAACCGGCTCCAACCCCGCTCGCGCAGGTGGTACGTGCCCTTCTCCTCCCTCTCGGCGGAGTGCTCGCCGCTGATCGAGAGGACGCCCTGCTCGAGGTTCACCTCGACCTCGTCGAGATCGAAGCCCGGCAGGTTCATCTCGAGGACGAAGTCGTCCTCCGTCTCGTAGAAGTCGGCCTCGGGGCCGCCCGGACCCATCGTGACGAAGGGCCGGCCGAGCAGCTCCTCGAACAGCCGGTCCGCGTCCCAGCGTGCATCGGGGAAGTTGCGGAGCACCGCCGTCGGCCGTCGCCTGGTCGGAAGCATCATCTCGCTCCTCCTTTCCATGAGATCTCCTGTGGGCCGGGACCGCCCCGGCCCGGGCTCGATACGCCCTGTCCCGCCGTCGCCGGCGAAGGGCGTCCGTCTGCCCGGAAGGAGGTGCAACGCGCGTGCCGGGAATCCGTCGGCCGAATCTGCCAACTCTGCTCTCTCAAAAGGATTACGAGTGTCGAAAATGCAGGCTGGTGTCAGAACGGCAGGACGGTCGGGGAAGAAGGGGAGGAGGCGTCCGGTCCGGCTCGGATCCGGTCGGCCGCGGGTCCCGGGGTCTGGCCCCGGGACCCGCTTCCGGGCCGTCCTACTTCACCGCGTAGCTGGCCTTCCAGGTACCGTGCCCGCTGGTGGGAGTCGTCACGGCGCGCCGCCACGTGCCATCGCCGGTGATGCCGGCGAACTTCCCGTATCCCGCGAAGTAGGCGAACGTCCCGCACATGTCCGGGCAGTCGGCGGTGCCTGCGGCGTCCATCCGGAACCAGTACGACAGCCCGTTCCCCGCACCGTCGTCGGCGAAGCACGTGCCGTTCGCGGCCGTCGTCTTTCCGTCGGCCCCGGACACGAACTGGCCCACGCACTCGGTGGGCAGGCCGTCCGCCGGAGAGCTTCCCTGGGTCGCGAACACCATCTGGTGATAGTGCAACAACGCCATCGTGCCACCGCCGGGCATCTCCATCTCCTCGGCGTCCGTGATGAAGTTCGCGTAGCGCCCTTCACCGGACCCGGACTTCTGGGCCTGGAGCGCGCCTGGAACGAGCAGCGCGAGTACGAGCGTGGCGGCGGAGAGCCGTCGGATCATCGAAACCTCCCTGGGCTGTCTGCTGTCGCGGCGCGACTCTGGATCGTCCGCGCCGCAAGAGGGGTGGACCGCCGATAGAAAGCCGATGGACCCGTGGGTGTCAAGGTTCTCTGCGGTGTCGGCGGAGGAGCGGACCGCCGCCCGCACCGCCGCGAGCCAGGGCCCGGCGGCGACCTCAGTCGCCGAAGTAGGGGCGACCGCTGGAGGCCATGTCGGCCGCCAGGACGACGGCGATCACGACCGCGACCGCGATTTCGATCAGCATGACCGTGAGCATCGGGACCTCCAGCCTCCGAGGGGAGCGTCTGACTGGAGATGCCCTGCGAGGGTCACGGGGCCGTCACGCGAGGCGGCCGCTCAGAGGTCGCCGTGACGGAAGATGCGCCGTGCGAGCAGGTAAGGAGCGATCGCCCAGGCGGCGAGCGCCGCGAACGCTACCGCGGCGCCGGCCGCGCCCCCGAAGAAACGCCGGAACACGGCGCCCGTATAGCCGAGCAGCGCCGCCGCGTCGAGATCCATCAGCAGGAGCACCCGCGCCGTGTCCACGGGGTTGAGGAGCGTCGCCGCGAGCGCGGGGCGCTCGAGCGGCCAGCCGGCGAGCGCGGTGGCCGCGAAGAACAGGACGCCGTCGTAGACGATCGTGAGGCCGAGCCAGAGGAGGAGCGCCGTCCCCATCCCCGCCGAGCGGTCCCGGATCGCCGCCGCGACGAGGAAGGCGAGCGACAGGAAGCCGAGGGCCAGAAGCGTGACGACGGCCAGGAAGCGCGCCACGGCGGCCGCCTCGGCGGCGCCGGAGGCCGTCAGCAGCACCGGCGCCCCGAGCCCGAGCGCGGTCACGGCGGCCAGCGGCAGCGCGAGTCCGAGGTACTGCCCGTCCAGGAGGCAGTCGCGGCCGACGGGATGCGCGAGCAGCAGCCGGTGGAAGTCCCGGGCGCCGTACAGGTAGAGCGTCCCGAACAGGACGCTCACGAGCGGGACCACGATCAGCACGAGGTTCACGAGGCCCGTGAGCGCCCGCCGCCCGCCTCCGCCGAACGCGACGAGCGCCCCCGCGAACGCCACCAGGAGCAGGGCGTACACGACCAGCCAGCGGCTGCGGGCCACGTCCCGGAGCTGGCTGCGGGCGATCCGGAGCGTCGCGCTCACATCGCCTCCAGGCGCGGTCGTGGCCCCGAGCCGGCCGCGCGCCGGCCCGACCGGGGCTCCGCCCGCATCGATCCGCGCTCCATCAGCCGCACGAAGGCCTCCTCGAGCCGGCGCGCCCCGGTCCGCTGGAGCAGCTCGTCCACCTCGCCGGCGAAGCGGGACCGGCCGTCCACCAGGAACAGGAGGTCGTCGGCCAGGTCCTCGAGCTCCGTGAGGATGTGCGACGTGATGAGCACCGTCCGGCCCTCCCCGCTCGCCTCGAGCACCCGGTCCTTGAGAATCGCCCGCGCGACGGGGTCGAGCCCCGCGGTCGGCTCGTCCAGCACCAGGAGCGCGGGGTCGTAGCGGAAGGCGAGGGCCGCGCTCACCTTCTGCCGCATCCCGCCGGACAGCCCGCCGAGCGGGCGGTCCGCGAGCTCCGGGACGCCGAGGCGCGCGGCGAGCCCTCCGTCGTCGCCGGCCGCTCCGCCCCGGAGGTCGTCGAGCAGGCCCGTGAGCTCCTCCACGCGCAGGTTCTCGGGGAAGGCCGGCTCCTGCGGCATGTACCCGATCCGGGCCCGGTACCCCGGGTCGTCGCCGACCGGCGCCCCATCGATCCGCAGCTCGCCCGCGTCGGGACGGACGAGCCCGAGCAGGACCTTGATCAGGGTCGTCTTCCCCGAGCCGTTCGGCCCGACGATCGCCGTCACCCGTCCCGCGCGGAGGTGGGCATCGAGCCCGTGCAGGGCCGTGACCCGACCGTACGTCTTCCGGAGGCCCTCGACCCGGATCACGATTCCGTCCCCGCGGCGCGTCCCACGCGTCCCGCGTCCCCCCGGTCGAGCCGGCGCATCGCGGGCGCCGGGTCCACGAGGTTTCCGGGCGTGAGGGACGGCACCAGCCGCTCCGTCCAGTCGAGCAGGGTGGCGAAGAAGCTGCGCAGCAGGACCGTCGCCTCCGGCGTCGACTCCACCACGAGCGCGAACAGCCGGACCGGGCGGTGCTCCACGTCCCCGATCCCGTCCCGGCCGAGGTCGTAGCCCCGGTAGCCGTCCCAGTAGTTCGCGCGGAACGCGGAATGGATGCGGCGGCTGTTCGTCGTCACGTCGAACGTGTTGTCGACGAAGTTGTTCCGCGAGAACACGGATGCCTCCGAGTTCGCGAGCAGGCGCACGGCGCGCCCGTTCTCCACGAAGTCGTTCTCCTCGACCCGGGTCCGGTCGAAGCCCTCCGCGTGGATCCCGACCGTGTTCCGCCGGAACACGTTGCCCCGGATCTCGCTGTCCGTGATGTCCTTCAGCAGCAGCCCGAACGAGGCGCTCCCGTGGCTGTCCTCGAACCGGTTGCCGCGCATCACGACCCCCGTCGTGTACATCACGGCCACGCCGGCGCCGTTCCGGAGGAACTCGTTCTCCTCGTAGCGGCAGCGGTCGGAGAACATGAAGTGGAGGCCGTAGCGGAGGTTCTCCTCGCTTCGGTTCCCCGTCACGAGGCCGTCCTCGACGAACTCGAAGTAGATCCCGTCCCGGTGGCCGCGAACGAGGTTGCCCTCGACGGTCACGCCGCGGGAGTACCAGACGTGGATCCCGTTGCCCGAGCGCGACTCCCGGCGCGAGTTCCCGACGATCACGTTGTCCCGGATCACGCATCCCTCGCTCCCGGCGAGGTAGATCCCGAAGAACGCGTTCTCGATCCGGTTGCCCTCGATCGTGCAGCGGTTCCCGCCGCGGACCTCGATCGCGGCGCGGTCCTCCACGAACGAGACCCCCACGTTCCGGAGCTCGAGCCCGGAGATCCGGACGTCGTCCGCCGTGACGAGGAGGAGCCCCCGCTCGTTCTCCCCGTCGAGCACCGCCCCCACTTCGCCCTCGATCCGGACCCTGCGGTCGACCTCGACGGTCGGCTCGCGGTAGACGCCGGGCCGGACGACGATCCGGGCCCCGGGCGCGGCCCGCCGTACGGCTTCCGCCAGGGTCCGCACGGGGCCGTCGGCGCCGACGACGACGAGCGTGTCGGCGGCCCGGGGCCCGGGGGCCGGCGCGACCCCCTCCTGCGGCGGGCGCCCCGCGACGAGCGCCAGCGCGAGGACGAGCGGCGCGAAGCTCATCTCAGTGGCCGGCTCCGCGATCGGCTCCGTGGCCGGCTCCGTGGCCGTGACCCGGCCCGCCGCCCCGCATCGCGGCGCGGCCCCCGGAATCCCGCACGAGCGCGAGGACCCCGTCCCAGGTCAGCGACTCGGCGTCCGCGGGGACGAACGGACCGGCCGCGGCGCCGGCCTCCGCCGGCACGGCCGCGAGGTGCATCCCCATCGGGCTCGGAATCTCCGGGCTGCGCAGGAAGCGCGCCTCCTCGACCCGGAGCCAGGCGCCGGGCGCGCGGACGTCCGTCACCCAGAGCCCCGCGTCGGCGACGAGGGGATCCTCCCCGGCGCGCTCGAGCACGTATCCGGCCAGGCACTCGATGGCGTCGAACCGGTAGATCCTGCCGCGCTCCGTGACGAGCTCCGCCGCGAACCGCGGCTCCTCGATGGCCATCACGCAGTGGTCGCACACGTCCTCGCCGACGACGATCGGGACCGGGCCGGCCGGCCCGCACCCCGCGGAGAGCAACGTCGCCAGCGTCGCCGCGAGCCCGGCGGGAGCCGCGCGGCCGGCCCACGGGATCCCGCGACGCCGGAGGCGTCGCAGGAGACGGGGCCCGAAGCAGGCGGCCGCCGCCGCGAGCCCGGCGGCGAGCGCGATCCAGCCGCCGGCCGCCGGCCACGAGTGCGCCGTGAAGTTGAGCAGCTTCTTCGAGCCGACCAGCGGCGGCTGGTAACTCATCCCGGGGATCTTGATGATCGCGTTCTCGGCGTCGAGGTCGTGCCCGTAGTCGTAGCCCCAGCGCCAGAAGTCGGCGAGTCCGGCGAGCGCGGCGGCGGCCAGCAGCCCGAACCAGGCGCAAATCATCCAGCGCCGGCCGGTTGCGGCGGCCGCGACGCCCCAGGCGATGAGGGCGCCCAGGATCCACGGCATGAACCGGAGCTCCGGGATCGAGTCCGGCACGATCCGCTTCATCCCGATGTAGTGGTTCAGGTTGTTGATGTTGTTGAGGTCGTTCGGCCCGAGTCCCTCGATCGTGTTCACCCGGATCAGCATCCCGAGGCCCTCGGGATACTGGGGCGCCTCGAGCGCGATCTTCCACAGCGGGAGAGAGTAGGCGGCGAGCAGGGCGAGCGACGCCGCGAGGACGGTGATCCGGGCCCAGGCCGGAGCGGTTCGGTCGTTCATCGATCGGCAGACCTCCGGCCGGGAGGCCGCGCACGGCGGCCTCCCGGTCGCTCGAGTCCCGTCAGTCGCCCGTGCCCCACGACAGCGGCACGTCCGAGCCGCGCGGGGAGACCCGGACGTAGCCCTGCATCTCCTGGTGGAGGGCCGAGCAGAAGTCCGTGCAGTAGAACGGGTAGACGCCGGGGCGGTCGGCGACCCAGGTCAGGGTCCGCGTCTCGCCCGGCATCACGAGGAGTTCGGCGTTGTTCGCGCCCATCATCGCGAAGCCGTGCGGGACGTCCCAGTCCTGCTCGAGGTTCGTGACGTGGAAGTACACCGTGTCCCCGACCATCACGCCCTCGATGTTGTCCGGCGTGAAGTGGCTCCGGATCGTCGTCATGTAGATCCGGACCTTCCGGCCGTCGCGCACGACCTTCGCCTCCGCCTCGCTCGGCGTGAAGTGCGGGTTCGTGTTCCCGGACAGCTGGTACATCTTGACCTGCCTGTCCATGATGATGTCCGCCTTCAGCCCCTGCGCGTAGTGCGGCTCGCCCATGGTCGGGAAGTCGAGCAGCAGCCGCATCCTGTCGCCCGAGATGTCGATCAGCTGCGCCGCGTGGGCGAGCTCCGGGCCCGTCGGCAGGTAGCGGTCCTTCGTGATCTTGTTGAGCGCGACCAGGTACTTGCCCCACGGCTGCGACGAGTCGCCGCCCGGAATCATCAGGTGGCCGATCGAGTAGTAGACCGGGATCCGGTCCAGCACCTCCCAGGTCCCGAGCTTCCACTTCACGACCTCGGAGGAGATGAACACCGACGTGTAGGCGTTTCCCTTCCCGTCGAACTCGGTGTGGAGCGGTCCGAGGCCCGGGTCCTGGACCTCTCCGGCCAGGACGGCCTCGTACTCGAGGACCGGGATCCCCTCGATCACCGTCTCGTACCGCTCGTTCTCGATCGCCTCGAGCATCTTCGAGAACGAGTGGACCGGGATCACCGTGGCGAGCTTCCCGCCGCCGACGATGTACTCGCCGGTCGGGTCCACGTCGACGCCGTGCGGCGACTTCGGCGTGGGCAGGAAGTAGATCATGTCGGAGCAGTCGGCCGGCGTCAGCAGCCGGACCCCGCTCTTCATCTCGTGCCGCGCGACGCGGTCCTCGCCGACGTGGTTGTGGGCGTAGGGGGTGTTCCGCAACTCGCCCGCGCCGCCCGCGATGCACTCCTCCGCCCGCTGCCAGTTCACGGCCGCGATGAAGTCCTTGTCGTTCCGCGACGCCTGGATCTCGAGCAGGGTGTGCGCCTGCTCCGTGTTGTACGTCGTGAGGAACGCCCAGCCGTAGGACGGGCCGCGGCCCGAGTGGGAGAGGTCGTAGTTGTAGCCCGGCACCTCGATCTGGAACGCGATGTCCATCTCGCCCGGAAGGTCCGCGCGGATGAACGAGATCGTCCCCCGGAAGTTCTCCTTGTAGGAGTCGATCGAGACGTCCGCCTGCGGGATCGGAACGCTGAACCGGGTCGAGGCCACGAGGTATTTCGAGTCCGGCGTGATGAACGGCGAGGCGTGGTTCCCGGCCGAGTTCGGGATCTCGAGGATCTCGTCCGTCTCGAACGTCGTGAGGTCGATCCGGGCCACGCGCGGCGTGTTGTTGCCGTTGATGAAGATCCATCGCCCGTCGGGGACGCCGTCCGTCTGCGAGAGCTCGGGGTGATGCGAGTCGTCCCAGGGCACGAACCCGAAGCTCGTCATCAGCATCGGCTTCGTCTCTTCCGAGTAGCCCCACCCGTTCTCGGGGAACTGCGAGAACACGGGCACCGTCTTCAGCAGTCGGCCCGAGGGCAGCCCGTGCACGGTGAGGTTCCCGCTGAAGCCGCCCGACATGAACGCGTAGAACTCGTCGTACTCGCCGGGCGCGACGTACACGGCCTGCGCGGCGTCGGCGGTGCCCGCGTCCGGCCCGGCGGTGCCGCACGCGAACGCGAACGCTCCGGCGAACGCGACCGCGACCGCGATCGCGCCGGCTCGGACCAGGGGGTCGATCCTGTTCATGGCTCCGCTCCCGTTACGGGTCAGGGGGGGTCTCATTCCGGCATCTCCGACGCGTCCGCGTCTTCCGCCTCATCCGCCTCCGCGGCGGCCTCGGCGGCTTCGTGCCGCAGGTACTCGAGGATGGCGCGGGCCTCTTCCCGCGTGAGATTCTGGTTGGGCATCGGCGTGTAGTACTGGGCGAGCATCGCCTTCACCTCGGGGTGGTCGCGGACCATGCCCTCGGGGTTCAGCATCATGTTCATCACGAACTCCGGAGCCCGGCGCTCCGTCACGTCGCCGAGCGGGGGGCCGACGTAGCGCTCGTCGAGCTTGTGGCAGGCCGAGCACTTCGACTGGAACGCCGCCTCGCCCCGCTCCGCGAGCGCCGCCTCGATCGGGCCGAGCTCGACTTCCGCGATGGGCCCGATCTTCCTCGCGAGCTCGGTCGCGTCTCCGCCTCCCGCGTCCGCCGTCGCGGGCGTATCGCCGGCGGCGCCCTCCGCCGCGTCTCCTCCCGCGCCCGCGTCCCCCCCGCAGGCCGCGAATCCGACCGCGGCGAGGAGGGCGAGTCCGGCGCGCGCGTTCCTCCGCTTCTTCATCTCTCGATCTCCGTGTGGTGTGCCTCGGTTCCGACCGGTAGGCGCAGACTATCGACCCGCCCGATAATTGTCAAGGATAAGTCCGTTAAAACCTTTTCAGTTGACAGGAGGCCGGAATCGGTCGATCTTGCGTGCCATGGAATCCTGGATCGAGCCGAAGGTCCCCGGACTCGGGGAGACGCAGCGGAGGCTGCTCGCAGCCCTGAAGCGGAAGGGCGAGGGCACGATCTCCGAGCTCGCCGAGATGTTCGCGCTCTCCTCCGGCACGCTGCGGGAGCACATGAACGCGCTCTCCGCGCGCGGCCTCGTGGAGCGCTCGGGCAGCCGGCGCGACGGACCGGGACGCCCCGAGATCGTCTACGCCCTCACCGATCGGGGAGAGGGACTGTTCCCCCGCGGCGAGGCGGAGCTGCTCGCCGAGCTCGTCCGGCACCTGCTCGACACGGGGCAGGACGAGGTGCTCGAGCGCTTCTTCGAGGCGCGGGTCGAGGAGCGCCGCGCAGAGGCGGAGAGGCGGACCCGCGGGCTCGAGGGGGCGGCGCGCCGCGAGGCCGTGGCCCAGATCTTCACCGAGGCCGGCTTCCTCGCCGAGGTGGACGAGGACGAGGACGGGACGCCGCTGCTCCGCCTCTGCCACTGTCCGCTGCGGGCCGTGGTGGACGAGACGCACCTCCCCTGCCGCGCCGAGATCAGGCTCCTGCAGGAGCTGGTGGGCGGCGAGCTGGAGCGCGTCGAGCACATCCCCGACGGGGACTCCGCGTGCGCCTACCGGGTGGTCGAGCCGAAGAAGCCAGGCGGAAGCTCGCGGCGACGCTCTTAGCGGACGCGGGACCGGCCGCTATATTGGGCGGTCCTGGCCCCGTAGCTCAGGAGGATAGAGCGTCGGATTCCTAATCCGAAGGTCGCTGGTTCGAGTCCAGCCGGGGTCATGTCCTGCGCGAAGCGCAGATTCTCGTCGAGCCGTGGCGCAGGGAGTACAATACGATCCGGCCGCACAGTTCCCTGGACTGACTACAGGTCGCCCGCTCCGCAGGCGATTCGGCCCGTCCCGACCTGGCTCAGACGACCCGTGCTGCACGGGCCGGAACATGCCGCCAGATTAGCATAATTCGTGGTGCCACTCTTGGAGGCAGGTCACTCCCGCGTCCGGGGTCGAGCATGTCCGGCATCTCCCAGTACTTCCACGGGGAAGAGGGCCTGGTGACCGAGCTGGCGTGGATGCCTGCCGGGGACCAGCTTGTGCTCCGCATGGGCCTGGCGGGCGACCCCCACCGCACGGTGGCCATCGACTACGGCTCGGACATCGGCATCGATCCCCTCCTGCGCCCGGGGGGGAGAGCCATCTACCTGCGCGCCAACGCCTGGAGCGGCATCTGGACCGCGGGGGCCCACCGCTACCATCCCGAGACGGACGCGGCCATGGCGCGGGCCCTGGAGACCCGGAGCCGGATGGAGGAGTACGGGGGGCTGGTGGGGGAAGGAGGAGCCAACCTCCGGCGGTGGCTCCAGACTCTGGCCACGGACACGGGCCTCCCCTTGCGTCCGCTCCAGCCGGGCGACCGGGTGTCCGATACTCCCCTGGACGCCGCCGGGGTGTTCCTGAGCTACTCCAGCCAGAACGCCCTCCTGGCCCAGTGGCTCTACCGCCAGCTCCGCTCCGAGGGAAACGTGGGGGTCTGGTTCGACCAGGGGCACCCGGGGGAGCACCCCGGCCACGAGGAGGGGATCGCCGCATGGCTGCGCGCCTCGGTGCAGGAGTGCCAGATCCTGGCCCTCCTCCTCACCGGCCCTGCTCTGGACTCGCCCTGGGTGCGCCGGGAGATCGAGTACGCCGAGGAGAAGGCGGAGCGGGAGCCCGGCTTCCATTTCGTGGTCCTGAAGCTCGAGGATGTCCCGCTTCCCGCGCTGCGGGCACGGTCGCGGGTAGTGGACTGCGCCGGAATGAACGAGGGGGAGATTCTCGAGAACACCTACGCCGCGGTCTACCGCAGGGAGAGCCACCGGGAGTGGATGGCCGAGCAGGGCCGACGTGGGTGGCCCGGTCACGAGGAGCCCTCCGTCGGTTACGGGCACCTGGCGTCGGCAGGGGGCACGGCTCGGGCGCTTCGGTGGCGGCGGTCGGCAGGGGAGGTGGGCTGGGAGCTGGAGTACGAGAGCGCCGGGGCCACGAAGACGGTGCGGGGAACTGGACCGGGAGAGGCCGTGGATCCCGGAATCCGCCCCGGGGACCGGATTGGGTTCTTCCAGTTCGCCCTGCACACGCCCTTGTGGATGCGCTCGGACCAGCTCTCCCTCACTCCCCAGGAGGTGATGGCGGACTATCTCCGGGCGCTGGCCGCGCCGCCGGCATCCCCTCGCCTGCGCTCGCTTGTGGCTGGCAGCTACACTTTCTTCCTTTTCCTCACGGTGGCCCTGCTTGCCGCCAGGAACGACTTTGCGCCGGGGGTGCCGTGGTGGCTGATCGGGGCCTCGGCGCTGGCGCTGGTGGCGACCGGGAGCGTGTGGCTCGTCTCCCCCGAGTGGGGGCCCCGTTCTCCCCTGTGGAGGAGCGGTACGGGGCAGGCCATCGGCTGCCTGGCCACTCTGATCAACGGGGCGGCGGCCATGGCCGTGGTGGTGCGGGCGTTCGGCGGGTGGGACGCTCCCTGGACCCTGATCCTGGGGGTCTGGCTGGCGCTCCTGGCCGGGGCGCACCTCGCCACGGCCCGCATACGGGACGATAGCTGAGTAACCTGCGATCCCTCCGCCGTCCGGGTACAGGGGACCGCCCTGGAGCGGGCTGGCCCCTGTCCTTACGCCTCGATCTCCTCCACGAAGGTCTTCACGGTGCCGAGGTGGCGGGTCATGGTGGGTCCGTCCATGGCGAGCCAGTGCACCACGTACTCGTTCTCGCCGGTGATGAAGCGCACCAGGTACCCGTGGCTGATGCCCTGCTGGAAGTGGCACTCGTGGCACAGCGCCCCACCGCGGCGCAGCATCTCCTGGCGGGTGATGGTGGCGCCCCGGGCGGCGAGGTTCTGCTCGGTAGCCGCCCGGAAGGTCGACTCGTCCGTGACGGTGGGCTCCGAGTACTGGAACACCATGAAGTCCAGGCGCGAGCGCCGCCGGAAAATCCCTCCCAGCCCCGAGCCGCCGCTCTCGGGCGGCCTGAGGAGGGCCGCGAAGCTGGTGGGCTGCTCCGCGAGCACCCGACAGTGCCAGGCGGGCGGCGCGCGAAAGGAGAAGGGGGAGAGCCCGGGGCAGCTCGGCCGCGTTCGCGGGGAAAGCGGGATCTCCGCCGGCGGGCCCGGGGTCCCCGCAACCTGCGCGGAACCCCCTTGGGACCGCTCCCGGGCCAGGACCGCCGCAGGTCGCTCGGGCGAGGGCAGGGTCTCGCGTTCCAGCAGGAGGAAGCGGAGGAGGGCAAGGGCGGTGGAGGTGTCCGGTACCGTGGTGGCCGACCGGAGAGAGGGCTCCCCCGCCGCGCCCACCACGACGGTCTTGAAGGCGTAGCCCGCCTCGGTCAGGTGGAGGATCTCCTCCTGGACGAACGGGGTGATCCGGCGGGTGTCCAGGACGATGAGCGCGACCGAGCGGGCGAACGACGACACCGCGTCCCGCCAATCCACCCCGCGGTCGATGCGGAAGCAGTCGCCGGGGATCTTCATATCGGTGGCGAGGATCCCCGTCTGGAGCAGGCTCACGGGGCGGAAGGGAAGCACTGCGTCGCGGATGGCGGCCTGGAGCGAGATCTGCTCCTCGCCCGAGCTCCCCAGGACCAGGATCGAGGCGGGGACCCTCTCTCGGGTCCACTGGCCCAGGCCCGTCACGAGGAGGAAGAGTGCTGCCAGGGCCGGGATTGGCCCTGCATCTCCCGCCCACTGGGCTGCCAGCAGGGCCAGGCCACCTCCCAGCGCCACCCACTTGAGCCGCGCGAGGGTACGGATACGCCCGGAATACCGGCCCAGGGTCCGGGTGATGGCGAGGCACTCGCGGTAGCGGTCGGCTCCCAGGACGCGGCGCTGCCGCCGGACGCTCCAGGCGCTCCAACCCAGGAGGAAGACGGCCACGATGACAGCGATGACGGAAGCGACAACTGCGATCATGGTTCCTCCGGGAGCCCGTCGGTGCCCGCGAGACCCTCCGGCTCCAAACGGGGGATCTCCGGAGGGGAGATGACCTGCTCCTTGACCCTCACGTAACGTAAGGCTGCATCTTCGCATCGGCCATCGGGGGAGGGAGCCGCCACCCGGCGGCCTCCCCGCGACCGGGCAAGGAAAGGGGAGCAGGGGCATGAGCGGCATGACCTGACCCCCTGAAACGAGACCGCCTGCACAGTTAGGATTGCGGTCGGTGCGGTGCCCACCTCGTTCATGGATCAGCTTGGGGGGCACGACAGGAATCCAGACCCTCAGCTTAGAGGCGGACCAAACCCGGGGGGAAACGTCACTAGAGGTCCGACTGCATATGCATCCGGCAGATGTTTTCAACGGATGATCATGATCTTGCAGTGATGCAAATGTCGGTCGATCAGAGCGGCCACCATCACGTCGTCGCCCAGTCCGAGCATCACTTTGCCCGTACTTTGACTGAGATCAGAGAAGGGAGGGCACGCGAGAGAAGGAGACAGGTGCGGAAAGGGCCGGATCGGCCCTATCTTCCGCGACGTGAGAGAAGCCGGGTCACGCCGGAGAAGGCGGGCCTGGTATTCCTAATCCGAAGGTCGCTGGTTCGAGTCCAGCCGGGGTCACTGTGGCGAACGCCACCGCTCCTCTCGATCCGAAAGGTCGGTACATGCGACTGGCTTTCCTCTGCGTCACGGTCGGAATGCTCACGCTCGCCGCGTGCGGGGACGACGATCCGACCGGGCCCGCGGCCCCGAACCTGGTCGGCGCCTACGACGGGACGTGGACGGTGACGGTGGAAGGGCCGGGGCTCGAGACGACCACGCAGGTCTGCGCGGGCACGGTCATGGTCACCGACCAGTCGGGAGGGGTCTTCGAGGGCACCTTCTCCCAGTCCGCGAGCGAGGACTGCGAGGCCGGGAGCGGCTTCGTCACGGGCACCGTCGCGGCGGACGGCGCGGTCTCGCTGCTGCTCGGCGCGTCCGGGGGTGGCGGGCCCGCGTTCGAGGAATCGACGGGGTGCACACTCCTGTCGGCCGACGATCGGTATTCCGGCTCCTACGCGGAGGGGGCGCTGTCGTTCGAGACCAGCCTGACCGCGCAGTGCCCGGAGTCCGGGAGCGTCACCGTGGTCTGGACGTTCGCCTTCGCCGGATCGTAGGCGACATCGCGACCGGACGGGAGCCCGGGTGTCCCGGAGCCAGGCCGGCGGCACTCCTGCCCATCACGCCGTCTGCTCACCCATGGACATGGTATCACGGGCCGGATCGATGGCACGGCAGCGTGCACGCGCGGTGACGTCCCTCGCGTCTTCGATCCCGGCGGTGGCGTGCATGTGCGCGTGCTGCCTGGCCCGCACGATGCGCCAGCCGGTCGCGCCGAGGATAAGCGACGCGGCGATCCCGACGGCGATGTTCGCGAAGTGCCCGACCCACGCGACGATCCCGGCCACTTCCGCCGAGAACAGGTAGCCGGCCGCCGCGTAGAAGCCCGCCCAGGCCAGGAGGGCCACGCCGTCCACGAGCACGAACGCGCGGGCGCGGATGCCCGCCAGGCCGCTGGCCGCCGCGATGAGGTTCCCCGTTCCGGGCAGGAACTTCGAGGGAAGCACGTACAGCGGGCCGACCCGGCGAACCCTCGCGGTCACCCGGACGACGCAGGCACCGGGATTCGACGTCAGGTTGCAGGCCGTGTCCACGAGACCGGGACCACGCCACCGCGTGAGCCCGTACCAGGTCAGGTCGGCGGCCAGCCCTCCGCGCGGCCGCGCTGAGCACGACGAGGGGCAGGGAGAGATCGCCCGTGGCGACGGCGGCGCCCGCGAGGACCAGGACCGGAACGCTGGCCACCGGAAGCCTGATGAATTCGATGAACCCGAGCAGCACCAGCAGCGGATATCCCCAGCCGTGCAGCAGGTCTCCGATGGCCCCCATGATCCCCTCCCCTCGTCGTCCCGATGGCCAGCCCTCCAGCGAGCTTCACCCGGGAGAACCGGGAAGGGGCTCCGTTCGTGCCCGACGGCGCATCGGCGGACCCGCGCCGCCGGTTTCGCCGGGCGCGGGCCCGCGGCCGTGAGGCTGCCCGGACGTTCACGTCCCCGGCCGCTCCTTCCTGCATTGTCGCCGGATCGGGGATCGCGCAGGTTTCCGATCGTCGGGAGGTCGGAAGATTCCGCTGCGGGAACCTCGGCGGCCGCGGATCCGGTTTCGTCGACGGAAGAACGCCCGCAGGAGACGTCATGAGGTCATCGCACGGAAGGGTGTGGTGAGTCGCACGGAGCTCTGGGCCCAGGTCCGCATGGCGTGGTCCGTGCTCTCGGGCCAGGTCGCCCACGAGGTGCATCCGGGCCGCGAGCGGATCGAAGTCGCGCCGGCCCCGGACCTCGGTCCGGAGGCGGGAGGCGCGATCGCGGCCGAAGGGTTCGCCGAGGAGGCGCTTCCCTGGCTCGACGCCGTTCACGCGTTCACGCTCCGTCTCACGGGCGGCGACCGCGACGCGGCCGAGGACCTCGTGCAGGACACGTTCGTCCGGGCGCTCAGGTTCTGGCACACGTTCGAGCGGGGCACGCACGTGCGGTCCTGGCTGTTCACGATCTGTCGGAACACGTTCCTTCACGGGCGGGACAGCGCCCGATCGCGGAGGGAGAAGCCGTTGGCGGACATGGACCCGAGGGCCGAGGCGCTGGTCGGCATCCGGTCGCTGGGGCGGCCCGCGCCCGATCCGGAGGAGGAGTTCTTCTCCCGCCTCATTCACGACGAAGTCGTGGACGCGATCGACGCGCTGCCCCCGGATTTCCGGGACGTACTCGTCCTCAGCGACCTGGGCGACCTCAACTACGCCGAGATCGCGACCGTCCTGGAGATCCCGGTGGGCACCGTGAAGAGCCGCCTGTTTCGCGCGCGGAGACAACTTCAGGAGCGGCTGCGGGAGTTCGCCGTTCGCGAGGGGTACGCAGACGTGCCGGAGGAAGCATGATCCGAAGAGCGATGGGAATGATCTCCTGCGACGAGGCGATGCGCCGTCTCTGGGAGTTCCTCGACGCGGAGCTCGGTCCCGAGGAGGAGGCCGAGGTGCAGCGGCATCTCGAGGTCTGCGAGAAGTGCTATCCGCAGTACGACTTCCAGCGGGCGTACTTCAGGTTCATGCATCGGGTCGCGGAAGGGGAGCGCGCGACGCCCGCGTTTCGCCGTCGCCTGTTCCGCAGGCTGCTCGAGGCGCAATCGGCGGAGGAGGACCGGAATGAGTGATGGCGGGCCGCCGGACCGGGGCCGAGGTCGACCCCCGGCTCGGAGACTGACTCCTGCACCCGGGACGTGACGGATCACGCGGACCGCGTCGCCGGGCGGGCGAGCGCGACGGCGAACAGGCCGTCGGCGTCGGTGTCCCACCTGTCCAGACGGAATTCGCCGTCCTCGAGCAGGCGCGTGGCCGACTCGCGCGTGAACTTGTGGCTCAGCTCGGTGCAGATGGACTCCCCGGGGGCAAACGTAAGGCGCATGTCCAGCGCGGGAAGGTGAATCGTCTGGGTCCTGGTGGAGACCAGATGCATCTCGATGCGGGAATCCGCTTCGTTCCACACGGCCCGGTGAGCGAACGCCTCGGGATCGAAGTCGGAGCCCAGGTGGCGGTTGAGGACGAGCAGTGCGTTTCTGTTGAACGCCGCCGTGACGCCCCGGGCGTCGTCGTAGGCCGCCACGAGGCGTCGCCGGTCCTTCATGAGGTCGAATCCGACGAGGAACGCGTCCGCGGGCGCGAGACGCTCCCGGACGTCTCTCACGAAGGACGCGGCGGCGGCCGGGGCGAGGTTCCCGATCGTGCTCCCCAGGAACAGGACGAGCCGCGGCCCTCCGTCGGCTCGCAGGGCGAGGTCGTCGTGGAAGTCGGCCACGACGCCGTCCACCTCGAGGTCCGGGTAGAGTCCGGAGAGGCGCTCCGTGGCACCTCGAACCGCCTCCGGGCTCACGTCGACGGCTCGATACCGGCGCAGGCACCCCTGCCGCACCCCCTCGTCGAGAAGGATCTCCGTCTTCCCGGAGCTCCCGGATCCGAACTCGATCAGCGCCGCGGGTCGGACCGAATCGATGAGCAGCGCGGCCGCGCGCTCGAGAATCGACCGTTCCGTCCGGGTCAGGTAGTACTCGGGCAGGCTCGTGATCTCCTCGAACAGCCGCGACCCCCGGGCGTCGTAGAAGTACTTGGGCGGCAGGGTGCGCGGCGGCCGTCCCAGGCCCTCCCTGACATCGGTCGCGATGGAGCGACGCAGCGGGCCGGGGTCCGCGCTCATCGGTACTCCGGGTTCGGATAGTCGAACCGGCAGCCGGCGTCCCACTCCGAGCGCTGGTTGCCGTGCGCCGGGATCCCGCCCCGGTCCCTCAGCATCCGGGCGAGGTGCAGGAGGTTCCAGGTCATGAACGTGGTGTTGCGGTTCGTGAAGTCGTTCTCCGGCCCCCCCGACCCCGGGTCCAGGTACGAGGGCCCGGGCCCCGCCTCTCCGATCCAGCCCGCGTCGGCCTGTGGCGGGACCACGTAGCCGAGGTGCTGGAGCGAGTAGAGAATGTTCATCGCGCAGTGCTTGATCCCGTCCTCGTTCCCGGTGACGAGGCAGCCCCCGACGCGGCCGTAGTAGGCGTACTGGCCCCGCTCGTTCAGGATGCCGGAGCTGCCGTACAGGCGCTCGATCACCTGCGTGCACACCGAGGACTTCTCTCCGAGCCAGATCGGCGTGCCGAGCACGAGGATGTCGGCCGCCATCACCTTCTCCTGGATCTCCGGCCAGTCGTCGCGCTCCCAGCCGTGCTCGGTCATGTCCGGATACACGCCGTGCGCGATCCGGAAGTCGACGGGACGCAGCAGCTCCACGGAGACGCCGTTCCGCTCGAGGATCGCCCGGGAGATGACCATCAGGCCCTCGGTGTGCGAGAGCGTCGGGCTCGGTTTCAGCGTGCAGTTGAGGAACAGGGCGCGCAGGTCCGAGAAGTCCCATTCGTGGCGCTCGCAGTCGGCGAGCTGGCGGTCGCTCAGCGGCATCGGTTCGCTCCTCTCGGGCGGTGAAAGTAGTTGCCCGGCCGTGTTCGTGCGTCCGCACGACGGGTCTGCGCGAGGACTCGTCCGGCAAGTCCGCACGCCCGCTCCCTCCTCAAACACCGGCCGTGGTCGGATCGGTTCCCCCGTACGCCGAGGGACCCACGGAAACCCCCCGTCGCCATCGCGCCGGGTCGCCCGCCGGCCTACGTTTGGCTCCCGCATTCCGTCTCTTGAACATACTCGCGAGCCCCGGAAGGATCTCACCTTGAGAAACAGGCCGGACAGTCTTTCCACCACGGAGCTGCTCGCGCTTCTCGACGCTCCCGGCGCGCAGATCGTGGACGTCCGTCCCATCGACGCCTACAACGGATGGCGGCTGCAGGGGGAGAGCCGGGGAGGGCACATCCGCGGGGCGAGGACGCTGCCCTTCAAGTGGAGCGCCTACCTCGACTGGATCGAGATCGTCCGTGCCAAGGAGATCCGGCCGGAGCACGACCTCGTCCTGTACGGCTACGATCCGGAGGAGACGGCACGCGTCGCGGACAGGTTCCGGCGGGCGGGCTACACCCGCATCGCGGCCTATCACGACTTCGTGACGGAGTGGTGCACGGACGAGGCCCTGCCCATGGATCGCCTGGCGCGGCACGAGCACCTGGTGCCCGCCTCGTGGCTCGCGGAACGGCTCCCGGGGACGGATGCTCCGGACGCCGTCGGCGACGGTTTCGTCCTCTGCCACGCGCACTACCGGAACCGGGACGACTACCTGAAGGGGCACGTTCCCGGCGCCCTGGACCTCGACACCCTCCTTCTCGAATCCCCGGAGACCTGGAACCGCCGGGCTCCCGAGGAGGTGCACCGCGCGCTGCTCGGGCTGGGAATCACCTCGGACACGACGGTCGTGCTGTACGGCAGATACTCCTTCCCCGACAACCGCGACCCTTTTCCGGGGAGCAGCGCCGGCCAGCTGGCGGCGTTCCGCTGCGCCTTCATCATGCTCTGGGCCGGCGTGAAGGACGTCCGCGTCCTCAACGGGGGCTTCCAGTCCTGGATGGACGCGGGTCTCGAAGTCTCGACGGACGAAGGCGAGGCACGGCCGGCGGCGGAGTTCGGGTCCCCGATCCCGGGGGCCCCCGAGCTCGCCGTGGACCTGCCCGAGGCGAGGGAGATCCTCGTCGCGCCGGACGGAAACCTCGTGAGCGTGCGCAGCTGGCCGGAGTACGTCGGCGAGGTGAGCGGTTACAACTACATCGAGAAACGGGGCCGGATCCCCGGCTCCGTGTTCGGGAGCTGCGGAAGCGACGCCTACCACATGGAGAACTACCGCAACCTCGACCACACGACACGGGAGTACCACGAGATCGAGGCGTCGTGGCGGAGCGCCGGGATCACGCCCGCCAGGCGGAACGCCTTTTACTGCGGCACCGGGTGGCGGGGGAGCGAGGCCTTCTTCAACGCGTGGCTGATGGGCTGGCCCCGCGTCGCCGTGTTCGACGGTGGATGGTACGAGTGGAGCGCCGACGACGCGAATCCCATCGAGACCGGCGTCCCGGTCGGGCGGGTCCGGTGACGGGCACCCCGGCCGGCGACCGGTCCCGGTCCGTCGAGGCGGCAGGGGACGCGATCATCGCCGAGATGGCGGGTCTCGACGACCTGATGGCGAAGTACGAGTACCTCGTCGGGCTGGGGAGGGAGCTGCGCGTCCCGGATGCGGCGATCCGCCGCGACGAGCACTCGGTCGCGGGATGCCAGTCCCGCGTCTGGATCCGCACGGAGCTCCGCGACGGTCGGCTTCACATCGTGGCCGACAGCGACGCGATGATCACCCGGGGGATCATCGCGCTCATCCTGCGGCTGCTGGACGCCCGCACGCCGGCCGAGATCCTCGCGGCCGACCTCAGGGTCTTCGACGCCGCGGGGTTGCAGACGCATCTCTCGCCGGCCCGCGCCAACGGGCTCGCCGCCATGGTCCGACGGATCCGCCAGGAGGCGGAGAAGGCGGCGAGCCCGGGAGAACCGTAGCCGCCGTCGAGCGGCAGGAGTCTGAGAGCGATGGCGTGGACGGCGAGATCCGCCCGATCGGCATGCCCCGGATGAAGCGATCGACCGGGCGGATCCCCCGAGCTCAGCCAGCCGTCGCGGCCGCCGCTCCCGACTCGACGTGCGTCGGGACCGCCCCGTAGACCTGCCCGACGACGACTCCGTACACAAGGTGTCCGATCAGGCTCCCCATCGCCATGACCGCGGAGCCGGAGAAGACCGGCATTCCCATCATCGGAATCACGAGGAGCTGCGCCATCAGGAACGGCGCGATCGCGTAGAGTGCTCCCCGCAGGGCCGGGGCGCCGGGAAGCCGCGGCGCGAGCACGGCGTAGCCGACGGCCAGGATCACGCCGATCATGAAGTGCGCCATCCAGCCCAGCACGAGGCTGCCGCCCATCGCGCCGGCCAGCATCTGCGCCGGGTTCATCGGCGGAATGCCCATCAGGGGCGCCATCCAGAGTCCCACGGCGGTCATCACGGCGGTGCCGATGATGCCCGCGGCCACGGCGCGTCCGGTCCGTACGTTCATGTCTTCCTCCTTCGAGTGGACTCTTCAGGCGAATCCGGTTCCGTGCGTCCGTCGAGGACGCGTTCCGGAGACCGAACCGGGAGGGTCGCCGGCAGGTTCCGCGGCGGGCCCGCGTTCGGGGAAGCGACGGGGTGAACGCTCCTATCGGCCGACGACCGGTATACCGGCTCCTACGCGGAGGGGGAGCTGTCGTTCGACACCAGCCTGACCGCGCAGTGTCCGGAGTCCGGGAGCGTCACCGTGATCCGGACGTTCGCCTTCGCCGGCTCGCAGGCGACATCGCGACCGGGCGGGAGCCCGGGCGTCACTCTCGACCACCCGCCCGGGCTGAACGTCCGAGGCTGCTCGCGCAGCTGACGGCGAATCCGGCCCGGGCCGCCCCTCTTCGTATGGTCGGCTACTTGGTCGGACGTTTCTTCGATGCGGGCTTCGTGGACTTCGTCTTACCCGGAGCGGGCGGACGGGGTCTCGGCGGCGGCTGGCCCCTCTTGATCCAGCCGGGCTGACGCGGGGGGCGCTTCTCACCGGGTGGCATGATCAGCCGCCGTTCCGATCGTGGCTCCCAGCGCAACCGGCACAGACGCCGGCCGCTCGCAAGCACGCGAACACGTTACGACCCACCTGGAATCGACTCCGGTCATGGAGTGACCGACCTTCGCCCGTCAGAACGGCGGATCGAATATCGCAGAGGTGCGAACCGGGCCGACCCCCTCTGCGCTTCTACGCCGTCCCGTCCCGACGTCCTTTCCGCTCGATCTTCCGCCCGCGATATTACGACAATGTCCGACGGGACGCCTGCTTCGAGCCGCTTTTTCGCCGAACTGAGACGCCGCCGCGTGCCTCGCGTCATCGCGATGTACGGCGCGGCCGCGTTCGCCGTCATCGAGGCCGCGGACGCCGTTTTCCCCCGCCTGGCGCTGCCCGACTGGTCGGTGACGCTCGTCGTGGCCCTCGCCCTGCTCGGCCTCCCGGTCGTGGTCGTGCTCGCCTGGGCGTTCGAGATGACGCCGGAGGGGATGCGGCGGACGGCCGAAGCTTCGCCGGGCGAGCTGACGGAGATGCTCGCCGCCCCGGCGCACAAGCAGTGGGCATCCGGTCTGCTGGCGCTCGCTGGCCTGATGGCGTTGCTCGCCGGAGCGTGGTTCGTGGGCCGCCAGTCGGCGCCCGCGGAAGACACCGAACGGGTGGAGAAGGGTCCCGTCGCGGCTTCTGTGGCGGTGCTGCCGTTCGTCAACATGAGCTCCGACGACGAGCAGGAGTACTTTTCCGACGGGATTTCCGAGGAGCTCCTCAACCTGCTGGCGAAGATCCCGGAGCTTCGGGTCGCGTCGCGGACTTCCGCGTTCTCCTTCAAGAACCAGAACCTCGAGATCCCGGAGATCGCCCGGCGCCTCGACGTGGCACACGTGCTCGAGGGCTCGGTGCGGAAGGCGGGCGATGAGGTGCGGATCACGGCACAGCTCATCGACGGGCGCTCGGACACGCACCTCTGGTCGGCCACGTGGGACCGGACGCTGGAGGACATCTTCGCCGTGCAGGACGAGATCGCGGCGGAGGTGGCGGCGCAGCTCAAGGTGACTCTGCTCGGCGAGCCACCGCACGTGGAGGAGACGGACCCTGAGGCGTACGCCCTGTTCCTGCAGGCCCGCCAGCTCGGACGACAGGGCACGGCCGCGGGGTTCGAACGGTCGAACGAGCTGCTGCGACAGGCGCTCGCGATCGACTCCGCGTATGCACCGGCGTGGAGCGAGCTGGCCGCGAACCTATTCGTGCAGGCGGGCGTCATGTCCGGAGGACAGCAGCCGTTCGACGCGAGAGTCCGGCCGGCCAGGGACGCGGCGGAGCGGGCGCTCGCGATCGATCCCCGCTACGCGCCCGCCCACGCCACGCTCAGTCGGATCGCCAACGCGTTCGAGGGAGATCTCGCGGAGGCGGCCCGGCGGATGGAGCGCGCGCTCGAGCTCGCACCGACCGATTCCGACATTCTCAGCGGCGCAGCGATCCTGGCCTCGGACCTGGGACGGCTGGACGAGTCGATCGCACTCCAGGGGCGCGCGGTCGCGCTCGACCGGGTGAATCCCCGCAGCTACCTCAACCGGGGGCTCCTCTATCAGAGTGCCGGCCGTTGGGACGAGGCGATCTCCCAGTTCCGGACCGCCCTCGACCTGGCCCCGAGCAGCGTAGCCGCCCACCACAGCATCGGGCGGGCGTTGCTCGGCAAGGGCGAGTTCGAGGCGGCGCTCGCGGCCAACGAGCGGGAGCCGGACGAGGGATGGAGGCTGCTCGGGCGCGTGGCGGCATATCACGACCTGGGCCGGGCGGCGGACTCGGACGCCGCGCTCCGGGAGCTGATCGCGAAGTACGGGCAGGAAATGGCCTACAACATCGCCGGCGTGCTGGCGTACCGGGGCGAGGCGGACCGCGCCTTCGAGTGGCTGGGCAAGGCCGTGGAGTACGGCGACCCGGGCCTGTCCGAGATCCCCCTGGATAGGCAGTGGTTTTCCAACCTGACCGACGAGCCACGCTGGATCCCGTTCCTCGAGAGCATCGGAAAGTCGCCTGGTCAGCTCGCCGCGATCCAGTTCGAGGTCCGGCTCCCGGAGTAGGCGTCGTCCGAGTCAGTCCCCCGCGACGAGCAGAACGCCGCTTGGAATCCCGTGGCGACCCGGGTCCCGGCGCGATCAGCCATCGTGATCGGGTCCGGAGTTCCCGGCCCGTCGGTTGAAATCTGGCGCGGAGAGTGAAACCGATCCCGGGTTCACGCGGCTACACTTCCCACGTTGCAGAGGTGAGGTGTGTCGACGGCATGGCCCACCGGAAGGCGGCAGGCGGTCAGGTCGGCCGCGGGTCTCCCGCCGCTGCACGTCGGAGGTCGCGCGCACGGCCCTCCACGGGACGCTCGAACGCACCCGAGGTCCCCGTGACCCAGCGCTCGATGTGTCGGACCGCCAGATCCGCGCCCCGCTCCCCCCGCACGAGCGCCCCGATCTCGCGCGCTCGCGTCGCGAACGCGTCCGTGGAGAGGAGGTCGTCGATCCCGCGGGCGATCCGATCGGGCGTGGCCTTCTGGAACGGGATCGGACCCGGTCCCATTCCGCGATCCCGGATTCGCCTGCCCCAGTAGGCGTGCGAGGGGAAGATCGAGATGACCAGTGCGGGGAGGCCGGCGCGCGCGAGGGCGTGGATGGTTCCCGCGCCGCCGTGCGCTACTACGGCGCGAACGTGCGGCAGGACGGCCGCGTGCCTCGTGTCCCTGTCCATCAGGAACAGTTCTTCGGGGATCGCGTCCGGCGGGAAGGACGGGTCGCACCAGGACGTCACGACCCTAGCGCCCGACTTCAGGAGGCTCTCGAGCACGCGGCGCATGATCTGCGTCCACACGTCGTTCCGAAAGCTCCCTGGCTCGACGAACACCGGCGCCGGCCCGGCATCCAGGAACTCCCGCAGATCACGCGGCATCTCGGGGTCCGATCCCTCGTCGAGATACCAGTACCCTGTGACCTGCACCCGCGAGGGCCAGTCGGCGGGACGGGGCAGGAGCTGAGGGCTCGCGCTGATCAGGACGGGAACGCGCTCGCGGCGCATCCGGGGGTGCGGTCCCCACACGGGAAGGGGGGGAAGCCCGAGGACCTCCGCGCGGGCTCGGTTCACGCTGCGAGCCACCGGAATCCAGTGCGACAGCTTCTCGATCGCGTGCGTGAGCCTGTTGTGAGCCCGTCCCAGCGTGCGCGGGGCCCGGGCATAGACGCTCGGGAACTCGCCCGTCATGACTTCGGGCTCGAACAGCATCCGGATCGGGAGGATCCCCAGCCGCTCCGCGACGTCGTATCCGAAGAACGCGAGGTTGTTGTAGACGATCGCGTCGGCACCCCGGCAGAGCTCGAGGGCCGTCCGCATCCGAATCCGGAGGAGCTCGGCCGGGTTCTTCTCCAGCTCCCGTTGCTCCGCCGTGAACCCGCCCGGCATGATCGCGAACGGGACGCCGGCCGAGGCCACCAGCCCCTCCGACCCCTCGTGCGCGGCGAGAACGGTCTCGTGTCCCGCCCGGGCGAGGGAGGCCGCGAGCGCCGCGTTGGGCTGTACGTCGCCCCGGCTCCCGACCGTGAGGATCGCGATCCGCATGGTGTCCTTCCGCGTGCCGTCACCGGACATTCCGACCCCGGGAACGCAGGTACCGTGCCCGCCGGCTGCGAGACCCGCATCGGCCCGCGCCCGGGGCCTCGACGCGCGTCATGTGCGGCGATCCGATAACTCCGGCACATCCCGTCACCTCGGTCCGGTCGACCCTGTCCGCGCCGGCTCGACCGCTCACGCCGTGCGCCTGCACCTCGGCGGGCGCGAGACAGGATCGAGTCCCGGCCGGGTGTTGCGCCCGCACCGCACCCCTCATCCCCTCGCGACCAGCAACACGCCGATCACCGTGAGCAGGGTCCCGAGCAACCGTTTCCTGAGGTCCCGCTCGCCGAACGCGAGCGCGCCGATCAGCACCGTTACGAGCGCGCCGCTCCGCTTGATCGTGATCACGTTGGCGGCGAGGGTGAGCCGCAGCGCCTCCATCTGCAGGACGAACATCGCGGCGTGGAGGAAGCCCTGGACGGCGAGGGCCGGCCAGGGCCGCGGAACCGGAGTCCGGTCGGCCGCGCCGGAACGCGAGATCAGCGTCAGGAAGGCGACGCCGAGCACGGCCGACTGCATCGTCCCGTAGAACGCCGGCGAGGAGGCCGTGACGGCGATCCTGTCGACCACGCCCGTCACCGACCAGAGGACCGCGACGCCGAGCATCCGGCGCGCGCCGGGGTCCCGGAACGGCGCGGCGAGCGGCGCGAGCGGCTGGCCCCGGAAGTCGCGGAGGTTCAGCAAGTATACGCCCGCCACGACGAGGAGGATTCCTCCAAGGCCTCTCAGGCCGGGCACGTCGCCGAGCAGCAGCCACTCGACGGGGACGAGAAGGACCGGCGTGAGGGCGAGAAGCGGCACAGTGAGGCCCAGGTCGCTCCGCTGGATCGCGGAGGCGTACAGCGAGTAGGCGAGCAGCCCGATCCCGCTCGTCGTTGCCAGCGCGATCCAGAAGACGGGGGCCACGTCCGGGATTCCCCGCACGGCGAGGTACGCCGCCAGCAGGGGAAATCCGAGCCCGAACAGCGCCCAGGCCGCGACGACCGGCGGCACGTCTCGCGTGAGCCGTTTCGTCCACACGCCCTGCAGGCCGTAGAAGAGCGCCGCGCCGAGGGCGAGGAGCGGCCAGGTCACGGGCGCCCGGCCCCGCGGGAGCCGCGTCCCGGGACGCGGACGGCGGACACCGGCGAGGCGGACACCGACGACGCCCGTCTCAGAAAGGCAGGTCCTCGTCGTCGAGCGGCGGCGAATCTGACGGCGATGGCGGCATTCCGGGGTCCGCGCCCGGCGCCTTCTCCTTCTCGACCTTCCAGGCCTTCACGTCGGTGTACCAGCGGCCGTTGTACTCGCGGCTGCGGATGTCGATGTGGGCCGTGAGACGCTCGCCCTCCTGGACGCCGAATTTCTCGATGTCGTCGCCCCACTGCGTGATGCAGACCTTGGCCGCGTAATCGCCCTCGGTCTCAAGCACGAAGTCCTGCTTCCGCCACGGGCCGTTGCGGCCCTCGCCGGACTGCTCCTGGAGGATCTGGACGACGCGCCCCGCGATCTTCAGCTCCAACGGTCCGTCTCCCGGTTCGGGTCACGTGATGGGCGTCCCGGCGGCACGATCTCCCCGGGACGCCGATGCGCACGGGAGACGATGCGGCACGCGCGTCCGCACGGCGAGCCCGGCCGGCGGCGCTCGACTCCTGCCGGCGTCGCGCCCACTTCCCGAACCGCCATTCGGGCACGATCTTGTCCGCCATGTCGAGCGGAGCCTCCGGGTACCAGCGCTTCTTCGCCGAGCTGAAGCGCCGTCGCGTCTTCCGCGTGATCGCGGCCTACGGCGCGGTGGCGTTCCTCGTCCTCCAGCTGGCCGACCTGCTGGGCGAGGGGCTTCGCCTGCCCGAGAGCTTCCTTCCTCTCGTCACGGCGATCGTCCTGGTCGGATTCCCGATCGCCGTCGTGCTCGCCTGGGCGTTCGAGGCCACGCCCGAGGGGATCCGCCGGACGGAGGACGCCACGGCGGCCGAGCTCGCGGAGATCCTCTCCGCTCCGCGCTCCAGGCGTTGGCCGGCGGGCGTTCTCGCGCTCGGCGGCCTGGCGGCCCTGCTCGCGGGGGCGTGGTACGTCGGCCGGTCGTCGGCTGGAAGCCCGGCGACGGACGGGGCGTCGGGCGTCCTGACAGGGGAAGTCTCGATCGCCGTGCTCCCGTTCGCCGACATGAGCCCGGACGGCGACCAGGAGTACTTCTCGGACGGGATCTCCGAGGAGCTCCTGAACCTGCTGGCGAAGATCCCGGACCTCCGCGTCGCGTCCCGCACGTCGGCGTTCTCCTTCAAGGGCCAGAACCTCGAGATCCCGGACATCGCCGGGCGGCTCGGCGTGGACCACGTGCTCGAAGGGTCCGTTCGGAAGGCCGGCGACGAGATCCGGATCACGGCCCAGCTCATCGACGCCCGCACGGACACGCATCTCTGGTCGGAGACGTGGGACCGGACGCTCGAGGACGTGTTCGCCGTACAGGACGAGATCGCGGCGGAAGTCGTGCGCGAGCTGAAGGTCACCCTGCTCGGAGAGGCTCCGCACATCGAGGAGACGGACCCGGAGGCTTACGCTCTCTTCCTCCGGGCCAGGGAGCTGAACCGTCGAAGCTCGGTCGACGCGTACGAGCGCGCGGTCCAGCTGCTGGAGCAGTCGCTGGCGATCGACTCGACCTATTCCCCGACGTGGGCGGCCCTCGCGGTCGTCTACACGAATCAGACGGGGTTCGGTCTGCGGTCCTTCTCGGAGGGCGTCGAGCTCGCGAGGGCCGCGACGCGGAGGGCCATCGCGCTCGACTCCACGAACGCCGACGCCCACGCGATCCTGGGCCACGTCGCGATGTACTTCGACGACGATCTCGCGGCCGCCGCCCGTCACCTGGACCGGGCTCTGGAGCTCGCGCCGTCGGACGCGCGCATCCTGGGAGCCGCCGCCACTCTCGCGGGGAATCTGGGACGCCGCGAGGAAGCCCTCGCCCTCCAGGAGTACGTCGTGCTCATCGATCCGGTGACTTCGAGCGCGCGCTCGAACCTCGCCCTCAACTACAGGAACGCCGGGCGCTGGGACGAGGCGATCGCGGAGCACCGGCTCGCTCTCGATCTCGCGCCTGACAACCTCGGCCAGCATCACGGCATCGCGCTGTCTCTGCTGGGAAGGGGCGAGCCGGAGGCCGCGCTGGCGGAGAACGAGAAGGAGCCGGACGAGGGGTGGCGCCTGCTGGGGCGGGTCGCGGCGTACCACAGTCTCGGGAGGAAGGCCGAGTCCGATGTGGCGCTCTCTGAGCTGATCGCGAAGTACGAGCAGGAGATGGCCTACAACATCGCCGGCGCGTACGCCTGGCGGGGCGAGCCCGACCGCGCCTTCGAGTGGCTCGCGAAGGCCGTCGAGTACGGCGACCCGGGCCTCTCGGAGATACCGCTGGACGTCCAGTGGCTCTCGAGCCTCCACGACGACCCGCGCTGGATCCCCTTCCTCGAGAGCATCGGGAAGTCCCCGGAGCAGCTCGCCCGGATCGACTTCGACGTGGAGCTGCCCGGGTAGGACCCGTCTCCGTTCCGGTCAGACGCCAGATTCCGCCAGGCCCGCCTCCTCGTGCTCGGCCAGCTGCTCGGCCAGGGACTCGAGGCTCCGTCCCTTCGTCTCCGGCATCAGGAAGACGACGAACAGAAGCTGCAGCACCATCATCGCCGTGAAGAACCCGAAGATCCCCTCCGGCTCGAACCGCCCGAGCAGCCAGGGTATCAGCAGCGCGATCGTCGCCGCGAACACCCAGTGCGTTCCGCTCCCCAGCGACTGCCCCTTCGTGCGGACGTTGTTCGGGAAGATCTCCGCGATGAACACCCAGATCACCGCGCCCTGCCCGACCGCGTGCGAGGCGATGAACAGGAAGACGAACGCCACCACGAGCGCGCCGCGCGCGCCCGTGGCGAAGGCCCAGGTCACGGCGGCGAGCGAGACGATGTAGCCGATCGAGCCGAGCAGCAGCAGGGTCTTCCGGCCGGCCCGGTCGATCAGGTACATGCCGACCAGGGTGAACACGAGGTTCACGACCCCGATTCCCGCCGTGGAGAACAGGGCCGCGCCGCTGTCGAGCCCGGCCAGCGAGAAGATCCGGGGCGCGAAGTAGATGATGAAGTTGATCCCGGAGAGCTGGTTGAACGCGGCGACCAGGAAGGCGAGCAGGATCGGCTTCAGGTAGGCGCGCGCGAACAGCCGGTCCTGCGTGAACTCGCGCTGCCCGTGCCGGATCTCCGCGATCGTCCGGTCGACGGCCTCGGGGCCCGCGAACGCGAGGATCCGCCGGGCCTCCGCTTCGTCGTTCCTGCGCAGGATGAGCCAGCGGGGGCTCTCCGGCACCCGCGTCACGAGGAGCAGGTAGGCGAGAGCCGGGACGGCCTCCGCTCCCAGCATCCAGCGCCAGTCGAGGTGGAGCCAGGTCGCGAGGGCGAAGTTCGAGAAGAAGGCGACCAGGATCCCGAACACGATCTGGAACTGGTACAGCGCCACCAGCCGACCGCGGTGCGCCGGCGGCGAGATCTCCGAGATCCAGGCCGGCGCCGCGATCGACGAGATGCCGACGCCGAGCCCGCCGATGAAGCGCCAGGACGAGAAGCTGTACGGGTCGGGGGCGAGGGCGGAGCCGACGGCGGAGGTCAGGTAGAGGACGCCTATCCCGATCAGGACCTTCTTCCGCCCCCAGCGCTCGCAGGGCCCGTTCCCCGTCAGCGCCCCGATGACCGTGCCCCACAGGGCGGCGGACATGATGAACAGGCCGTGGAACAGTTCGCCCCTGTCCCACAGCGCCTGGATCGGCTGGTCGGCGCCGGAGATGACGGCCGTGTCGAATCCGAACAGGAAGCCGGCGAGGGCGACCGTCACCGCCCAGTACGCGATTCTGCCGCTCATGCCGCCCGCCCTGGAACTACGGTGAGCCCGACGTGGGGATCGGCCATTCTACGCCCGTGCCGGAGAGGGGCACAATCGACCCCGGAGGCGAGCTCGCCCCCCGAGGGAGGCGGCCCTTGACATTATGTGTTGTCACATTTATTGTGATCACATGAGCCCGACCTTGAAGGCCGAGATCAAGCAGACGGCGCCGTTCGTGAGCGCCGAGGAGGAGGTGTCGCTGAACCTGCTTCGGACCGCGGCCCGGCTCGAGCACGCGGTCGCCGAGGGCCTGAAGCCTTTCGGGCTGACGCCGACGCAGTACAACGCCCTGAGGATCCTCCGGGGCGCCGGCGACGCGGGGCTGTGCCGGAACGAGGTCGGCGCGCGGATGCTGGCGCCCGTGCCGGACGCGACGCGGCTCCTCGACCGGCTCGAGGCGGCGGGGCTGATCTCGCGCCTCAGGGGCGGCGACGACCGGCGCTTCGTCACGGCGAGGATCACGCGGGCGGGGATCGATCTTCTGGCGGAGCTCGATGCGCCGGTGGAGAGGATGCACGAGCGGCTCTACGGTCACATGCCGAAGGCGGACCTCAGGCGCCTGGCCGGCCTGCTCGAGGACGCCCGCGAGCGGATGTAGAGGCCTGTTTTTTTTCGAAATGTGCGTGTTGTCACACTTTCTGTTGTCACAACTACGAGGAGTTGAGCCATGAGCACGATGACGACGGAGGCACGCGGGACCACCGCCACGACGTGGAGCATCGACCCGCAGCACAGCGAGGTCGGGTTCGAGATCTCGCACATGATGTTCGCGAAGGTCCGGGGCCGGTTCGAGGAGCTGGAGGGGACGGTGCGCCTCGGGCCCGACGGCGCGATCGAGGAGTCCTCCGTCGAGGCCGTGATCCAGGCCGGCAGCATCAGCACCGGTCAGGCGCAGCGCGACGAGCACCTGCGCTCGCTCGACTTCTTCGACGTCGAGCGGTTCCCCACCCTGGCGTTCCGTGGAACCGGCGCGAAGAGCCGCGGCGACGGCGAGCTCGTGGTGACCGGCCAGCTGACCATGCACGGGGTGACCCGGGAGGTCGAGCTCGCCGTGACCGAGACAGGCCGGGGCACCGACCCGTGGGGCAACGAGCGGATCGGGTTCAGCGCCAGGACGAAAGTGGACCGGCGCGACTTCGGGCTCGCCTGGAACCAGGCGCTCGAGACGGGCGGGATCCTGGTCGGGACGGACGTGAAGATCACCCTCGAGATCCAGGCCGTCCGCCAGGGGGACTGACGGGAACGGCGGAGGAGCCGGGAGGCGGGCCGAAGACGGCGGCCTTTCGGCACCTCGCGCATTCCTCCCTCCGGTCGACGATCCGCGCTCACGCCGCGGCCGCCTTGCCGCTCCGCGGCTCCGACGTGACATTCCAACCTGCCGGATGCCTGTCCGGAAGCGCCCCCCTCCGCGAATTCCGGACCCGGGCCTCGTGTGCTCGCGCGGCGTGCGCGAACTGCGCGGCGTCTCCGGGACGGGGCGAGGAGTGTGCGCATGAAATGTCCGATCTGCAGCGCCACCGTGTCCGACGGAGCGGCCTTCTGCTCCAGCTGCGGGGCCTCGCTGGCCAGCGGCAGCGAGGGACTCAGCCCTTCCGAGGTCACGCCCGAATGGCTTCGGGGCGTCCTCGGCCGCGCCGGGTACGAGGCCACGCTTTCCACCCAGTCCGAGAACGCGGTCGTCGCCAAGCACCCGCAGCGACCCAACGTGACGCTCACGATCCGGCGGGACCTCGGCGCGATCACCTGCGCCACCTGGTGGAGCGGCAAGAAAACCGGCTGGGGCCAGGAGAAGAACCTGATGGCGGCGCTCAACCGGGCGAACTCCAAGTCGTGGTTCGACACGTTCTGCGTCGACGGCGACGGGGACATCATGATCAGCGCCTACATCACGCTCGACACCCGGATCTCCGAGTCGGACGTCCTGGGCTTCCTCGAGCGGGAGGCGTTGTCCCAGATGGCGCTGCTCAGCTCCGAGCTGAAGGAATTCGTGCGCTAGGCGCGCCGCCCCGCGATCGGCCGGGCTTCCAGCCGGCGCCGGAGTGCCGTGCCGAGTCGGCGACGGCCGTGTGGACCGGGGCGGAGCTCCGGCCCGATCCCCCGTACTGCCGCTACTCGGCGGCGGGCTCCTGTGTCACCGGCGCGGGGGGCGGCGTGTCCGAGTTCCAGATCACGGAGGTCCAGAGCCAGGAGCCGTCCTCCTGCCGGCGCACGACGACGAGGTACTTGCCCGACTCCGAGACGGGTCCGGTCACGCCCGGCGGCGTCCCGGTCCAGGTGTACGTGCCGCGGTCGTACGCCAGGCCGTCGACCCCGGTGATCTCCACCGGCGTCAGCGAAAAGGAGAATGTGGCAGGCGTGAACCCCGACCGCATTCCGGCGGCGTACCTCTCCCGGATCGCATCCCTCCCCATCGTCGCGGGGGCGCCGGGCGGCATCTCGACCGCGGAGGCGGCGTAGACGGCGGCGAGCGCTTCGGCGTCGCCCGCCACCATGGCGCCGGCATAGACCTCGCCGAGGCCGCGGATCGCGGCGATGTCCGCGTCGGTGAGGGGGGTCGCCCCGGGCTGACACCCGAGGAGGACAAGTGTGGGAAGTAGTACGGCGAGTCTGCGCATCGGAATCCACCTCCTGCGAGGGTCGGCCGGCGCGAGCGGCTTCGGGGGCTCGCCCGGAGGCGCCGGGGCCGTAACGTCCCGAAAGCGGCCCGCAATCTAGCGGAGCGCCCCGCGCCCCGCCCGCGTGCTTCGGGGCGTCCGCTTCCGCAACCACGACGGCGAGGTCCCTGTCCAAGCGTCAGGAACTGGATCGCCCCCTTTCGGAGAGGAAGACCATGCGATCGACAACCGCCCTGGTGCTCGCGGCGACTCTCGCCGTCGCCGCGCCCGCGAGGTCCCAGGAACCGTCGCCCGCCGTTCAGCGGCTCCGCGAGTACGTCGCCCTGGTGAACGACGGCGACCCGGCGGCGGTCGCGGCCTACGTCGACACGGCGTTCAACGATGAGCTCCGCGGCATGCCGATGGATCTGCACGTCGGGTTCTTGATGGACCTCCGGCTCCGGTCCGGCGGCCTCGACCCGCGGGGAATCCAGCGGGAAGAGGACGGCCTCGCGGTCGGGCTGCTGCGGCAGCGGCTCACCGGCGACTGGGACGCGCTCGCTGTCCGGGTCGAGCCCGACCCGCCGCACCGGATCGCGGGACTCGGCGGGCGGGAGCCCGAAGTCCCGGCCGACTCCCTGCCGCCGGCGCCGGCCACGGACGCGGAGCGGGCGACGCGGCTCCGGGAGCACGTGGACCGGCTGGCGGCGGTGGACGCGTTCTCGGGCGCCGTCCTGCTCGCCAGGGACGGCGAGATCCTGTTCGCCGGCGCCTGGGGCGAGGCGAACAAGGACTTCGGAGCGCCGAACCGGGTCGAGACGAAGTTCAACCTGGGCTCGATGAACAAGATGTTCACGGCCGTCGCGATCGCGCAGCTCGTCGAGCGGGGCCTGGTGCGGTTCGACGATCCGCTGTCGAAGTTCCTGCCGGACTTTCCCGATCCGGACGCCGCGAAGCGGATCCGGATCGAGCACCTGCTGACCCACACCTCGGGACTCGGCAGTTACTTCAACGAGCGGTTCTTCGACGCGTCCCGGGCCCGGTTCCGGACGGTGGATGACCTGATGACGCTCGCCGGCGGCGACTCGCTCCGGTTCGAGCCCGGCACGGGCTGGAGCTACAGCAACACCGGGTTTCTCGTCCTCGGAAAGGTGATCGAAGTCGCCTCCGGCCAGGACTACTTCGAGTACGTCCGGGAGAACATCTGCGGGCCCGCCGGGATGACGGGCACCGACGCGTACGAGCTCGACCGCGTGAACCCGGATCTCGCGGTCGGCTACCAGCGCGAGTGGTCGGCCGACGGGACTGTGCTCTGGCGGAACAACCTGTTCGAGCACGTGATCCGCGGCGGCCCGGCGGGAGGCGGCTACTCGACGGTCGGCGACCTGTGGCGGTTCGCAGAGGCGCTGATGAGTGGCCGGCTCGTCGGAGCGGAGTCCGTCAGGGCGCTCACGACGGCGAAGCCGGAGCTCTCGTCGCCGGAGTACGGATACGGCTTCGTCATCGGGGACGGCGGCGGGATCGTCGGGCACGGCGGCGGTTTCCCGGGGATCAGCTCGAACCTCGACATCTTCATGGAATCCGGGTACGTCGCCGTGGTCCTCTCCAACTACGGTCGCGCCTCGGGGCCCGTCGTGTGGAAGATCCGGCGCCTCGTCGGCGCCGGCTGAGACGGACCGGGCGGGGCGCGGCCGGGCCGGCCGTGCCCGTCCCCGTCCCGGCTCAGGCGTCTCGGATCGCGGCCTTCACTTTGGCGGCCGTCGCCTCGTCCAGCTCGGCGAGGCCGTGCGCGTCGCGGGCGTGCACCGCCGCCTTCGCGAGCACCTCGTTCTCGCTCTCCGCCCGCGCCACGTAGTCGCAGCCGGGCATGAGGTCTCCGCAGCGAAGCTCCTTGGCCATTCGTCTCTCTCCTCGGTGAGAGGGGTGCCTGTGATCGGTCGTTCTCCAGAATAGGCCGATCTGTGCGACTTTTGAAGGTCCGCCGGCGCCCCGACACCGTCCCGGTCGCGCGGGGCGGGCGAGGGACGCTATATTCGGCCGTACTGAGGCGTCGGAGCCGACAGGCTCCGCTCACCCATGCCGGACCTCCTTTCTGGTGGTCGCGCTCGCTCGTCCGATCGGGACGCGAGGCGTTCCGACGGTAACTCCATAGAACGAGCGGGAATCGTGCGCGCGCCCGGCCTTCGCGGCCGGCCGTCTGCGATGGCGCGCGCCGTGACCACGCGCAGGAAGGAGGCCTCGATGCGGATCCACGACATCCTCACCCACAAGAGCCCCGACGTCTGGACCATCCCGTCCGACCGTACGGTGCGGGACGCGATCCGCGAGATGAACAGCCGAAAGGTCGGCTGTCTCGTGGTCACGGACTCGGGCCGCGAGATCCGGGGCATCATCACGGAGCGGGACGTCCTCCGCATGTGCGGCGAGCGCTGTGCCGAGCTGGAGGCCTCCGCGCGGCACGAGGAGGGCTGTCCCGCGCGGGTGGCCGACGTGATGACGAAGGAAGTGCTGCTCGCGGTGCCGGAGGACACCGTCGACTACGCGATGGGAGTGATGACGCAGAACCGCGTGCGCCACCTGCCCGTCGTCGACGACGGACTCCTGGTCGGGCTGGTCTCGATCGGCGACCTGGTGCGCGAGAGCCTCGGCGAGACGGAATACGAGAACCGGCTGCTCAAGGACTACATCCGGGGCGTTCCGGTATTCTGACGGGGCGAATCCTCCGTGTCCCGATTCCGTAGAATCGGGCATGGACGCGCACGGACTCGCCCTGGCGGGCATCGGCATCATGGTCGTCTCGCTGTTCCTGATCCCGATAGGGCTCCCGGGGATCTGGATCATGATCCTCGTCGTGGCGGCGGGGACCTGGGCGGGCGCGATCCACTGGCTCGTATTCCTCGGCCTCCTCGGCCTCGCGCTGGCGGCCGAGCTCATCGAGTGGGCGGCGGTCGACCGGCTCGGCAGGCGGTACGGGGGCACGCGCAGGACGTTCTGGGGCGCCCTGCTCGGCGGGATCGCGGGCGCGGTCGCGGGATCGCCCGTGCCGGTCGTCGGCACGCTGCTCGGCGTCCTCGTCGGCACGTTCGCCGGAGCGACGCTCGTCACCTGGCATGAGCTGCGCGACCACGGGGGCGCGCTGCGGGCCGGCTGGGGATCGATGCTCGGTCGGGCCGTCGCGGTCGCGCTCAAGGTGGCGACGGGGCTCGTGATCCTCGTGGCGGGCGGGGCGGCGCTGCTGCTGTAGGCGGCGCTTCGCGCCCCGGCGCACCTCGCTGTATCCTTCCCCGGAGCCGGCCCCTTCCACCCCGACCGGAGCGCTCGCATGCCGGGCCAGCGTCCCCTCATCCTCGGCGTCGCGGGAGGCAGCGGATCGGGGAAGACGACTGTGGTCAGCCAGATCATCGGCGGCCTCGACCCGATTCCCGTCAGCGTCCTCCACCACGACTCCTACTACCGCGACCAGCCCGAGCTGACGTCAGAGGAGCGGGCGCTGATCAACTACGACCACCCGGACAGCCTCGAGACTCCGCTCCTCGCCGAGCACCTGCGCACCCTTCTCTCCGGAAGGGCCGTGGAGGAACCGGTTTACGACTTCACGTCGCACCGCCGGACGGGGGAGACGCGCCGGATCGAGCCGACCCCGATCGTGATCCTGGACGGGATCCTGATCCTCGCGGAGCCCGAGCTCCGGGACCTGATGGACATCAAGGTGTACGTGGAGACGGACTCGGACCTCCGTTTCATCCGGCGCCTGCTGCGCGACACGAAGGAGCGCGGCCGCTCGGTGGAGTCGGTGATCCGGCAGTACCAGGAGACGGTGCGGCCCATGCACCTGCAGTTCGTGGAGCCCAGCCGCCGCAACGCCGACATCATCGTGCCGTTCGGACGCGAGAACCGGGTGGCGATCTCGATGCTCGTGGCGCGGCTGCGGGCGAGAGTTTCGGAGAGCGCATGAGAGACTGGACCGGCGCATGAGAGACTGGATCGAGGAGCACGCGTGGGAGGCGCTGGCAGCCGGCTCGACCGTGATCGCCGCCGTCGCGATGCGGAACGCAGCGAAGGGCGTGTGGCGCCGGACCCGGGGCGGCGAGCCCCCCGACGACCCGACGGCGGACGACGTGGACTGGATCGACGCGATCGCCTGGAGCGCCGCGCTCGGCGTGGCGGTGGCGCTGTCACGGCTGCTCGCCCGCCGCGGGGCGAAGGCGACGTGGCGGCTCGTCACGGGGAGCGAGCCGCCCGAGGAGCGGGAGGCCTGAGTCCGCGGGGGCGTCCGAGGTCTTCTCGGCCGTCCCGGTCAGCAGTCATGCCGCCGTCAGCGTATCAGCGCTCCCGCAGCACGCGGATCACGAACGAGAGCCCGTCGACCGGATCACGAACCAGATCCCGAAGCCGATGATGAGAATCAAGAACAGCCACCAGCCCCATTGCATCCCGAACCAGTGCCCTCCGTCGTGCATTGCGTCCTGCATCTGTACCAGGCTCCACATGGAGCTCTCCTTTCCTCTCCGGCGTCACGCCTGCCTGCCGCGCCCGCCTGACCAGCAGCCGTGCGTGGCCGGCCGGGCCGCTCGGCGAGCAGTCGCTTCAGGTCCTCGGCCGGCACGCGTCCCTCGACAAGGTAGCCGCCGCTCGCCGCCCGGACGACTCCGCCCACCGCTTGAGCGAGAAGGGGGACGGCCCCAGATTACGCACCGTCAGCGCGGTGGCCGCGGCCCTCCACCGTCCGCTTCCTGGAAGCTCGACCCGGAGGTTCTCATGCGACTCAGCGTCCGGGCGTTCGCTCTCACCTTCTCCCTCGCCTGGGGCGGTTCGCTCCTGCTCGTGGCCGTCGCCCACATCCTGTGGCCGCCGTACGGCACGGCCTTCCTCGAGATGGCGACCTCGATCTACCCGGGCTACGAGCCGGCGGGCTGGGGCTCCGTCGTCGTCGGCACGCTATACGCCCTGGTGGACGGCTGCATCGGCGGCGCCGTTTTCGCCTGGCTCTACAATCTCCTGCTCGGGAGACGGGGGAGCGAGACGACCGCCTGAGAGCCCGCCCGGTTCAGGCTGCTCGCGGGTCGCCCGGGCGACTCAGCGGAACGCCGCCGGAAGGTCGAGCGGGGCGATCACCAGCCGCGCCGGCCATCCAGACGCGTTCCCGTCGCCGGGATCAGGAACCGGTCCGGAACCGGAACACCATTCCGTACCCACCGTCGGGTCCCTGCCAGAGTCCTCCCCCGTGGGAGGAACCGCCCATCATCCCTCCGCCCATCATCCCTCCGTTGACGTGCATGCCACCCATCGCGAAGCCGTGCATCGCGTAGTTCACGTGGTGGCCATCGGCGTCCATGATCCCGCCGCCAAGGTGGAAGGCGTGCTCCGTGGCCGGCGCCATGGGTTCGGCGGGCGTGAAGATCGCGGTCCGGTGGTCGTCCGACCACGTCCAGGCTCCGGCGACGTCCGGACCGTCGATCCCCCCGACGTGCAACCTGCAGTAGGCATCGGTCCCGTCCGCCATTGGACGGTCGAACTCGACCCGCACGGTCGAGGTCCGGCTCACGTCCGTGGAGCCGCCCGTCGGAGTCACGCTGAGAAGCTCAGCCTCCACGGTCCCTCCAGCCACCGGCTCCGACGAGGAGTCCGAGCAGGCGGAGAGCGCCAGGATGGCCATGCCGGCCGCCCCGAGAATCATGAGGCGCATGATTCCACTCTGGTATGTCATCGTAAGAAACTCCAGGTAGTTGTTCGAGGCGGTCGAACCGGGAGAGCCCCCAGAGTCGGCGGGACGCCCGAGCCAGTGGCCGCCCGAGCGCATTCCGCCTCGCGCTCGAGGCGCTTCACCGTCCGGGCCCTGCCTGCCGGGCCGAGCGGGCTCAACTCTGGTTCAAGGCCGCTTCCGGCCTCGTCCCGCCTCAGGTCGCACGTCCGGGCGGATCAACCATTGTTTTCCGCCGTTTCCTGGAAGCGCTCGAGGCACGCCTGCGTGCAGAAGAAGATCTCGCGACCGTCGACTACGACCGTCGCGGCCGCCTTCTCGGCGCGGAACCGCATCCCGCACACCGGATCGCGCACCATGCGCACCTTCCGTTCGTGCTCCGACATGACGTGCCTCCTTTCGATCCGGGCGTTCGATGGGAGGGCCGAGCCGTTGCCTCGGCCAAGGCCCGTGCGCAGCGGGAGCCAGAGCGGCGACGCCCCGTACGCGTGTCCGCTCGCCTCTCCCGCCGCACGCACGGCATCGACCAGGTTCCTCAGATCCCTCGTTCCCCCCCGATCGAGGTGGAAGGACACGAATGCTATGCCGGAACGGAGGTTGACGGTCGCCTGAGTCACGGCCGCATTGCCGAGCAGGGCGTTGCGCACGCGTGGGCGCAGGTGATGCAACCCATGCCGCGGATCGAGAGGAACACCGGAACCGCACCGATCAGGTCTTCCCGCGTGACCGTCTTCACGACGGGCGTGACTGCACATCCGCCTCCGCCTCCGTACATGCTCTCCCCCTGCCAAGTCGGCCTTTTTACGGGCTTCCCGATCCGCCCGTCGAGCGGGACGTGCCCCCGCCCATCATGTGGGGCTTGCTCCCACCCATCATGGAGTCCATGCTCATGCCTGCTCCGGACCCGGCCGGCCCCATGTGGTGACCCTCGGACATCCCCGGGCCCACGTTCCGCATCCCGGCGCGGAGCGTCTCCTGCTGCTCCGCCGTGAGAACGTCGCGGGCCGTCTGGCCGATGCGCGCGTACTCCATGCTCATGGCGACCCGCTCGTCGGCCAGCGAGCGAAGCGCCGACTCGTAGGCGGCGAGATCCAGCTTCGGACTCTCCACCTGGGCGACCAGCTTCTCCCCGGCAGCGTTCATTGCCGTCGCGTGCTCATCACGAGCGTCCCCGAGCTGCTTCTGCATGCCCTCGATCTCCCCGACCTGCTCGGTCGTCAGGCCGAGCGCCTGACTCCGGGCGAGTATGATCGCGGGAAGGGGGGCAGCCATCATGTTCATCGGGGGTCGCAGGGTGAGGGACCGGGCGCACGCGGCTTTGACGTCGCTGGACCTTCCTCGTCCAGCGACTCGCGCGCGAGGGAGCGCGTAGCCATGTTCCTCGCCCTTGATGCCAGCATCACCGTTCGCGCTGCGGCAGAGCAGATTCCGTCGTCGGGGGGTCCAGAAGGATCGGACAACGCTCCTGCGGCGCGCGATCGCTGGCCGGCGCGGGCGTCTCCGAGTTGATCGAGACCGGGAGGCCCGGGGTAGCCGGCCGGCTGGAAACGGGAACGCGAGCGCAGGGGGAGGCCCCATGAGAAACGGAGAGGATCACCACGACCCTCACGCCGGGCACGATGAGCATCCCGAGCACGATGAGCCCTCCGTGCACGTGGAGGACGGTGCCCGCCATGAGCACCGGAAGCGGCACGACCGTCCCGGGGAGCGTGGAGATCCCACGGGCCACGATGCACACGGTGACCACGCCGGGCACGACCAGCACGAGGGCCACAGCCCGAAGATGTTCCGGGACAAGTTCTGGCTCTCCTTCGTCCTCACCTTCCCCGTCGTCTTCTGGTCGGCACACATCCAGGAGCTGCTGGGCTACCGGGCGCCGGAGTTTACCGGCTCGGAGTGGATCCCGCCCGTGCTCAGCACCGTGGTCTTCGTCTACGGCGGTCTGGTCTTCCTCAAGGGGGCGTGGCGCGAGCTGAAGGACCGCCTGCCGGGGATGATGACGCTCATCGCCCTGGCCATCACCGTCGCCTTCGTCTTCTCCTGGGTCGTGCAGCTCGGGCTCATCGATGCGAATGCGCTCTGGTGGGAGCTGGCCACGCTGGTGACGATCATGCTGCTCGGCCATTGGATCGAGATGCGCTCGATCTCCCAGGCCCAGGGAGCGCTCCAGGAGCTGGCGAAGCTTCTTCCGGATACCGCCACTCGCGTCACGGACGCTGGCGAGGAGATGGTCCCCGTCGGCGAGCTCCGGGACGGCGACATCGTCCTGGTCCGTCCCGGCGAGAGCGTGCCGGCGGACGGCGTGGTCCAGAAGGGGACGAGCGACGTCAACGAGGCGATGATCACAGGGGAGTCCAGGCCGGTGAAGAAGAAGGAGGGCGATGAGGTCATCGCCGCGACCATCAACGGCGAGGGATCCCTGCGCGTCGAGGTGACCGGGACCGGGGAGAAGACCATGCTCTCCGGGATCATGCGGCTCGTGGCCGACGCGCAGAAGTCCAAGTCACGGGCCCAGCACCTGGCCGACCGTGCGGCGCAGCTCCTCACCGCCGTCGCCATCGCGGCCGGCCTGATCACGCTGGTCGTCTGGCAGCTCATCGGCGCGGCGATCGATTTCTCCATCGTCCGGGTGGTGACGGTTCTCGTCATCGCCTGCCCCCACGCGCTCGGCCTGGCCGTGCCGCTGGTCGTGGCCATCTCCACCACCCTGGGCGCACGCAACGGCCTCCTGGTGCGCGACCGCCGGGGTCTCGAGGAAGCCCGAAACCTGAATGCCGTGATTTTCGACAAGACCGGAACGCTCACCCTCGGCGAGTTCCGGGTCGTGGAGATGGCCGTGGCGGACGGCGTGTCAGAGGGGGAGGCGCTCCGTATCGCGGCCGGGGTGGAGTCGGAGTCCGAACATCCCATCGCCCGGGGGATCGTGAAGACGGCGGAGGACCGGAAGCTGGAGGTGCCCTCCGCGGACGAGTTCCGTGCCATCACCGGGAAGGGAGTCGCCGCCTCGGTGGACGGGAGCGACTATCACCTGGGCGGACCCGCGCTCCTGAAGGCGGAGGACGCGCAGGTCCCGGAGGCGCTCCAGGAAGCAGCCGAGCGAGCGGCGAGCCGGGGACAGGCGGCCATCTACCTGCTCCGGCAGGGTGAGGCCATCGCCCTGTTCGCCGTGGCCGACGCCATCCGCGAGGAGAGCCGTGAGGCGATCCGCGCGCTGCACGAGCGGGGCATCGAGGTGGCGATGCTCACCGGCGACGCGCAGGCCGTCGCCGATGCCGTGGCCGAGGAGCTGGGGATCGACACCGTCTTCGCCGAGGTGCTCCCCGAGGACAAGGCCTCCAAGGTGCGGGAGCTCCAGGCACAGGGAAAGAAGGTGGCGATGGTGGGGGACGGGGTGAACGACGCCCCTGCCTTGGCCACCGCCGACATCGGGATCGCCATCGGCGCGGGAACGGATGTGGCCGTGGAGGCAGGGCACATCGTGCTCGTGCGCTCCGACCCCCGCGACATCCCCCGAATCGTGACCCTCTCCCGGGCCACGTACCGGAAGATGCTCCAGAATCTCTGGTGGGCGGCGGGCTACAACATCTTCGCCATTCCCCTGGCGGCGGGCGTGCTCGCGGCGTGGGGCATCCTGCTGACGCCGGCGCTGGGCGCGGTGTTCATGTCGGCGAGCACGGTGGTCGTGGCGATCAACGCCCAGCTCCTGAAACGAGCCAAGCTGTAACCAACCGACTTCGAGGGACCGCCGGACGAGGTCGGAGAGGCGCCGGGGACCGGACACCGAAGGCTGGGATCGAGAAAAGTGAGCGGCCGGCGGAGGCGCCGGCCGCTCAGTGGCCCAACGGCTACCGGCGCTCGAACACGGCGACCGATCCGTCCTTCGTGAAAGACACGACGGAGTAACGCTCCGCCGGCCGCCCCGGCTCCTCCATCCCTGGGGAGCCGATCGGCATGCCCGGAACGGCGAGTCCGGCCACGTCGGGCTTCTCCTTCAGCAGCCGCTGGATCGCATCGGCCGGAACGTGGCCTTCGACCAGGTAGCCACCGACCTCGGCGGTGTGGCAGGTGGAGAGCTGAGGGGGAATCCCCTTTTCCACCTTCACGGCGGCGACATTCGCGACCTCGTGGACCTTCACGTCGAAGCCGGCGTCCTGCAGGTGCTCGATCCACTTGTCGCAGCAGTCGCAGCGGGGTCCCTTCCACACCTCGATCGACGGCATGCTCGCGGCGGTCGTCCCGAGCGTGCCCCGGGCCTCACCACTGCCCACCTCGTTTCCGTCCAGCCGCAAAGCCCCCCACAGACCCAGACCGGCCACGGAGAGCGCCGCTACGGTCGCCACTGCGATGTTCCGCTTGTTCACGTATTGCTCCCTTCTCTCTCGCGCGTGTGGCGCGACGTTCAGGACAGGGCCTCGGGGCCCGCGACCCCCGTCCGGACCTTCGTCACGTCCAGAACGGGATGAACGGAGACGATTCCGTCCCCGCGGCGGCCCGTCCGGGCCGCCTTGCAGATCAGCTCCACGTACATGGCGTTTCGTTCCCGGGCACAGATCAGGCTTACCTGCGCCTTCTCCGCATAAGCGGATCCGTCCTCGAGCGAGAAACGCGCCTTCGCCGGATCGGCGCCCGCTCCGATGGCGTGAACCCGGGTCACCGCGAGGCGGGGCGCACCGGCCTCTTTCAGCTGATGGACGACCCGGTCCAGCATCGCCAGCCGGACGATCGCCCTGATCTCCACGAGATCCTTCACGTAGCCACCTCCTCTCAGCCCCGGTGCCCCAGCGCGAGCCGGTCCCGGAGCGCTTCCACGACGGCGCGACCGGGCTTCCGCGTCAGCTGCCACCGGCGCCACACCAGGTAAATCGACGGGATCACGACGAGCGTGAGCACGGTGGACGTGATCATCCCGCCCACCATGGGAGCGGCGATCCGCTTCATCACGTCGGCCCCGGTGCCGTGACTCCAGAGGATCGGCATCAGGCCGGCGATGATCGCGACCACCGTCATCAGCTTCGGCCGGAGCCGGCCGACGGCTCCTTCCCGCACCGCCGCGCGAATGTCCTCCTCGTCCTCGAGGCGTCCCGCGAGGCTGCGCCGGTGGTAAGCCTCGTCCAGGTAGATGAGCATCACCACACCGGTCTCGGCGGCGACGCCGGCCAGCGCGATCACCCCGACCCAGACGGCGACGCTCGTGTGGTAGCCCGCCAGGAAGAGGTACCAGATCCCCCCGACGAGGGCGAAGGGCAGGGAGAGCATCACGATCAGGCTCTCCGCCACGCCCCGGAAGTTCAGGTAGAGGAGCAGGAAGATGATCGCGAGCGTGACGGGCACGACGAGCCGGAGCTTCGCCTTGACCCGCTGCATGAACTCGTACTGTCCGCTCCACACGAGGGTGTATCCGGTCGGCAGGCTGATCGCGGCGGCGACCGTCTCCTTCGCGTTCTCGACGTAGGTCCCGACGTCCACGCCCTCGATGTCGATGAACACGGTCGTCACCGGAAAGGCGCCCTCGGTCTTCACGGCCATCGGGCCCTGGATCACGGAGACGCGAGCCACCTGCCCGAGCGGGATCTGTGCGCCCTGCGGGGCTCGCACGAGGACCTCCCGGATCTTCTGCACGTCATCGCGCAGCTCGCGGGGATAGCGGACGTTGACGTTGTAGCGCTCGCGTCCCTCCACGGTGACGGCGGCGTTGAGTCCGCCTACGCTGGCCATGATGGCTCCGTGGATGTCCCCCACGTTGAGGCCGTACCGCGCCGCCTCGCGGCGGTCGATCTCGATGTCCACGTAGTAACCCGAGACGCCGCGCTCGGCGAAGGCGCTGCGGGTGCCCGGGACGCCCTGCATCACCGTCTCCACCTCCTGGCCGAGGGCCTGGAGCGTGTCGAGGTCGGGACCGAAGATCTTGATCCCCACCGGCGTCCGGATCCCGGTGGCCAGCATGTCGATCCGCCCCTTGATCGGCATCGTCCACGCGTTGGTGACCCCGGGCAGCCGCACGGCCTCGTCCATCTCGGCGACGAGGCGGTCGTAGGTCATGTCCTCCCGCCACTCCTCCTCGGGCTTGAGGGTGATCGTGGTCTCGAACATGTCGAGTGGCGCCGGGTCGGTCGCCGTGCGCGCCCGCCCCGCCTTCCCGAGCACGGTCTCGACCTCGGGGAAGGAATAGAGGACGCTGTCCTGCCATCGCAGGATCTCCCGCGCCTTGGCGATGGAGACGCCCGGCACGGTAGTCGGCATGAAGAGGATCGAGCCCTCGTGCAGCGTGGGCATGAACTCGCTTCCGAGCCGCGTCCACGGCACGACGGTGACGGCCAGCACGACGGCCGCCGCCGCGATCACCGTCCACGGGCGGCGCAGGGCGAAGTGGATCACCGGCGAGTAAAGTCGCTGCAGGAAGCGGTTGATCGGGTTCTCGGCCTCCGACCGGATCCGACCGCGGATCAGGTAGCCCATGAGCACCGGCACCAGCGTGATCGAGAGCAGCGCCGAGCCGGCCATCGCGAAGGTCTTGGTGAACGCGAGCGGCTTGAACATGCGCCCTTCCTGCGCTTCGAGGCTGAACACGGGAAGGAAGCTGAACGTGATGATGAGGAGCGAGAAGAACAGCGGTGGACCCACCTGCTTCGCGCTCTCCGCCACGATCTCCCAGCGGTCCACCTCGCGCCCCTCCTCCGCGGCGCGCTCGAGGTGCTTGTGCATGTTCTCGATCATCACGATCGCCGCGTCGACCATGGCGCCGATCGCGATCGCGATCCCGCCGAGGCTCATGATGTTCGAGCCCACGCCGGCGAACCGCATCACGATGAACGAGATGAGGATCCCGAGCGGCAGGGTCACGATCGCGACGAGCGCAGAGCGGAAGTGGAGGAGGAAGAGGATCGCGACCAAAGCGACGATCAGGCTCTCCTCAAGCAGCTTTTCCTCGAGCGTCCTGATCGCCCGGTGGATGAGGTCGCTCCGGTCGTAGACGGCGCGCAGCCGGACCCCCGGCGGGAGGCCGGCCTCGATCTCCGCCAACCTCTGCTTGACCCGGGAGATCGTCGCGTAGGCGTCGGAGCCGAACCGCATCACGACGATCCCGGAGACGACCTCGCCGGTCCCGTTCAGATCGGCCGCCCCGCGGCGCGGCGCGGGTCCCACCTGCACGGTCGCGACGTCCTCGACGCGAATCGGCGTTCCGTCGGGCGTGGCGCCGACGGCCACCTCGCGGATGTCCTCCACGCCGCCCAGGTATCCGAGGCCCCGGATCATGTACTCGCGTCCGCCCATCTCGAGGACGCGGGCGCCGATGTCCACTTGGTGGGAGCCGATCGCCTGCGCGACCCGTGCGGCGGAGATGTCGTACGCCCTGAGCCGCTCCGGGTCGACCTCCACCTGGTACTGTTTCTCGAAGCCCCCGAGGCTTGCGACCTCGGACACGCCGGGGACGGCCGTCAGCTGATAGCGGACGTACCAGTCCTGGAGCGTCCGCAGTTCGGCGAGGTCGAGGCTGTCCGACTCGAGCACGTACTGGTAGACCCAGCCGACACCGGTGGCGTCCGGCCCGAGCGTGGGCTCCACCTTCTGCGGAAGCTGCGGCCGAATTCCGTTCAGGTACTCGAGCACGCGCGAGCGGGCCCAGTACAGGTCCGTGCCATCCTCGAAGATCACGTAGACGAGGCTCAGCCCGAAGAAGGAGTAGCCCCGCACGACCCGGGCGCCCGGGACCTTCAGCATCTCCGAGGCGATCGGGTAGGTGACCTGGTCCTCCACGATCTGCGGCGCCTGTTCCCGGAAGTCCGTCTGGATGATCACCTGCACGTCGGACAGGTCCGGAAGCGCGTCCAGCGGCGTGGTGCTGATCGCCCACACCCCGGCCAGGACCAGGCCCGCCGTGGCGAGGAGCACCAGGAAGCGGTTTCGGAGCGACCAGCCGATGACGCGCTCAATCATGGCTGTCACCCTCCCCGGCGGAATCGTGCTCCATGCCCGGCATCGCTCCGGTGTCCTGCTCCATGCCCGGCATCGCTCCGGAGTCGTCCTGCGTCTCCTGCATCTCCCCGGAGCCGTGCTGCATGCCCGGCATTCCGGACATCCCACCGGCGCCGCCGGCCAGCCGCGACTCGGCGTCGACCAGGAAATTCGCCGAGGCGACCAGCTCCTCGCCGGGCTGCAGGCCCGACAGGATCTGGACCCGATCGCCGGCCCGCGAGCCGAGCACCACCTGCCGAGGCTGGAGCATCCCGGTCGAGTCGTGGACGAAGACGAGGTTGCGCTCGCCCGTGACGATGACCGCCTCCATGGGAACGGACAGGACGTCGCCCATCGGAACGTCGAAGAACATCGTGGCGAACATGCCCGGCTTGAGGCGCCCTTCCGGGTTCCGCAGTGTGACGCGGACGTGGTTCGTCCGGCTCTGCGGGTCCACCGTCGGATACACGAAGGTGACCTCGCCCATCACGTGCTCGCCCGGATACGCGGACACCTCGATGTGGGCCTGCGAGCCCTCGTGCACGAACTGCAGGTCCTGCTCGAACACCTCGCCGAGGACCCAGATCTCGGAGAGATCGGCGAGCTTGTAGAGGAGCTGGCCCGGCATCACGCGCTGGCCCTCGAGGACGGGCTTCTCGAGCACGATCCCGTGGACGGACGAGACGAAGGTGAGCGTGCGCGTCACCTCCCCCGTGCGCTCGAGCCGGTCGATCTGCTGTTCGGTGACATCCCACCACGAGAGACGCCGCCGCGTGGCGGCGACCATGTCCTCCGCGTTGCGTCTCGCCTCCGGCGCGTCCGCGGGAACACGCTCGAGGAGCCGGAGCGCCGTCTTCAGCTCCTCCTGCGCCGACACGAGCTCGGGGCTGTAGAGGGTCAACAGGGGCTGGCCCCGCCGGACCGCTTCCCCGGTCGTCGAGACGAACAGCTTCTCGACGTAGCCGGCGATCTTCGGAGTCACCTCGGCGACGCGGTCCTCCGAGGCCTCGATCCGACCCACGGTCCGGATCGTCTTCTGCAGGGGCAGGCGTTCCGCCGTCGTGTACGTCACGCCGAGCGCCCGCTCCTGGTCGGGCGTCAGGTGGACGGCCTGCCGGGTCTCGGCGCCGGCCCCGCCGCCGTGCTGGTGCGCGGAGTGGTCCGCCGCGGCCTGTTCGGACTGTCCTGCCCCGTCCCCGTTCCCGCAGGCTCCGAGCAGCGGAGCCGCCAGGGCGACGGCGGCCATCCATGCGGTCCTGGTCATCGTCCTCATTCCTCCACCCCGCTTCCGGTGCGGGTCAGCGCGTCGATCTCCGCCAGCGCCTGCCGGTGCTCGGCGGCGAGGCGGAGCCTCTCGATTTCGTATCGGTTCACGGCCAGCTGGCTTTCGATCAGGGTCGTGGCCTCGAGCTGGCCCACGCGGTACGCCCCGAGGGCCGAGGAGACGGCGGCCTCCGCCTGCGGCAGGATGGACGTCCGGTACAGTCGCTCGAGCTCGGCCGCCCGTTCCGCGGCGGCCCGGAGGTCGGCGAGCCGGGCCCAGGTCTCGTAGTAGAGGTCGAGCGCGCGGGCCTCCGCCGCTGCCTGCTCCGCCTCCGCCTCGCGCCGCATCGGGAGCTCGCGCGAGCCCGCGAACAGGGGAAGCCGGAACCCGACCATCACGGAGCCCATGTCGTCGAACTCCGGCCTCTGCCCGTAGCTCAGGCCCAGCGTCAGATCGGGATAGAGCTGGCGCCGGGCGAGCCGCCGGGCCGCTTCCGCCGCCCGCGTCCTCTCCCGGGCCGCCGCGAGCGCGGGCCGGCCGGCCGCCGCCGTGGCCATCAGCGAGTCGAGCGGCGGCAGCCCGGGCTCCGCGGGCGGAAGCTCGAGCGTCCCCACCGGATCGGAGCCGGGCCGTCCCATCAGGGCGTTGAGGCGCGCCGCCTGGCCGACGCGCCGCATGCGCGCCGCCGTCACGTCGGCGCGCATGCGGGCGACGGCCACCTGCGCCTGCAGCACGTCCTGCTGGAGGCCCTGCCCCACCCTATATCGCGCCTCGGTGATCTCCTCGATGTCGTCCAGAAGGTGCAGCGTCTCCTCCATCACGTCGATCGAGCGGTCGAGCGCGGCGAGGCCGTAGTAGAGCGAGAGCGCCCGGGCGACGAGACGCGCCTCGACTTCGTCGGCGTCCAGGGCCGCCGCGTTCGAGACGTGCTCGGCCCGTTCCTCCGCGAAGCCGAGCTTTCCGGGCCAGCGGAAGGTCTGGATGAGCCCCACGACGTTCATCGTCATGCGCTCGTCCGTGGCGAAGCCGTCGAGCGGACGGTTCATGAGGCCGAGCTGCAGCGTCGGATCGGGCCACGCCCCGGCCGGCGACACCCTCTCCGCGGCGGCCGCGGCCGCGAGCCGGGATGCCCGGACCGCGGGGTTGGCCTCGAGGACGCCGCGAACGACCTCGGCGACGCGCAGCGTGTCGCCCGTCGCCGGGGCCACGGGCTCCTGTCCCGCGACGGCAGGAGCGCCGGTCGCGAGAGCGACGAGGGCCGTGGTGAGACGGATCCTTCGATGTACGGTCACGGGGACTTCCCCCCTGGATTCCGGTTCCCTCCGCATCCGGACGGTCTGCGCGACTGCGGTGTGCGGCACGCGCGGAGCGGGTCACGCGGTCGCGTGTCCCGGCCCAGATGTGCGAACTCTCAGTCGGGAATCAGGCCCTGGGCGGGCGTCTCGGAAGGGAGAGGTCGGATGTGTGAAGCGTCCATTGCGCTCCGGTCGCGGGGGTCGCGTGAACGACCGGGGCTGCCGCGAGCGTCGCCGGGGCGGACGTGATCACCGTGCCCGAGCAGAGCATGCCCATCGTGCACGAGACCGGACCGGGCGGTGGAGAGGTCGGCTCCGGCGCCTGCACCGTTTCGGGCGTCCCCGACCCGGTCGCGACCGGGTGTGCCGCCGATCCGCCGTGAATCGCTTCCTGCGTCGCGCCCGCGGCGTCGCCCGTGTGGACATTGTGTCCCAGCTCGAGCGCGACGTGGCCGATCTCCCGGTGGTGCCCCGCATCCCGCCCCGAGCACGGCATCCCCGGCCCCGCCGCGAGAAGCGGGGTGAGAATCGCCAGCAGGATCAGGCCTGCCGCCGGATGTCGACGCAGTCGGAGCACGGGCGTTCGGTTTCCTCGTCGTCCTGTCTGGATTAGCGCCTCGGAGCGCAAGCCCGGCCGTTCGCCAACCGGTTTCACAGCGTACTGCTACGGCGCCGCGACGAGCAAGTTCCGGACCGGGGCGCGGTGGAGCCCCGGCCGGTCGCGAGCGCGCCCCTGTCCGACAGCTCCCCTTTTCCCTCCCGGGGCGCACCCCCCTAGATTCCCGCGTCCCGAGGCACCCTGCCCGTCACGGAGAAGACCCATGCCCCGAACCGAGTTCCTCTCGACCGGCTTCTACGTCCCCGAGCGGGTGGTCACGAACGCCGAGCTCGAGACCTACATGGACACGTCGGACGAGTGGATCCGCCAGCGCTCCGGGATCGAGGAGCGGCGATGGTGCGCGGAGGGCGAGGGCGGCTCGGACATGGCGAAGGTCGCGACGGAGCGGGCGCTCGAGAAGATGGGGATGGAGGCGGACGGGATCGACTGCATCGTCCTCGCGACGGTGAGCCCGGACCACTTTTTTCCGGGCACCGGGGTCTTCCTGCAGCGGAAGCTGGGCCTGAAGGACATCCCCTGCCTCGACGTCCGCAACCAGTGCACGGGCTTCCTGTACGGACTCGAGGTGGCGGACGCGTTCATCCGGACCGGCCGGTACCGCCGGATCCTGCTCGTGGGGACGGAGATCCACTCGACGGGACTCCAGGTGAACACGGAGGGCCGGGACACGGCGGTCCTGTTCGGGGACGGGGCGGGCGTGGCCATTCTCGGCCCGACCGACGACCCGGACCGCGGGGTGCTCGCCGTGCGGAACCACGCCGACGGAGCGCACGCCGAGAAGCTCTGGGCTCCCGCCCCGGCCTGCATCAAGATGCCGTTCATCTCGAAGGAGGACATCGACGCCGGCCTCGCCCGTCCGTACATGGAGGGCCGCGAGGTGTTCAAGCACGCGGTCAACCGGATGCCGGAGGCGATCCACGAAGTGCTCGCCGAGGCGGGGTACACGATCGACGAGGTCGCGCTCGTGATCCCCCACCAGGCGAACCTGCGGATCTCCGAGATGGTGCAGCGGCGGCTCGGCCTGTCGGACGACCGGATCTACAACAACATCATGCGCTACGGGAACACGACGGCCGCGACCATCCCGATCGCGCTCGCCGAGGCGGTGGACGAGGGACGCGTGAAGCGGGGGGACCTCGTGGCGTTCACGGCGTTCGGCTCCGGCTTCACCTGGGGTGGCGCGCTCGTCCGTTGGTAGGCGGGCGCCCGGGGCCCGACCGGACAACCCGCCGTCGCCGGAATCCCGACTCACTGAGGAACGCCCCGATGGAACGCTGCGCCTGGCTCGGCGACGATCCGCTGATGACGGCTTACCACGACGAGGAGTGGGGCGTCCCGCTGCACGACGACCGGCGCCACTTCGAGTTCCTGGTGCTCGACGGGTTTCAGGCGGGGCTCAGCTGGCGGACCGTGCTTCACAAGCGGGAGAGCTTCCGGAAGGCGCTCCACGGCTTCGACCCGGAGCGGATCGCGCGCTACGGCGACGGCGACCGGGCGCGGCTCCTCGCCGATCCCGGAATCATCCGCAACCGACAGAAGATCGACGCCACGGTCGGCAATGCAGGGGCCTTCCTCGACCTCGTGGAACGTGAGGGCTCGTTCGACGGGTGGATCTGGCGCTTCACGGACGGGCGCACGATCCAGAACGCATGGACGGAGCTCTCGGAGCTCCCCGCGAAGACGCCCGCGGCCGAGGCGATGAGCCGGGCGCTCAAGGCGGAGGGGTTCCGGTTCGTCGGGCCGACGATCTGCTACGCGTACATGCAGGCGGCGGGCATGGTGAACGACCACCTCACCCGCTGCTTCCGGTGGACACAGCTCGGCGGCAAGTGAGTCGGTGAGGCCCCGAGCGGTCGTCGGGCTTCTGGTCGGCGGGCTGCTGTTCGGGCTCGTGGTCGCGCTGCCCGCGCCCCAGGGCCTGTCGCCCGCGGCGTGGCGCACGGCCGCGGTCGGCCTCCTCATGGCCTCCTGGTGGGTCAGCGAGGCGATCCCGATCCCGGCCACGGCGCTGCTCCCGCTCGTCCTCTTCCCCATCCTCGGCGTCGTCCCGATCGCCGCGGCGGCTGCGCCGTTCGCGAACCCGCTGATCTACCTCTTCCTCGGCGGCTTCCTGCTCGCGCAGGGGATGCAGGCGGCAGGCCTCCCGCGCCGGATCGCGCTCGGAACGGTGCGCGTGTTCGGAACGAGGCCCGGGTCGGTCGTCGCCGGGATCATGGCCGCCTGCGCCTTCCTCAGCATGTGGGTGAGCAACACGGCAACGGCGCTGATGATGCTCCCGATCGGGCTCTCGCTGGTCGAGCTCCTGCCCGGAGACCGGGACGATCCGGGCCGCCGCCGGTTCGGGACCGTCCTGATGCTGGGGATCGCGTACGCGTGCAGCGTGGGAGGGATGGGCACGCTGATCGGCACGCCGCCGAACGCCTTCCTCGCGGGGTTCGTGCTGGAGAGCTACGGCGAGGCGATCGGCTTCGCGCAGTGGATGCTGCTCGGCGTGCCGCTGGTGGCGATCGGCCTGCCGCTCGTCTTCCTGCTCCTGACCCGCGTCATCTTCCCGATCCCGTTCGCGGAGATCCCGGGGGGACGCGAGATGCTCGAGCGGAGGATCGACGCGCTGGGGCCCGTGAGGACCGCCGAGCGTCGCGTGGCCGCCGTATTCGCCCTCACGGCGCTCGCCTGGATCACGCGGCCGATCACGGAGCGCTGGGTACCGGGGCTCAGCGACGCCGGGATCGCGATCGCGGCCGCGACGGCGCTCTTCCTGATCCCGTCGGGCGACGGTCGGGGCAAGCGGCTCCTGACCTGGGAACTGGCGGAGAACGCGCCGTGGGGCGTGCTCGTGCTGTTCGGGGGCGGGCTCAGCCTCGCGGGGGCGATCGAGCGGACGGGGCTCGGCGACTGGCTCGGCGGTCAGATGCACGCGTTCGCTGGATGGCCGCTGCCGCTTCTCGTCGTCGTGGTGGTCGCCTCGATCATCGCGCTCACGGAGCTGACCAGCAACACGGCGACCGCCGCCACCTTCCTGCCCGTGCTCGGCGCCGTGGCGATCGCGTTCGGGAGGGACCCCCTCGTCCTCGCCGTTCCCGCCGCGCTCGCGGCGAGCGGGGCGTTCATGCTCCCCGTCGCCACGCCCCCGAACGCGATCGTCTACGGGAGCGGGGCGCTCGAGATCGGGGACATGGTCCGGGCCGGCATCTGGATGAACGTCGCCTTCACGGTTCTGATCACGGCGTTGACCTGGGCGCTCGTGCCGGTCGTGTTCGGGCTGTGAAGAAAGGAAAGATTGCGAGTATGTTCCGGGCTCCCGCATCCCCGAGACCGGATCGTGGACCGTGAAGCAGACCGAGGAGCAGCTCGTCGTGATCGTCGCCACCGAGGCGTTCGGAGAGCTGTGGGACGATCTCGCCGCCTCGGCCGGGCTCGCGCTACGGCGGCTCGACGCGCCCGAGGCTCCGCGCGGCGGGCGCGTGGCAGCGGTGATTCTCGCCTGCGGGGGCGCCGAGGACCGTGCCCTCGATCTGATCCACGCCGCGAACCGTGCGGGGATCGACGGGGCGCTCGTCGTGGGCGCGGAGCCGGACCACCGGCTCGCCGTGGAGCTGATGCGCCGCGGAGCTGGCGGCTACTTCGCGCTCCCGGCCGACGTGGAGCGGCTGCACGAGGAGATCGCCTCGATCGCCGAGGGCGCGCGGGAGCCCGACGACGACGCGCTCGAGCGCTTCCGTCGGCGGTCCTACGACTTCTCGGCGATCCTCGGCGAGGACGGGTCGCTGCGGGATTCGCTGGAGCGGGCCGCGAGGGTGATCCCCGGCGGGAAAGCGACGGTGCTCATCGCCGGAGAGACGGGGACGGGGAAGGAGCTCCTCGCGCGGGCGATCCACTACAACGGGCCTCGGGCCGGGGAGCCGTTCGTGGCGGTGAACTGCTCGGCGATCCCGGCTAACCTGCTCGAGTCCGAGCTGTTCGGCCACGAGAAGGGCTCCTTCACGGGGGCAACGTCGTCCAAGCCCGGCCTGTTCGAGGTCGCTGACGGCGGCACCCTGTTCCTGGACGAGGTGGCGACGCTCGCCGTCGAGCTGCAGGCGAAGCTCCTTCGCGTCCTCGAGACCCGGGAGGTCCGCCGGGTCGGCGGGGTGCGAGATGTCTCCGTGGACGTGCGGATCCTCGCGGCCGCGAACGTGGACCTCGCCGAACGAGTGGCGGCCGGCGAGTTCCGCGAAGACCTCTACTACCGACTCGCCGTGGTCCCGATCGTCCTCCCTCCCCTGCGGGAGAGGGGAGACGACGTCATGCTCCTCGCCCGCCACTTCCTCGCGCGGCTCTCGGAGGAGTACGGGATGGACCCGCCCTCGCTGTCGCCACAGGCGGTAGCGGCGCTGCGCCGGCACGCGTGGCCCGGCAACGTGCGCGAGCTCCGGAACGCACTGGAGAGAGCGCTGCTGCTGGCGGGCGGCGCGGTGATCGGTCCGGAGCACCTCGCGCTCGGTGCAGTGGGCACCCCTCCTTGGGCGCGCGGTCGGGCGGCGGGCGACGCGGGCGGCGGCGCGCTCCCGTTTCCCGCCACACTGAGCGAGATCGAGCGGGCGGCCGCGCGGGCGGCCGTGGAGCGGTGCGGCGGCAACAAGAGCGAGGCGGCGCGTCTGCTCGGCACGACTCGGACACGCCTCTACCGGTTGCTCGAGGAGAGCTGACGCCGTTGTAGCGCTGTGCGACAAGTGCCTGCCCCGGAGACGACCGCGGACCCAGCGCGGTGCGGAGTTCCGGGCCGGAGCGCGGGTACGGGGCTTGCTCGACTCCGCGGAGGGTGGCGGACGGATCTCGTTCGCCCGGACGCAACGGACTGGACGCCGGAGGAGAGATGACACGAAAGAGATACGCGACCCGAGGCCGGACGTGGCGCCTCACGGCGCTCGCGCTCGGGCTGGCCCTGGCCGGCGCCGCGTGCGACGACGACCCGTCGGGCCCGGACGGAGGCAGGGACCTGGTTCCCGAGTCGCAGCTCGTCTTCCTGCGGCAGGCGGCCGACGCGCCGGCGCTGGCGACGTACGAGCTCGAGTTCGTCGCCACGGCAGGTCAGAACACCGACGTCGACATCCGGTACGTGCCCCAGGCCGGCGAGGACAGCGGCGAGCAATTCCTCCGCTTCCGGCTCGAGAACACGTCGCTGTTCCGCTATCCGGCGGACCACCCGACGCACCCGGGAGCCCAGTTCGCGCCAGGGGACACAGTCCACATCCGGATCACGGTGGACGACCCGACCCTGTTCCGCGCGACCTTCGCGCCGGCCGGGCTCGAGTTCAACCCGGTCGTCCCGGCCGAGCTCGAGTTCCACTACCCCGAGGCCGATCGGGACTACGACGAGGACGGCCTGGAGGACCCCGAGCTCGAGACCGAGATCGACCTCTGGCGCCAGGAGACCGCGGGTGAGGACTGGGAGCGCGTCGGCGACATCAAGGACTTCGATCTCGAGGAGATCCAGGCGCGCCTCCTGAAGTTTTCCCGCTACGGCCTCGCGATCTGAGCAGCGGCTGGACGGCACGGGAATGCACGGGCCGAACCTCGACGCGCTGCGGGAGCCGGCCGACGCGCTTGCCGGCGAGTCCCGCTGGGCGGGACTGGTCGACCTCCTGGCGCCCGTCCCGGTGGAGCGGCTGATCTCGAGGCCCGGTCTCGCCTACCGGCTCGGCGAGGCCTACTACCACACCGGCCGGATGGAGGATCTCCGTGAGCTCGCCGACCGGCTGCAGGAGGGGTTGCGCCGGGAGCGGGACACCACGGGGGTGATGCGCGCCCTCAACCTCGCCGGGATCGCCGCGTTCGAACTCGGCAGGGTCGACGCGGCGCGCCGGGCGTTCGAATCGCTCATGGAGCTCGCCGAGGGAGAGGGAGACGAGGACATGCTCGCGCGCGCCGCGAACAACCTGGGCGCGCTCGCCAACCTCCAGGGTCGACGCGCGGAGGCCCTGTCGCTCTACCAGCTCGCGCTCGCGCTCTATCAGCGACTCGGGCAGCTTCGCGGCCTCGCACAGACGCACCAGAACCTCGCGATCTCCTTCCGGGACATGCGACTTCTCCGCGAGTCGGATTTCGAGTACCGTCAGGCGGAGGAGATCGGGCGCAGCTTCGACTACGTGCCGATCGTGGCGATGGCGACCGTGGGCCGCGCCGAGGTGGCCGCGCTGCGGAACGATCCGGAGGTGGCCCGGAAGCTGGTCGAGCGTGGGCTCGCCCTCGCGCGCGAGCTGGGTGACCCGATCACGGAGGGGATCGCGCTCCGGGTCCGGGCCCTCGCCCGGTCCGCCTCCCCTCCGCCCTCCGCCGACGCCGAGGAGCAGGCCCTCTCGGAAGCACGTGCGGACCTGGAAGCCGCGCTCGAGCTCGCGCGGCGCACGGGGAATCTTCTGCTCGAAGCCGAGTCGCTGCGGGACCTCGCGCGCCTCGAACGGCGGCGCGGCCGCGGGCCCGAGGCGGACGGGCTGTTCCGGCGCGCCGTCGACCGGTTTTCCGTACTCGGCGCTGCTGGCGAGGCGGCGACGCTTCTGGAAGAGGCGGACGCCGGGTGACGTCCGTCGCGGAGCCCATCCGCGACGACTGCCTGTCTTTCCCGGACATTCGTAGCGTTCCGCTACAATCGTCTTTGCCCGCCACGCACGGATGCGACCCATCTAACATCTTTCTTTGAAACTGGTTGCGGTGTCCGGCACGGCAGCGATCGGGTGAGGCCCGGGGCTTGCGCGTCCACCGGCCGAACCTGACGCACGAACGACGTGCGACGATTCCGCCAGGCGTTCGATGCCCCGAGCGGACCACGCAAGCTGGAGGATGATGATGAAGACGAACTGGATCCGATGGACCGCCCTCGCCGCGCTTCTCCCGTTCGCGGCGGCCTGCGGCGACGACTCGACCGGCGTGTCGGGAGACGGAGCCCGCGTGAGCTTCTCGGTCGCCGTCCCGTCCGGCACGCCCCTCACGTCGCGGATGGCCGGCGACGCCCTGTTCGCCATGGTCCCCGTCACCGACGGCACCCGGACCGTGGACATCCAGTCCGTCGAGCTCGTGCTGCGCGAGATCGAGCTCGAGCGGCAGGACAGCGACGACTGCGCCGACCACCTCGAGGGCGAGGAGGACTCGTGCGAGGAGTTCGAGATGCAGCCGAGCCTGCTCGACCTTCCGCTGGACGGGAGCGGCATCGCCCAGGCGTTCGAGATCACCGGCGTGCCGGCGGGCTTCTACGACGAAGTCGAATTCGAGGTACATACGCCGGAGAGCGACCCGGGCGACGACGCCTTCCTGCTCGCGAACCCCGACTTCGCGGGCATCAGCATCCGCGTCACGGGAACGTACGACGACGGCCTCGGCGGCGGCGCGCAACCGTTCACCTTCACCTCCAACCTGAGTCAGGAGCAGGAGTACGCCCTGGTCCCGCCGATCGAAGTCGGCTCGGGCATGACGGCGAACGTCACCCTGCAGGTGGACGTGACGAGCTGGTTCGTCGACCAGGGGGGCACCGTGATCGATCCGTCGACCGCCTCCACGGGGGGCCCCAACGAGAGCGTCGTCGAGGAGAACATCCAGAACTCGCTGCACCTCTACGAGGACGACGACCGGGACGGCGACGACGATCACGCCGGCGACGCCTGACGACGGTCGAGCTTCGTGGTCCGCGCGACCTCGATCCGAAGCCGGGTTCGCGCTGAAGGCGAAAGCGCGAGAGCCCCCGGGGTGTCTCCCCGGGGGCTCTCGTCACCCGACCCGCTTCGTTCGGCCTCGCCGTCTCCACTCGCTCGCCCTCGCCTTACCCGACTTGCGGCCTCCCGCGGACGGAGCCGCGCGCGGCGAGTCCCGCGTGGGACCTCTCGCGAGGGCATCCCCGATCGTCTCCCGTGACAGCCTGCCAGCCGTCGATGGCGACGTGACGCCGGCCCCGACGGCGGACCCGTCGTCCGACCCCGGGACGGTCCCCAAGACGACGACCGGCGGCAGGTCCGACCGCCGCCACCTTCCTGGCCCGTGCTCGGCGCCGTGGCGATCGCGTTCGGGAGGGATCCACTCGTCCTCGCCGTTCCCGCCGCGCTCGCGGCGAGCGGGGCGTTCATGCTCCCCGTCGCCACGCCCCCGAACGCGATCGTCTACGGGAGCGGGGCGCTCGAGATCGGGGACATGGTCCGGGCCGGCATCTGGATGAACGTCGCCTTCACGCTGCTGATCACGGTCCTCACCTGGGCACTCGTGCCGGTCGTGTTCGGGCCCTGACCGGCGCCGGGGTCAGTCGCGGGACTTCCCCGACTTGCGGGCTCCGGGAGTCGAGACGGCGCGAGGCGAGGGCGCCTGCGCCCTCGGAGGGCTCGCGAACGAGCGCGGCGGCGCGGACGCGCGGGGCGGCATGGATGCGCGGCCCGAGACGCCCGTCCGGCTTCTCGACAGGTCGGGGACCGGCTCGACCGGACGCCGGACCTCCGGACTTCGCGGCTGGACCGGCCTGAAGACCTCCGGGCGTCGCAGGGGCTGGACCGGACGCTGGACCTCCGGACTTCGCGGCTGAACCGGCTTCTGGACCTCCGGGCTCCGGAGCGGCTGGACCGGCCTGTAGACCTCGGGCCGCCGGAGCGGCTGGATCGGGTTCTGAACTTCCGGGCTCCTCGGGTTCCCGTCCGGACGCGCCGTGGCGGCGCCGCCGGGCGCGGAGCGCGACACCTCGAGCCGGCGCGCCGCGAGTTCGGCGCGCGACCGGGCGAGGGCATCCGCGATCGCCTCCCGGGACGCCGCGGGGGCCGGGGGCGC
>JAWOIN010000022.1:0-9723 GCA_046484665.1 Gemmatimonadota bacterium
GCGCAGATCCGGGAGCTCCCGGCCGGCAGTACGGTGCGGTTCGAAGGCTACGAGATCCGGGCCTTCGCGACGGACCACGCTCCGGGCTCGATGGGCCTCGCCCTGGTCGAGGGCGACCGCCTCGGGCGCTTCGACGTGGCCCGGGCGCGCGCGCTGGGCGTCCCCGAGGGGCCCCTGTTCGGAAGGCTCCACCGGGGCGAGCCGGTCGATCTCGCGGACGGACGCGTCGTCCGCCCGGAGGAGGTCGTCGGGCCGGCGCGGCCGGGACGACGGCTCGTCTACTCCGGCGACACGCGGCCCTCGTCCGAGGTGGAGCGGGCCGCGGCGTCGGCCGACCTGCTGATTCACGAGAGCACCTTCTCCGACGAGGAACGGGAGCGCGCGGAGACGACCCGGCACTCGACCGCGCGGGAGGCGGCGGAGCTCGCGGCGCGGGCGGGCGCGGCGCGCCTCGTGCTCACGCACTTCAGCGCGCGCCACTCGGACCAGCCGCAGCACCTCTTGCGCGAGGCGCGGGAGGCGTTTCCCGGGGCCTCGGCGGCGGAGGACGGCCTGGTGATCGAGCTGCCCCTGCGCGACGCGGGCGCCGAGGCGGGCTGATGGAGGCCGCCTTCCGGTCGCCGGGCGACAAGTCGATCGCCCACCGCGCCCTGTTCCTCGCAGCGCTCGCCGATGGCCGCTCGGAGATCGGAAACATCCCGGGGTCGGGGGACCTCGCTTCGACGCGCTCGGTGCTGGAAGCGCTCGGAACCCGGATCGAGCCCATCGGGCCGGACCGGTGCGCGGTCGGGGCCCCGACGGAGTGGCGCGCTCCCGCGGAGCCGCTGGAGTGCGGGAACAGCGCCACCACGGCCCGCCTCGTGGCGGGACTGCTCGTGGGCCTCGGCCTTCCGGCGACGCTGCGCGGCGACGGCAGTCTGTCCCGCCGACCGATGGACCGGGTGGTCTACCCGCTCCAGGCGATGGGGGGACGGATCCGGTACGGAGCGGAGGCGGGACGGCTTCCGATCGTGCTGGAGCCCCGCTCGAGCGGCGCTTTGCGGGTCCTCCGCTACCGCTCGCGGGTCGCGAGCGCCCAGGTGAAGTCGGCGCTGCTGCTGGCCGCCGTCGCCTCGGACACGGAGGTGGAGATCCGTGAGCCGGCGGCGACGCGCGACCACACCGAGAGGCTTCTCGCGGCGCTGGGGGCGCCGGTCGAGTTCGGACCGCTTCCGGAGGGAGGAGCGCGGGCCCGGCTCGCGCGACGCGCGGCGGGAGGGAAGCGCCGCGCCGCGACCCCGCTTCCCGGGTTCGAGCTCGAGCTCCCCGGGGACATCTCGTCGGCGGCGTTCCTGGTGGCCGCGGCCCTCCTGACGGGCCGGCGCGTGAGGATCGGGGCGGTCGGACTGAATCCGACGCGGACCGGAGTGCTCGACGTGCTCCGCGGGGCGGGCGCCCGGATCGAGGCGCGGGTGGAGGAAGAGCGGCTCGGCGAGCCGGTCGGGACGATCGAGGTGGAGCCCGGGGCGGTCATGCCGCTGCGGATCGGAGCCGATGCGGCGACCCGCTGCATCGACGAGATTCCGGTCCTGGCCGTCCTGGCGGCCCGGGCTCCGGGCATCACGGAAATCGAGGGCGCGGCGGAGCTGCGTGTGAAGGAGAGCGACCGGCTGACGCTCGTCGCGGAGAACCTCCGGGCGCTCGGGGTGACGTGCGAGGAGAGGCGGGACGGGCTGAGAATCGAGGGATCGGACCGACCCCTGGCGGGCCGGGTCCGCACGGACGGCGACCACCGGATCGCGATGGCGTTCGGCGTGCTCGGTGCGGCGCCGGACTGCGAGGTGGAGGTGGACGACCCCGGGGCGGTCGACGTGTCCTATCCGGAGTTCTGGCGCGACCTCGCGCGGCTCGTCGGGGAGGACCCGCGGTGAGCCGGGGGGAGCGTCCGGGAGCGGGCGCGGAGCGGGATGAGTCGATCGTCATCGCGATCGACGGACCGGCGGCGTCGGGAAAGAGCACGACCGCCCGGCGCGTGGCCGAGCGTCTCGGCTACTCTCACCTCAACTCGGGGCTCCTGTACCGGGCGATCGCCTGGGTCGCGCTCCGGGATGCCTGGCCGGAGAGCCCGGAAGGCTTCGACCGGGAGCTGACACGGCTCGGCCTGGAGCTCGAGCGGCGGACGCCCGCCGCGGCGGTCCGCGTCGGCGGGAACGAGCCCGGCCCGGAGCTGACCTCCCCCGAGACGGCCGTCCGCGCCTCGTCGGTGGCCGCACGCCCCAGCGTACGGGAGGTCGTGCTCCACGTCCTGCGGGCGGCGGGCGAAGGCGGCGGCGTGGTCTGCGACGGCAGGGACATCGGCACGGTCGTGTTCCCGGACGCCCGGCTGAAAGTGTTCCTCGTCGCCGATCCCGCGGAGAGGGCCCGCAGGCGGCTGCGCGACCACGGGGAGGAGGAGACGCCGGAGCGCCTCGAGCGCGAGGTCCGCGAACTGGTCGCGCGTGACGAGCGGGACGCCTCGCGGGACCTCGCTCCGCTCCGTCCCGCCGACGACAGCGTCCGCATCGACACGACCCGGCTGGACCCCGGACGGGTCGTCGACGAGATCCTCGCGCTGGCCCGGTCGCGCGGCGTCCGGCTCGGTTGACGGATCGGCGCGTTCCTTCTAGCTTACCCCGCTAATTTCCGTTTCCGTGAGCGTGAACCTCAACCTGAACTCGCGTCCCTCACCGGAACGGCTGGCGAGTCGGGAATCTCCCCGATGCCGGCCGATCGTTTTTTGACCGGGCGAGGGGCCGGACGCGGCAGCGCAGAAAGCGACTCGAACCCGATGACGAACGACCAGACCCCCACCGGTTCGCCCGATCCCGAGACCGAGATCCAGGCCGCGGCGCCCGTCGAGGAGGAGGCCGCGGTTCTCTCCGTCGCCTCCCCGGACGACGAGGCGGCGACGGAGGCCGTCGCGGAGGTGAACGGCGGGCCCGAGGGCGAGGAGCTCCTCGGCGTGATGGGTGCGTCCGGGGCCCCCCCGGAGATGAACGTCCCGCGGGATCTGGACGCCGGCGAGTACTCCGACGAGGAGTACGAGGAGATGCTCGCCATGTACGAGGACACCCTGAGCGAGATCGCCGAGGGCGAGATCGTCAAGGCGACGGTCCTCCGCAAGACGGACAACGCGGTGATCCTGGACGTCGGGTTCAAGTCGGAGGGCTCGGTTCCGCTCGAGGAGTTCCGCGACCCCGAGACGATCGCCCCGGGAGACGAAGTCGAGGTGTTCCTCGAGAGCCTCGAGGACGCCGAGGGCGTCGTCGTGCTCTCGAAGAAGAAGGCCGACTTCCTGCGCGTCTGGGAGAAGATCAAGGACTCCTACGACAACGACCGGCCCGTCCCGGGGATCCTGAAGCGGAAGATCAAGGGCGGCGTCACGGTCGACCTGATGGGGGTCGACGCCTTCCTGCCGGGCTCGCAGATCGCGCTGCGGCGGGTTCCGAACGTCGACGACCTGATCGGCAACGAGTACGAGTTCAAGATCCTCAAGCTGAACAAGCGCCGCCGCAACATCGTGGTGTCGCGCCGCGTGATCCTCGAGGCCGAGCGGGCGGAGAAGCGCGAGCACCTGAAGGAGGAGCTCGAGGTCGGCCAGGTCCGCAAAGGCGTCGTCAAGAACATCACGGACTTCGGCGCGTTCATCGACCTCGGCGGCATGGACGGCCTGCTTCACATCACCGACATGTCGTGGGGCCGGATCGGCCACCCCTCGGAGGTGACCTCGATCGGTGCCGAGCTCGAGGTGAAGGTCCTCGACATCGACTGGGACCGCGAGCGGATCTCGCTCGGCCTCAAGCAGCTGATGGCCTACCCGTGGGAGGACGTGGCCGCGAAGTACCCGGTCGGCAGCCGGGTGCGGGGCCGGGTCGTCTCGATCACGAACTACGGCGCGTTCGTGGAGCTGGAGAAGGGAGTCGAAGGCCTCGTCCACATCTCCGAGATGAGCTGGACGCGCAACGTTCGGCACCCGTCGCAGCTGGTGTCGATCAGCGACGAGATCGAGTGCGTCGTGCTCCGGGTCGACGAGGAGGAGAAGAAGATCTCCCTCGGCATGAAGCAGACCGAGGAGGACCCCTGGCTGGCGCTCCCGGCGAAGTACCCGCCCGGGACGAAGATCAAGGGCATCGTCCGCAACCTCACCTCGTTCGGCGCGTTCGTCGAGGTCGAGCCGGGCATCGACGGGCTCGTCCACATCTCGGACATGAGCTGGACCCGCCGGGTGCAGCATCCGTCCGAGGTGGTCAAGAAGGGCGAGGAGGTCGAGGTCCTGGTGCTGAACATCGACCCCGACCAGAAGCGGATCTCGCTCGGCCTCAAGCAGGTCGACGACGACCCCTGGTACGAGCTCGCGCGTCAGTACGAGCCCGGCACCGAGTGGTCGGGGCAGATCGTGCGGCTGCTCGACAAGGGAGTGGTCGTGGACCTCGGCCAGGAGGTGGAGGGCTTCGTGCCGATCAGCCAGCTCGGCGTGGAGGAGGAGCTGGAGGATCCGTCGGAACGGTTCGTCGAGGGCGACCGGCTCGAGATGAAGGTGCTCGAGTCCGACCCGATCAACCGGCGGATCGTCCTTTCGGTGACCTCGATCCCGGAGCGGCCGGTCGTCGAGACCCCCCCGGTCGACGGCGAGGAAGAGGCCGGCGACGGGGCCGAAGCGTCCGGAGTGGCGGAGTCGGAGCAGCCCGTCGCCGAGGCGCGAGCCGGAGAGGAGCCCGGGGAAGGCGAGGCGCCGGCGGTGCCGGAGAGCGAACCGGAGACGGAATCAGGCGATGAGGCGGAGTCGGAAGAAAAGGACTCCTGAGGACGCCCGCGTGCGCCGTCCGGGAGCGCGTCCGCTGCGGAAGGGTCCGGCCGTGAGGGCCGGACCCTTCCGCGCTTCCGGGTCGGGGACGGGGTGGGGGATCGGGTGCCTGCTCGTCCTGCTCGCGGCGTGCGCCCCGTCCGGGGTCGAGGTCGGAGGCGGCCCGGTTCCGCCGGGGATGCGCGGTCCGGAGGGCGAGGCGGTGCGGCCGGAGTCGGGCCGGGACGCGCCCCTCGCGGCCGCGCTCGAGGCCGCCTCCGCGGCGCGTGCCACGGGAGACTGGGAGGCGGCGGGGACCGTCGCGGACTCCGCGGCGAGGTCCTGGTGGGGACGACCGGGCCTCCCGGACGGAGAGGCGGCCGCGCTCGCATCGCTGCTCGTCGATCTCGGGGAGGAGGTCAGAGCGGCCGAGCTCCTCCTCCTGCGCCCGGAGGGCGCCGGCGGAGAGGCCGGACTGGACGCGCTCCGGCTCGCGGTGCGGGGGATGTCGGTCGCCGAGCTGGAGGCCCTGGGCGGCGGTCCGGCCGCCGGGATCACGGACCGGTATGCGGCCGGCGTCGTGGCGGTCGAGCACGCGCGTGCCCTCGTCCTCGCCGGCCGGCGCGACGAAGGCCTGGGGTTCGCCCGCCGCCTGGTCGACCGGGACCTCGATGGGACCGATCGAAGGGAGCTGCGCAGGGTCCTCGACGGGGAGGTCTCGTCGTCCGCCGAGCCGCTGAGGATAGGGGCGGTCCTGTCCCTGACGGGCTGGTACTCACGTGCGGGAGAGCAGCTGCGGGACGGGATCGAGCTCGCGTTCCGCGAGCGGGCGGCCGTCGGGTCCGGGCCCGATGTCGAGCTCGTGATCGTGGACGACTCATCGGACGTGGACCGGGGCGCGGAGCTCGCTCGGCGGCTCGCGGAGGAGGGCGTGGTCGCAGTCCTCGGACCGATCCGTTCGGAGGCGCTCCTCGCGGCCGCCGCCGGCCGGCCTTACGCCGGGCTCACGATTCTCAGCCCGACCGCGAACTCGGACTCCGGGACCGGGCCGAACGCCGGGTCCCTCTGGGAGCGCTCCCGGCGCGAGGCCGGAATCGGGACTGTGCTCGGGCACTGGCTTCCGCAGCGGCTCGGTCTGGTGCGACTCGCGGCGCTCCACCCGGACGATGACGGGGGGCGCGCGGGAGTCGAGGCGTTCGAGCGCGCGGCGCACGCTTCCGGAGCGGAGGTCGTGATCGTGCGGGCGTACGATCCGGATTCCACGACGTTCGCCCGGCCGATCACGGCGATCGCGCAGGCGGACGCCGATGCCGTGCTCGTGCTCACGGACGCCTCGCGGACCGTGCTCCAGATCGCGCCCCAGCTCGCCTACTACGGCCTCCGGAGCCGGGTGATCGCGGGCGACGACAACTGGGCGGAGCCGAGCGTCCTGCGCCAGCTGGACCCCGCCTTCTCGGATTACCGTGTCGTGGCGATCTATCTCGACCGTTCGCGCCAGGGGTCGGCCTGGGAGCGGTTCCGGGAGGCGTACGAGCGGACCTACGAACGGGGACTGCCGGACAACCTGCTGCCCGCGCTCGGCTTCGACGCGGCGAGCGTGGCGCTCTCGTCGGTTCCGGACGACGGGCTCCCGCGCCCGGGGGCGCTCTCGCGCAGGCTGCGTGCGCTGAGACGTCTGGAGGCGGTGACGGGGACTCTCCGCGTGGCGCCCGTCGAGGAGACGGCCTCGGGGGGTGACGGCGGCTGGACCCTCGTCCGCGAGGTGATAGTGCGCATGGTGGTGGACGGAGCGCTCGTCGAGGCGGACCCGACGGCGATATCGGATTGGCGGGAGGAGGCGCGCCGGCAGGAAGGGCGGCTCGAGGAGCGCGAGACCGGAGGGCGGGAGGAGATCCGGCGTCGTTCGGATGGGGCCTTCTGACGGAGCGGCGATGAGCACGCGAGACAGGCTGGAGCGGCTGCAGGAGGCGCGTCGCCGTACCCTCGAGGGAGGCGGGCCGGAGCGGCTCCAACGCCAGCACGAGCGCGGGAAGCTCGGAGCGCGCGAGAGGCTCGACGTGCTGCTCGACGCCGGCTCGTTCGTGGAGCTCGATCGGTTCGTGGAGCACCGCTGCACCGACTTCGGGCTCGCGGACCAGAAGGTGCCGGGCGACGGGGTCGTGACCGGCTACGGCCGGATCGACGGCCGGGTCGTCTTCGTGTTCAGCCAGGACTTCACGGTGTTCGGGGGCTCCCTCTCCGAGGCGCACGCCGAGAAGATCTGCAAGGTGGTCGACCTCGCCCTGCGCAACGGCGCGCCGTTGATCGGGCTGAACGACTCCGGCGGAGCCCGGATCCAGGAGGGGGTGGCCTCGCTCGGCGGCTACGCCGAGCTGTTCTGGCGCAACACGATGGCGTCGGGCGTCGTTCCCCAGGTGAGCGCCATCCTCGGTCCCTGCGCGGGAGGCGCCGTCTACTCGCCGGCGATCACGGACTTCGTGTTCATGGTCGAGGGGATCAGCCACATGTTCGTGACGGGGCCGAACGTGGTGAGGACGGTCACCCACGAGGAAGTCGGGTTCGAGGAGCTCGGCGGCGCCCGGGTCCATGCCACGAAGTCGGGGGTCGCGCACTTCTCGCGTCCGACGGAGATCGAGTGCCTGCGGGCGATCCGCGCGCTCCTCTCCTTCCTGCCGTCGAACAACCGCGAGGACCCCCCGGTTCGGGAGACCTCGGACCCGGCCGACCGGGCCGACGAGGAGCTTCTCGCGCTGGTTCCGGACGAGCCGTCGCAGCCGTACGACATGCACGGCGTGATCCGGCGGGTCGTCGATGACGGGGAGTTCCTCGAGGTGCACGCCGGGTGGGCGACGAACCTGGTCACCGGCTTCGCGCGGCTCGGCGGCCGCCCGGTCGGGGTGATCGCGAATCAGCCCGCGGTTCTCGCCGGCGTGCTCGACATCGACGCCAGCCGCAAGGGCGCCCGCTTCGTCCGCTTCTGCGACGCGTTCAACGTGCCGCTGGTCACCTTCGAGGACGTGCCCGGCTTCCTGCCGGGCGTGTCGCAGGAGCACGGCGGGATCATCGTCCACGGGGCGAAGCTCCTGTTCGCCTACTGCGAGGCCACGGTCCCGAAGCTGACGGTGATCACCCGCAAGGCGTACGGCGGCGCCTACGACGTCATGTCCTCGAAGCACATCCGGGGCGACCTCAACCTCGCCTGGCCGACGGCGGAGATCGCCGTGATGGGGCCGAAGGGGGCGGTCGAGATCCTCTACCGCCGGGAGCTGGCGGAGGCGGAAGACCCGGAGGCGCGCGCGGCCGAGCTCGAGGCGGCGTTCCGGGAGCGGTTCGCCAACCCGTACCTTGCCGCGCGGCGCGGGTACCTGGACGACGTCATCGACCCGCGGGAGACCCGGGCCCGCCTCATCTCGGGCCTCGAGATGCTCGCGGACAAGCGTGACCGGAACCCGCCGCGGAAGCACGGGAACATCCCGCTGTGAGCCGGCCCGCCGCCCCGTTCGACAAGGTCCTGGTCGCGAACCGGGGCGAGATCGCGCTTCGCGTCGTGCGCGCCTGCCACGAGCTCGGCCTGATCTCGGTGGCGGTCTATTCCGAACCGGACGAGTTCTCCCCGCACGTGCTGTCGGCCGACGAGGCCGTCAGGATCGGACCCGCGCCGGCGGGCGAGAGCTACCTCCGCGCCGAGGCGATTCTCGAGGCGGCCCGCCTCAGCGGCGCCGGGGCGATCCATCCAGGCTACGGCTTCCTCGCCGAGAACGCAGGGTTCGCGAGGCGCGTGGAGGAGGCCGGCCTCGTGTTCGTCGGCCCTCCCGCGGAGGCGATCGCGGCGATGGGGGACAAGACGGAGGCGCGCGCCCGGATGCGGGCCGCCGGCGTGGCGGTCGTTCCCGGCAGCGAGGACCCGGTGGCGACCGCCGAGCAGGCGCGGCGGGAGGCGGAGGCGATCGGCTACCCCGTGCTGCTGAAGGCCGCGGCGGGCGGGGGCGGCAAGGGGATGCGCGTCGTGGAGGAGGGTTCGGAGCTCGAGCGGTCGTTCGAGGCCGCCACCCGCGAGGCCGGCCAGGCGTTCGGCGATGCCCGGATCTACGTCGAGCGGTTCCTGGCCGAGCCCCGTCACGTCGAGATCCAGGTCCTGGCCGACAGTGCCGGACGGACGATCCACCTCGGCGAGCGCGAGTGCTCCATCCAGCGCCGTCACCAGAAGCTGATCGAGGAGGCCCCGTCGCCGGCGATCGACGCCGCGACCCGGGAGGCGATGGGCGCGGTGGCGGTGGCGGCGGCCGAGGCCGTCGGCTACGTGGGCGCCGGAACGGTGGAGTTCCTCATCGAGGATGGCTCCTTCTGGTTCCTCGAGATGAACACGCGGATCCAGGTCGAGCACCCGGTGACGGAGCTCGTGACCGGGGTCGACCTCGTCCGGTGGCAGCTGCGGATCGCCGCCGGGGAGCTCCTCGATCTCGAGCCCTCTCCCGACTGGCCGATCGGACACGCGATCGAGTGCCGGATCAGCGGCGAGGATCCCCGCGCGGGATTCGTCCCGTCCACGGGGCGCGTCGAGTCGCTCGAGGTCCCCTCGGGCCCGGGCGTCCGGTGGGACGGCGGGATCGCGTGCGGCATCGAGGTGGGCCTCCACTACGACCCGCTGCTCGCGAAGCTCGTCGTGCACGCGCCGACCCGCGAGCAGGCGATCGCCCGCATGCGCCGGGCGCTGCGGGAGCTCCAGGTCGAGGGCGTGCGGACGACGCAGCCGTTCCACCTCGCCGTGATGGACGAGCCGGACTTCCAGGCCGGTCGTTTCTCGATCCGCTACGTCGACGACCACCCCGACCTGCTGCGGGACGGAGCGGCGGACTGGCAGGCGCGGGCCGCCGTGATCGCCGTCGCCCTGCTCGAGGACGACAGACGATCGGGCCGGGGGC
>JAWOIN010000026.1:0-20219 GCA_046484665.1 Gemmatimonadota bacterium
GACGCCCTCCACGCGTCCGAACCGCTCCCGGATCTCCGCCGCCACGTCCGACATCCGCACGGGATCCGTCACGTCGCCCTGGAAGATCCGCACCTCGGCGCCCGACGCCTCGATCGCCCGGACCCGGCGAATCCGGTCGCTCGTCGGATCCTCGGGATCGTGCGACGAGAGCCAGTCGTTCCAGTCCTCGCGGAGCGGAAAGGCGCTCCGCCCCAGCAGCGCGATCCGCACCGGGGCGATCCGGGCGATCGTCTGGGCCAGCACGAGCCCGACACGCCCGAGCCCGCCGGTGACGAGATACACGCCACCGGCTCGGATCGGCGGCGTCCCGTCCGCGACGGGAAGTGACACCCGTTCGAAGCTCCGAACCCACCTGTGACGCCCCCGCAGGGCGACGGTCCGGTCGGGCGCCTCGCCGCGAATCTCCTCCGCGAGCCGGTCGAGCAGCTGGTCGCGCCCGCCGGGGCCCGGCTGCCGCCATACCACGTCCACGCTTCGGCACCGGACACGGGGAACCTCCTGGCCGACGACGTCGCACAGGCCGAGGACGTCGGCACTCACTGGCGTGAGCGGTTCGTCCCCGAGGACGTCCTGGAGGCCCGAGGTCACGATGACCAGTTCCACGTCGCGGTCCGCCGCGACCCTGCCGAGCGCGGAGCACAGGTTCCGTAGAGCGCGGTACGGGCGCGAAGCTCCCGGGCCCGACTCCGACGTGGAAGGAACCTCTTCCGTGAGACCGACGACGTGCGCGATCCGCCTCGGAAAGCGTCCCTCCCGTTCGAGTCGCTCGAGCAGCGACTCGAGGCCGGCCTCCGAAAGCGGATCGGCCCTCGGGTCCCCGTCTCGATGATCGTCGGCCGCGAGAGATCCCGCGTCGATCGCGTCGGTGCCCCGCGTCGCGAGCCGCTCCGCGAGCTCGCGCCCGAAGCCGGAGTCGGAGAGGACGAGGAGCGGACCCTCCTCAGCGGGCGCTGGCGCCGGAGCGCGCTTCCACGTCGGGACCCAGAACCACTCCTCCAGCCGGTCGCTCCGTCGCGGCCGGCCACCGTCCCCGGCCGGCTCCTCCGAACGTGCGTCCGGGTCCACCCAGTATCGCTGCCGCTCGAACGGATAAGTCGGAAGGGGAACCCTGGATCGATGCCCGGCGCCGTTGAAGCGGCGCCAGTCCGGCTCGATTCCGACGCCCGCGAGCCGGCCGACCGTCCCGAGCAGAAAGGCAACGTCCGAGCGCGCGTCCCTCGGATGCCGGATCGAGGGGAAGATGTCCCTCTCGCCGGCGGTCCCCGCGTTGGCTCCGGCGAGGACGGTGAGCGTCGTGCCGGGCCCCACTTCGAGGAGGACGCGGGAGGGCTCCCGGAGAAGCTCGCCGACTCCCTCGGCGAAACGTACGGGATATCGCAGATGCCGTGCCCAGTACGCCGGGTCGGTCGCCTCCCCGTCCGTGATCCACGTTCCGGTGACGTTGGAGAGGAACGGAATCGCCGGCGCGCGCAGCCGCACCTGCGAGACCCTGTCGGTGAACGGTCCGAGGATCGGTTCCATCATCGCCGAGTGGAACGCATGCGACGTCCGGAGCGCCGTGCACGCGATCCCCTCCGCCTCGAGGACGCGCCGAAGAGTCTCGACGGCATCCGTCGGGCCCGAGACGACGCAGGAGTCCGGGGCGTTGACCGCGGCCACGGACGCGTGCGGAACGAGAAGCGGACCGACTCTCGATTCGGAGGCCTGCACCGCCAGCATCGAACCGGACGGCATGCTCTGCATCAGCCGCCCTCGCTCCGCGACGAGGGAAAGGCCCTCCTCCAGCGAGAAGACTCCCGCTACGCACGCGGCGACGTACTCCCCGATGCTGTGTCCGAGCATCGCATCCGGCTGGATCCCCCACTCCTTCCAGAGCTCGGCCAGGGCGTACTCCACGACGAACAGGGCCGGCTGCGTCAGCCACGTCTCGCTCAGCCGGTCCCCCGACGCCGAGGCGTCGTCCGAGGGCTCCGGATACAGGACGGTCCGGATGTCGAGGCCGAGGAGTCCCTCGAGGATCTCCGCGCAGTCGTCGACGGCCCTCCGGAACGCAGGCTCGAGCCGGTAGAGCTCGCGACCCATCCCGACGTACTGCGCGCCCTGCCCCGAGAACAGGAAGGCGACGGTGCGGCTCTCGACCGCCCGTCGCCCGTCGAAGCAGCGCTTCGGATCGCGCCCCGCGACGGCGTCGACGAAATCCGCCGTGTCGCGACAGACGACCGCGCGTACATGCTCGAAGCGCTTCCGACCGACCTGTAGCGTCCACGCCACGTCGGCGAGGTCGAGATCCGGGCGTCGCCGCAGGCGGTCGGCGAGCCGGTCCGTCGAGGCCTCCAGCGCCGGAACGGTGCGGGCCGAGAGCAGGACCAGCTTCCAGTCCCGGGAGGGGCCCGACGCCACGGGAGCCGGCGCCTCCTCCAGGATCAGGTGGGCGTTCGTGCCGCCCATCCCGAACGAGCTCACCGCGGCCCGACGCGGCCGGCCGTCGCGCGGCGCCCGCCACTCGGCCTTTTGCGCGTTCACGAAGAACGGGCTTCGCCCGAAGTCGATGGCCGGATTGGGGCGTTCGAAGTGCAGGCTCGGAGGGAGGACCCGCCGCTCGATCGCCATGACCGTCTTCAGCAGGGAAACGACCCCGGCGGCGGCGTCGAGATGGCCGATGTTCGTCTTGACGGACCCGATCGGGCAGGTGCCGACCCCCTCGGCTCCGAGATCGCGGTACGCCTGACTGAGGGCCGCGATCTCGATCGGATCGCCGAGAGACGTTCCCGTCCCGTGCGCCTCTACGTATCCGATCGATTCCGGATGCACGTCCGAGACGACCAGGGCCGCCGCGATCGTCTCCGCCTGGCCCGTGACGCTCGGGGCCGTGTAGCCCACCTTGTCGGCGCCGTCGTTGTTGACGGCGCTCCCGCGGATCACCGCGTGGACGTGATCGCCGTCGGAGATCGCGTCCGACAGTCGCTTCAGCACAACGAGCCCGGCGCCGGCTCCCGGAACCGTGCCGTCGGCCGCCGCGTCGAACGCGCGGCAGCGGCCGGTGGGGGAGGCGATCCCGCCCTCCTGGTACTGGTACCCGGCGCGCAGGGGCGGGCGGATCGTCACTCCCCCGGCGAGCGCCACGTCGCAGTGGTAGCCGAGGAGGCCCTGGCAGGCCAGGTGCACCGCGACGAGCGACGTGGAGCAGCCGGTCTGCACGGTCACGCTCGGCCCGCGCAGGTCCAGCTTGTAGGAGATCCGGGTGCACAGGAAGTCCTTGTCGCTCGCCAGCGTCAGTTGATACCCGTGAACGGAGTCCCGCACCTCGCGGTTCCGGAGGAGATTGTGGACGAGATAGGTGTTGGCCCCGGCGCCGGCGTACACCCCGATGACGCCCGACGCGGGGCCCGGCAGGTAACCGGCGTGCTCGAGCGCCTCCCAGGCACACTCGAGGAGGACCCGGTGCTGGGGGTCGAGGATCTCGGCCTCCCGCGGATAGAACCCGAAGAACCGGGCGTCGAAGGTCTCCGCTCCGTCGATCGCGCCGCCGCGGCGCACGTAGTGCGGGTCCGACGACTCCTCGAGCGGGACGCCGGCCTTCCGGAGCTCCTCGTCCGAGAACGTGGAGATCGACTCGACGCCCGCCTCGAGGTTCTCCCAGAACGTCTCGAGGTCGTCCGCCCCGGGAAACCGGCCCGCCATCCCGACGATGGCGATCTCGTAGCCGCTCGGACCGGTCTCCTCCGCCGGATCGGCGAGGCCATCGCCGCTCCCCACCCTCCGGCCGTCAGTCATTCTCGCCGTCCCCCTCCGCTCCCGAGCTCCGTCCCGATCGGACGACGGAACGCGCCCGGCTCCTGTCGAGCGCGCTCTTCTGGAGCGCCCCGAGCTCCCTGCCGCGATGACGGGATCGCGACGCCCCGTTGCGGCGCAGGAAATCGGCGAGCGCGGAGATCGTCGGGTAGCGGAACATCTCCACCACGGGGAACTCCTCGCCGAACTCCTCCTCGAGCCGGTCGTGCACGGTGAGCGCCAGCAGGGAATGACCTCCAATGTCGAAGAAGTTCTCCTGCGCCCCGATCCCTTCGATGCCGAGCGCCTCCTCCCAGATGGAGGCCACGGCCCGCTCGATCTCCGAGTGGGGCCGGACGAGCTTCGCATCGGCCCGCGACGGCTCCGGCCTGAACGCCGGGAGCGACCGCCGGTCGACCTTCCCGGACGCGGTCAGGGGAATCTCATCGAGTCGCATCCAGCCGGACGGGAGCATGTAGTTCGGCAGACGGACGCGCAGGTGCTCGCGGAGTTCTTCCCAGACCGAGCCGGATGCCGGCTCCGCGCCCTTCGGATCGAGGGCGACGTAGGCCAGGAGCTGCTGCGAGCCGTGACCGTCGCGACGCCCCACGACGGCCGCCTTCCGGATCGCCGGATGCGACTCGATGGCCGTCTCGATCTCGGCGGGCTCGATCCGGAACCCGCGGATCTTCAGCTGCGCGTCGTAGCGGCCGAGGAACTCGAGCGTCCCGTCGGCGAGCCACCGGACGCGGTCACCGGTCCTGTAGAGTCGATCCCCCGGCGCTCCGAACGGATCGGCCACGAACCGCTCGTGCGTGAGGTCCGGGTGACCGAGATATCCTCTCGCCACGCAGACGCCCCCGAGCCAGAGCTCTCCCGGGACACCCGCGGGAGCAGGTCGCATCCGCCCGTCGAGGACGTACGCATTCACGTTGGCGATCGGACGTCCGACCGGAACGGTGAGCGAACCGGCGTCCGGGACGCTCGCCGTGACCTCGAAGTACGTCGGTCCGATCGTCGCTTCCGTGGGTCCGTAGGCGTTGAAGAATCGGCGTCCGTCCGCCCAGCGCCGCGCGACCGTCCACGGGCAGGCCTCGCCCGCCGAGATCACGGCCCGGAGCGAGGAAAGTCCCTGAGGCGGCAGCAGCCCGAGGACCGATGGAGGCAACGTGATCACGCTGACGTTGTCACGCCGGATCAGGTCCAGCAGCGGCGGGCCGGGGAGCAGCGACTCTCGCGGCGCGAAGACCGCGGCGGCGCCCGAGGCGAGAGCCATGAACAGCTCGGACACGGCCGCGTCGAAGCTCGGGGACGCGAACTGGAGCACGCGGTCCGTCTCGGCGAGACCGAAGCCGCGCACCTGCTCCGACACGAGGTTCACCGCCCCGGCGTGCTCGAGCAGCACGCCCTTGGGAGCGCCCGTGGACCCCGACGTGTAGATCACGTACGCGATGTCCAGCGGTCCCACCTCGCTCGGCACTCGGGCGCCGCTCTCGCTCGCGATCCTCTCCGCGTCCTCGTCGAGACAGAGCAGCCGGGTCCCGGCCGGGGACCGGATCGACGACCGGAGGGAGCGCTGGGTCACCAGGACCGGCGCCGCCGTGTCGCGAACGATGTGCTCCAGGCGCCCGACCGGCTGCGACGCGTCCACCGGCACGAAACCGGCACCCGCCTTCAACGTGCCGAGCACGGCCGTCGCCATCTCCGGCGACCTCTCGAGGAAGAGCACGACGTTTGTGCCCGGTCCCACGCCCAGCCTCCGGAGGTGATGCGCCAGCCGGTTCGAGCGCTCCTCCAGCTCCCCGTATGTGAGACGCACGACGCCACCGGCGATCGAGGGCCCGTCGACGGCGATCCGGCCCGGCACCCGGACCGCCTGCCGCTCGAACAGCTGGTGGAGGCACGCGGCTTCCGGTTCCCGGACCGGCGCCCGGGACCAGCCGTCGAGGATCGCCGCCTCCTCTTCCCCCGACATCAGCGCCAGCTCCGTCAGGCGTCGGTGCGGGTCCGCAAGGACGGACTCGAGCAGCGATAGATAGTGGGCCCGGATGCGCCGGATCGTGGACTCGGTGAACAGGTCCGGGTCGTACTCGAAGCAGGCCTTCACATGGTCCCCCTCCTGCGCCATGAGGAGGACGAAGTCGAACGGGCCGGCCTGCTCCGGGAGCGGGTAGGACCAGCACTCGTTCCCGCCGATCGAGATCGTCCGCTCCTCGTGGTGGAGGGCGAGCGAGAGGAATCCCGGAAGAGGCAGGAGCCGGGTCGTCTTCTGCCAGGAGAAGCAGATCTCGAACACCGGCGAGCGACCCGCCGGGCGGTCCGGCTTCATGTGCTCGACCAGGAGCGGGAACGGGAAGTCGGCGTGGTCGCGCGAGGAGCGCACCGACTCGTCGTTGCGGCGCAGGAATTCGTCGAAGGGAGGATCGCCCGAGAGGTCGGCCCTGAGCGGCACCGGATTCACGAAGTAGCCCACCGTCGCCGCGAACCGGCCGCTTCGTCCGGCCTGCGGCGAGCCGACCACGATGTCCTCCTCGCCGGAGTATCGGCCCAGCAACACCTGGAACACCGAGGTGAGCAGCGTCGGGAGATTGCTCCCGAGCCGAGCGGCGAGATCGGACGCGCGCGCGACGAGCTCGCCGTCGAGCGTCCAGGGATGCACGTGGCAGCGTCCCGCGCGGCTCGGCGGCCTCGCGCGGTCCGGGGTGATCTCCAGGAGCGGTGGCCCACCTGCTATCCGGGACATCCAGAAGTCCCGCAGGGCCGCTCCTCTCGGACTCGACAGCAGCTGTTCCTGCAGCGAGACGAATTCGGCGTAGGCCGTCGGCTCACGCGACGCCGGAGCCGGAGAATCTCCGAGCTCCGCCTCGTAGAAGGCCGCGAACTCGAAAGTCAGGATCGCCAGCGACCACATGTCCGTCACGGCGTGGTGCATCGACATGACCCCGATGTGATCATCGTCCGCGACGGACAGCACCCGCACCCGCATGGGCCGCTCGCGCGACAGGTCGAACGGACGTCGGACCTCGGAGATCAGACGCTGCCGCAGGGCCTCGTCGCTCCAGCCCGAGGCATCCTCCCGCGCGAAGTCCATGGAGGCGTTCGGCTGCACGACGACGACCGGGCGTCCGTCCACCACCTGCACGGTACTCCGGAGCACCGCGTGCCGCTGCACGATGCGCTCCCACGCCCGCCGAGCCACCGTCTCGTCGAGCGGGCCGCGTATCCGGATCGCCCGGACGACGTTGTACGAGGGACTCTCTGGCTCGATGCGCTGCAGCAGCCACAGGGCCCGCTGTCCTGCACTCAGATTGTGCGTGCCTGCGGTCAAGGCTCGACCTTCGAGTGGAGTGAATCGCTCCGGCCCGCGCGCCGCTCGCAGCGAGCGCACCCACATCGAGAGCGCACTTCCCTACTTCAGAAGCCATGCCGTGAAGAAGGTCTGCCCGAAGTGGAGGTCGCGGCTTCGGGCTCGTGTCCCACAAAGTGTTCCAGAGACTGACGTCGCACGGCATCGTCCCGCAATCCGTGCCCTCGTGCCGTAACCGTCTGCCGCGCCGACTGTTGCATCCGTGCAACAGTCGGCGTCGAGTCCCTGTGACGGACGGCGGCGTGCGCACCATCCCTGCGATACCGGCGAGACGGAACCGAGGGGGGGGCCGACGATAACGAGCTGGCTTCCGCAGCCGAGACGACAGACCAGCGAACCGGTGACCACGGGTCAGATGCGTCCGTGTCGGAAGAATAGTCGAATTCGCGAGGCGTCTCAAGGCCGCGGCCGACGGCCGACGGCCGACGGGAGAATCCGGGGCTCGCGGCGGCGGGCCGTGCCGCACTTTCCTCGAGCGGAGGTCCGGGCCCATATTCTCGTATGCGTCACGCGCAGCATGGGTCCTTCCGGTCGGCACTCTGCCGCGCCGACGTCCGCCCGCGGCAGATGGAACGCGACGCCAGGAGAGTGAGTACCGCGAGATGACCAGATGATCAGCGACAAGGTGAGGTCCGTGATCGCCAGGTCCGTGGAGATCGAGGAGGACGGCATCACTCCCGAACGCACCTTCGACGAGCTCGGAATCGACTCCCTCGACGCGGTCGAGATCATGTTCGGACTGGAGGAGGAGTTCGACATCGAGATCTCCGACGAGCAGGCCCGCAGCGTTCGGACCGTGGGCGAGGTGATCGAGTTGCTCCGCGCGCAGCTCGCCGGTCGGGCGGACGAAACCTGAGCATTCGGGGCGGGCACGGAGAGCGACGCGTCGCGGTCACGGGCCTCGGCGTCGTGTCCGCGGTGGGCGCGGATGTCGGTTCCTTCGGCCAGGCGATCGTGGCGGGCGTCTCGGGGATCGCCCCCATCGAGTCGGTCGACCGGAGCCTGCTCTCGTTTCAGCACGGGGCGGAGGTACGTGACTTCGATCCGTCCGCGTCGATCGACCCCGCCCGGCTCGGACTCTTCGACAGGTTCGCCCAGATGGCGCTCGTCGCGGCCCGGGAGGCCGTCGACGCGGCGGGGTCCGGCGTCACGGCCGGGCTCGGATCGCGGGGAGGCGCGGTCACCGGGGCGACGACCGGGGGGCAGACCACGGAGGACGAGGCCTTCCTGAGGCTCTACAGGGAGAACCGGAGCCGTCTCCATCCGCTCACGATCCCGCGCATCATGCCGAACGCGGCGGCCAGCGCGCTCGCGATGGAGTACGGCCTCACGGGTCCGACGTTCACGGTCTCCACGGCCTGCTCGTCGTCCAACCACGCGATCGGGCACGCCTTCTGGATGATCCGGTCCGGCCTGCTCGACCTCGCGCTCGCCGGCGGGGCGGAGAGCCCGTTCAGCTACGGGCACCTGAAGGCCTGGGAGGCGATCCGCGTCGTGTCGCCGGACGTCTGTCGGCCCTTCTCGCGCGACCGCAACGGAATGATCCTCGGCGAGGGCGCGGGGATCCTGGTCCTCGAGTCGCTGGAGCGGGCCACCGGGCGCGGGGCGGAGATCCTCGCGGAGATCGTCGGCTTCGGCATGTCGGCCGACGCGCACCACATCACGCAGCCCACGGTCGAGGGACCGGCGGCCGCGATGCGCGCGGCCCTCGCCGACGGCGGCGTGGAGGCGGGGACCGTGACCCACATCAACGCCCACGGTACCGGGACGCTGGTCAACGACGTCACGGAGGCCCGCGCGATCAGGGACGTGTTCGGCCCTCACACCGACCGTGTCGCGGTCAGCGCCACGAAGTCGATGCACGGCCACGCGCTGGGCGCCGCCGGCGCGATCGAGGCGGTGGCTACGGTGCTCGCGCTGCGGGGGAGAGCGGCCCCCCCGACGGCGAACTTTACGGAGCGGGACCCGGAGTGCGATATTGACGTGGTGGTCGGCGAGGCCCGGCGGCTGGACGGGGAGTACGCCCTGTCGAATTCCTTCGCCTTCGGCGGCCTCAACGCCGTGTTGGCCTTCCGGCGCTGGGAGGGCCAGGACCGGGGGAACGGACAGACGGAGCCGGCGAGCGCCCGTTCCGTGGCGCAACATCCTCGCAGGGGCTCGCACAGACGAGCGTGACAGGGAGGCAGATCTCATGACCAGACGTCGTGTTCCCCCGTTCCTCATGGTCGGGGCCGTCCTGCTGGCCGCCTGCGCGGAGGACCCATCCTCCGTCACGGCCCCGGAGTCGCCCGAGTCGCCGGCGCTCCAGGTCGACCAGCAGCGAGCGCCGGAGCTCATCCCGAACGAGTACATCGTCGTCTTCCGGCGCGACGTGGCGGATCCGCAGGGCCTGGCACGGCAGCTCGCGGAGCAGCACGGCCTGAAGGTGCGTCACACGTACCTGTACGCGGTCAAGGGGTTCTCGGCGACCGTGCCGGAACGGGCCGTGGAGGCACTCCGGTCCAACCGGAACGTCGACTTCATCGAGCAGAACGCCTACTTCTACCTGGACGCGATCGCGGCGCCCACGAACCTCGTGGCCACCGCCACGTCCGAGAGCCAGATCGGCCTCGCGTGGGTCGACAACGCCACGAACGAGCAGTACTACGAGGTGTACCGTTCGTCCGACGGTCCGAACGGCACGTTCGTGATGGCCACGCGGCTGAAGCGGAATTCCACCTCCTATGCCGACGGCGGACTCGCGGCGGGCGCCGAGTACTGCTATCAGGTCCAGGCCGCATCGCGCCGGGAGACGTCCGCCTTCTCCAACGTGTCGTGCGCCACCACGCAGGGTGGGGGAACGCCCACGCCCCCGGCGGCTCCGACGGCCCTCGACGCCGTGGCGACCGGCCAGTCAACGATCGGCCTCTCCTGGTCGGACAACGCCTCGAACGAGACCGGGTACCGGGTGGAGCGGAGCCTCGGGGCCGGCGTGTTCAGCGCGATCGCCAATCTGGGCGAGAACCAGAGCAGCTTCGGCGACTCCAACCTCCTGGCCGAGACGGAGTACTGCTATCGCGTGTTCGCGGTGAACGGGGCGGGGGACTCGGACCCCAGCAACATCGACTGCGCGACGACGCAAAGTGCGCCTCCGCCCGGCGACTGCCCCGACACGGGCAATCATGACAACCTGTCGCAGACCGGACTTTACGGGATCACGAAGGTGAAGGCGCACCAGAATCCGACGTGGATGGGAACGCAGAACGGCGGAGCGTGCGCGATTCAGTCCTGGTACTTCGGTCTCGACTCGGGCGTCGATTCGGACCACCCCGACCTGAACGTCGTCGAGATCCGCACGTTCCTCACCGACGGAAGCACCGGCGAGGACGAGAACGGACACGGAACCCACACGGCCGGGACCGCCGCGGCGCGGGACGGGAACGGCGGCGTGGTGGGTGTCGCGCCCGGCGCGCCGATCCACGGCTTCCAGGTGTGCAACGCCGGCGGGTCCTGCCCGACGGACGCGATCGTGGCCGGGATCGACGAGGTCACGGGCCGGAAGCTCGGGAACCCCGGCCAGCCGATGGTGGCGAACATGAGCCTCGGCGGCGGCATCTCGGAGTCGATCGATCTCGCCGTGCGCGAATCGGTGAACTCGGGCGTGGTGTACGCCCTGTCCGCCGGGAACGGGAGGTTCGGCATCTGCTTCCGGCCCGCGGACGCGCAGAACTACTCCCCGGCGCGGGTCGGCGATGACGCGATCAACGCGGCGAACGGGAGCGACGGAAACACGAAGCGCGTCAACGGCGCGATCACGACGACTTCCAGTGACGAGTCGGACTCCGATGTGAACTGCAACTACGGAAACCCGGTCACCGTGGCGGCGCCCGGCGACGGAGTCCTCTCGACCTACCTGGGAGGCGGGACGGCGACCCTGAGCGGTACGTCCATGGCGGCCCCGCACGCCGCGGGCGCGGCCCTCCTGTACCTGCACAGCCATCCCGGCGCGACGCCGACGGAGGTCGAGCAGGCAATCGTGAACGACCTCGATCCCTGGACCACGAACGACCTCCCGAACGCGGACGGCCGACTCGACGCCTCGGGCCTCTGACGGGTCCCGGCGTGGCTCCCGCCACACCCTGACGGTTCATGCTCGACGCGGGGCCCGGTTGGAACCGGGCCCCGCGTCGACTTTACGGAGCTGCGTGCCGGCGAGCGCGCTCCCGACCTCCGGTCGACGAGACCCTCCCCGATGTGGATCGCCCACTCCCCCCGACGCCTTAGACCCGTCGGGGGGAGTGGGCGATCATCAAGCCGCCGGATTCCTCCTCAGCCGCCGACGGAGCAGCCCTCCTCGTCGCACGTCGCCCCGGCCGGGAGCCCGTCGCCGTCGGGAGGCAGGAGCATCGGCATGCCCGTGATCCGGACGAGGGGCGACACCATCTGCTGGAACGCCACCATGATCTGGTAAGGCGCCCCGTACATGCTCTGCACCGCGAGCATCTCCTCTTCGGTGAGGACGACGCCGCCCTCTCCCTTGAACACGAGTTCGTCGCCAACAGCCTCGATCGTGCCCACCGTGATTCCTTCGACCAGGAAGGTGATGTCGTAGGTGGCAATGTAGTGGAGGCCGCCGATGGCCTCGAAGTACTTGTTCGTGATCACCTGGTAGAAGTCTCCGTACTGGTCGAACGCATTCCGGCGAACGATGTCCCAACCGCTGTCATTGAAGAACAGCGAGTAGTACACGTCGACGTGCGTCGGCGGACTCATCACGTCCAGATTGATCTCGAGCTCGAAGCCGGTGTCGGCGCACAGCCCGACATCCGCCATCGCCGTGCATTCCTCGAACTGCGGCTGGTTCTTCTCGATCCACTCCACGTACTCCGCCTCGAGGTCGATCCGGTTCGAGGAGCTCTGCGCGAAGCCCTCGATGTAGAGGCGATTGTGAGCGGTCACCGTGATCGTGAGCTCGATGTAGACCACGCCGCCCGGGCCCACGATCTGTGCCGAGATCGAGTCGCTCGTCTCGGTCATCTGCATGTAGCCGACCGTCTGGAGCGGCATGACCGGCGTGCCGGTCGCCTCATTCATCACGTAGAGGACGATACGCATTCCGTTCGCCGGGGCGCCGGGCGTCCCGAGGTCGGCGTACCCGCTGGTCGCGGCGTCCCACTCGTAGGTCCTGCCCAGGGCCTCCGCGGGGATGAGCGCAAACGAGGCGCCCGTCTCCGCGAGCGCGCCGAGCGTCCCGGGAAGCTGCACGGCGGTGCCCTCCTCGGAGCCCGCAGCACGGAGGAGCGACACCATGGCGGCGCCGATCTGACCCCCCACCGCATCGAGTCCCGGGGCGCCGTCGAGGGCCGCCAGGCTGCGGAACTGCTCGGAGTCGAACACATCGCCGAGCGCGTCGACCGCCTGCACGACTGCCTGCGGGTCGTTGATCACCGCGTCGTCGGAGGGCAAGCCGCCTCCGGGCGCCGTGGTGTCCTCACCGCAGGCGGCGACGACGAGCGCCAGGCCGATACCGAAGGCCGTCAGGCCTTTCCTCGACAGATACCTCATCTTTTTCTCGCCTCCTTGGCCTCTGAATGAGGAGCGTGCAGATATCCTCGGCGACTCGGAACGGCCGGAGAGTCGCGCCCGTCGCCCTCCGGACGATGCCAGCTTCGTGCCTGCCGTCCCGTTTCCAGGGGTTGATTCACAACTCTACTGATCACAGGTGGTTAACTCTCCGCACATGAGTGTCCGGCCGGACAGGACGCTGCGCCGCGCGATCGCTGTGTCGGCCGCGCCACACTCCAGCCGCATCACCTCTCGCTCGTGCAGCAGGTGCCGGGCCCACATTCGGGTATCTCCCGCAACGCGAAGGGACGAGGCAGCGGATTCTCCTCGGGGCGACGGGATCGCTCGGCGCGGAGCGGGCACGGGTTCGAGCTCAGTACTGCGCCAGGGTTCCCGCCCGACGGGCGAAGCCGAACGCGACTCGGAACACGAGCCAGGAGACGAACGCGAGCCCGACGACGAACGCCAGGAGTGTCGCGACGTCGGCGGCGACGGCCGACGGCGGCACGCCGTCGAGCAGCACCCGGCGAAGGGCCCGGAGCCCGTACGTCAGCGGCAGGGCGGCCGAAACGGACTCGAGCCACCCGGGCACGACACGGGTGGGATAGTACACGCCCCCGAGAAAGGTCGAGATCGTTACGACGACCCTTCCGACGGGACCCGCCGTCCGGAAGGCGATCACCCCGGCCGTGGCGAGCAAGCCGAACGGCAGGTGCGCGGCGACGATCAGGCAGAGAATCGCGAGGGCCGCAAGCGCGCCTTCAGGCGCCATCCTGGCGCCCAGCGCGGCCGCGATGCCCAACATGAGAGCGGACCTCACCAACGTTCGCGCCATCCCGTACGCCGACATGCCGAGCAGCACGGCAGGAACGCGGGCGGGGGTGGCGAACAGTGCTTCGAGCGTTCCCGTCCGGATTCCGGAGAGCACGGCGTGGGGTAGTCCCTGGACACTCTCGCTGACGAACCAGAAGGCGACGATCCCGACGACCACGAAGGCGAAATACTGCCCACCCTCGTCCCGGATCACGTTCCCCATGGTGGGCTGGAGCGCCTCCGCCACGAAATAGACGGGAACGATGGACAGCAGGAGACCCGCGAGGTTGAGAAGCGCCCTCACCTTGTAGGTGAGGGCAACACGCCAGTCAGCCAGCGCGAGGGCGAGCACGGTGCGCATCAGCTCGCCTCCCGCTTCGCCGCACCGGTCACCTGCTCGATCAGGTCGGCGAGCGACACCGGCACCCGTTCGAAGGAGGCGATGTCGGCGCCCGCGAACGTGAGTCTCGCGAGGACGGCCGAGGCGACCTTCTCGCCTCCGCGCAGCCTGAAATCGGTGCTCATCCAGCCGTCGGCATCGGCAGGCGAGAGGCGGACCTCCTCCACGAGTCCTCGGACGGCCAAGTCCGCGAGCGCGGAGGAGTCGATGGACCGAACGCGGGCTCGTATCCACTCGCCGCCGTAACGGCGGGCGAGAAGCTCGGCGGGGCCGGTCTCCAGGAGGCGCCCGTGGTCGAGGATTCCCACCCTGTCGCAGAGCCCGAATGCCTCCTCCGCCGAGTGGGTGGCGAGGATCACGGTGCACCCGCGCCTTCCGGCCAGCTCGTCTCGGAGGAAGCGGCGCAGGGAGCGGGCCGACACGGGATCCAGGCTGCGCGTCGGCTCGTCAAGCAGGAGAACCTCGGGCTCGGCAAGGAGAGCGCGCGCGACGAGCAGCCGTTGCCGGAGTCCGGACGAATAGCTTCCCACCAGCCTGTCGGCATGGTCCCGCAGCCCCACCGTCTCGAGGAGCGCCTCGTGACGGGCAGCGGAACCGCGCCCGCGATGACCGTAGAGGTCGTCGAAGAGCTCGAGGTTCTGTCGTCCGCTCAGGCGCCAGTAGAGGCTGCGCTCGTCCGAGATCACGGGAGCGAGCAGGGTCCGGACGCGGTGTGGCTGCATTTGCACGTCGTTCCCCAGGACGGTGGCGCGGCCTCGGTCGGGGAGCACGATCGTCGCGAGTATCTTGAAGAGCGTCGTCTTCCCGGCCCCGTTCGGGCCCAGCAGACCGAAGAACTCTCCCCGCGGAATCGCGAGGTCGACGCCGTCGAGGGCGACGACGGAGCCGCGGGACGCCTCACCGCGCAGCAGTCCCCGCCAGCCCGAGTGTCCCGGGAACCGTTTTGAGAGTCCGGCGAGGCGTACGGCGGTCTCGGCCTCGCCGTCCTTCGGCCGGGGACGGGGCTCGGTCGACGAGTCGCAGGTCTCGGACCGAGGTCCGTTCCCTTCAGGCCTCAGGACCGGGAATGCCATTGTCGCAGGCACGCGACGGCTTCGTGCAGCCGCTCGTGATCTCGAGCGACCCGGAGCGTGAATACGGGCACGCTGCGGCAGATCTCAACCGCGCGCCGCAGCACCACCAGCCTCTCTGATCCGCCGAGCAGGGGTCCGAGTTTGCTGAACGCGACCAGGCTCAGGGCCGCTTCCACCTCTGGGAGACGGCGTCGCTCGACCGCGGCGACATCGGTGTTCGGTGGCACCGGGATCACGACGTAGACCGCGGCGAGCGGGATCCTCGCCCGTTCCAGCATCTCGGGCTCGAGGTCCACCAGAGTTCCCTTTCCATCCGTGGCCCGAACGAGGTCGCCCGGCGGCACGGCGAGCCAGCCGGCCGAGTCCGGCCACAGCCGGACCGAGTGCAGGCCCGGGCCCGCCCGGGCCGGATCGCCGGGCTCCACTGGCAGCGTGTCGTCCGTGAGAAGCCGTCCCCCGGCACGGGCGAGGGCGAGGGCGAGCGTCGACTTCCCGGCTCCCTTCGGAGCGACGAACGCGACGGCCCGGCCTTCGATCGAGACGGCGGATCCGTGCAGAACGAGTCGTCCGCGAGCGTGGAGCGACGTGGCCAGGACGCGGCTCGTCAGATCGATCCAGGCGAGGCCGACCGACGGTTCTCCCCCCGGCACCCAGGCGATGCTGTCGCCGTCGGGAGATACGTGAAACGAACCCGTGTCGTCGTAGCGGAGCTCGTACCCGTCGTCCGACCGGAACATCGCCACCTCGACGCCCGGTTCGACAGAGTCCGTTCCGAGCAGGGCCCGGCAACGCTCCGGGCCGGATCGCCGGCGGGCGACACGCAGGACCCAGTCGACCCCGGGTTCCTCCGGAACCTCCGGATGCGGAAACCGTACGTCGCTGCGCAGCCGTCCTCCGAACACGACGTAATCAGGCATGGATGCGGGCCCGCGGGAGGTCGCGCCGGTTCGCGCGACCTCCCGCGCCTTTCGCGATCACGAGCGGCCGTCGCCGCCGTCACCTTCGCACCAGGAGAAGCCGGGATACAACCAGCAACCCGGCCCCCCGCCGTCGCCCGTCAATTCGCGAAAGGTCCCGAAGCGTTCGAGCTTGGGCTTTTCGTACATTTCCGTCCTTTCGACGCACGCTCGGGCAGCTGGCCCGTACAGTCCGGGAATGCATCGCGTCCCGGTTTCCAATCGTGTGAACTCGTCACGATCGAGCCCTAGGCGCCTCGCTTCACAGGTCGCTCGAATGTCCGGGCGAGGGCGCTGGTCGCCGCCCGGCGCGCCGCGCCCGCGGCACCGACATCCCGTCCGCGCCGACCCGCGGTGCGAGCCGTTCACTGCACGAGTTGGTTCGCTTGAAGCTGTCTCAGCAGGTCCGTGACATCCGTCTGGATCACCTCACGCGGTACGGTCGGGAACTCCGCCCGGACTCGGCCGACGAGGTCGTCGAGTGACCTTGCTTCGTCGAGCAGGCCCCAGACGAGGGCGCCCACCCGGTTGAGACCGAAGTACTCCTCGCTTTGCATGCTCAGCAGCACGGCGCCATCCGAGACGGTGCAGAAGATGACCTTGGCGCTCGGCCTTGGGAGAACTCGGAAGTCCGCTTGCACGCGCGCTCCTTTGCCGTGTCTGTGCCGTGTCTGCGGCCCCGCGGAGGCCCGCGAGGTACCGACGGCCCGTGGAAATGCAAGTCGAGTGCCGAACACGGAGCGTCCTATGCAGGAGTTTGTCGAATCGTGGCTTACAACATCAGCGCATCGGCTGCCACGTCTTCCTCAAACGACGGAAATTGCGTGGACGCAACAGCTGCATCGCCGGTCGGCCACACGGACGCAGCAGGTGCGCGCTCGCTGCGCAGGCGCGAGTTCATCAAGGGGGAATGCAGGGGCCGTGACCCCGCGTGATCCACCGGGAGCTCGCGTGCCGCTTCGGTCAGGTCGACGCCTCGAGGGCGAGCGGTGCGGAACTCCCGGAATGACGGGCCGCGCGCGGAGGGCTCGCGAGCGCCTCTGAGACGTGGGTACAGGTGATCCTGTCAACTGCGGGACAGCTAACTGGAGACTGCCTGAAGGCCGGGACGATCATCGCGCCGGTGCCGAAGTACTGGACTTCGGGAGCCCGGTCGTGCCTCATGTCATCTACGTTCCGGTCATCGTCTACCTGCTGTGGACGAGCCCGAACGGTCCCGTCGCCAGCCTGGCGTGGTTCGGGGCCGGGCTGCTGATCTGGTGTCTCCTCGAGTACCTGCTCCACCGGTTCGTGTTTCACGCCCCCGCGCCCGTGATGCGACGGACGCACGAGATCGTCGCCGGGCTCGGGCCGCGGGAGCCCGTCGTTCCCGCGCTGCCGACGTTCCGCCACGTCGTCTACTTCCTGCTTCACGGCGTCCACAGCGAGTATCCCAGCGACGCCCGGAGACTCGTGATGCCCCCGTGGCCAGCATCCCGATGGCGATCGTGGCGTGGACCGTTTTCGCGGCGGTCCTCGGGGACGGCGCGCGGCCGGGGTTCGCCGGACTGCTGCTCGGATACCTGGTTTACGACACCACGCACTTCCTGATGCACGACTACTCGATGCCGACGCGGTTCGGGAAGTTCCTCAAGCGACACCACATGCGGCATCACTTCAAGCGCATCGACAGGGACTACGGCGTCAGCTCGCCCCTGTGGGACGTGGTGTTCCGGACGTTCAGCGGCGACAGGAGGCGCGCGGAAGCACCCGCGGCCCGGCCTTGACGGGGATCGGGAGATACCGTTCGAAACTCATCCGGCTGATACCGGCGCAGGAAGCCCGGCCGCGACGCCGGTGACGACGGCCCGCGGGTCAGAGCCCGGCGGACCGTCCTTCATCCGGTCCTCCGCGCTGCGGAGGACCCTCGAGTCCTCCAGGGGCTCGCGGACCTCGACGACGCCCAACCGTTCTTCCTGCCCGGCTCCCGCGATCAGCCCTCCGGGCTGCCGAATCCCGGCGGCGGCGTCACATAGTTGTATATGTGCCGCACCAGCCTCCAGGACCCGTCCGCCTCCTTGCGGAGCACGTTCCCGAAACGGCCCTCGGCCGCGAACGGCAGGCCGTCCGGACCCTGGCCGTTCACCACGAACCCGCCCCACGAGGCGACCCGGTCTCCCGAGAAGATCGCGTCCTCGCGGCTCACCTCGAGCGTGAGGCCGCCGCCCGACGCGAACATCGCGGCGTACAGCGCCTCGATCCCGGCGCGGTCGACCGTGGCGGTCATTGGCGGCGACATTGTTCCGTCCGCGGCCCACAGAGCCGCGAGGGCCGCGGCGTCTCCGGCGTCGTAGGCCTCGACGAACGCGTTCACGAACCCGTCGAGCTCGGCCATCTTCGCCGTCTGGTCCTCGACGGGAGCGGTCTCCTGCGGGGCGCAGGCGGCCGCGCCGACCGCGAGAGCCGCGACAAGGAGAAGGGGAATCCTGTGAAGCGAGCGCATGGAAGCCTCCTGGATGGGGTAGGGCCCGGACCGGGAGGCGGGAGCCGATCTCGGGCGACACAACCATTTAATATATCGCACTCGCGCGCGATCCGCTTACGGACCCGATGGCCGCCGCCGCGGAGGCGCCGCTCAGATCTCCGCGAAGTCGCCCTCTTCCTTCTCCTGTCCGGCCGCCTCGCGGGCCAGCCTCTCCAGGATCGCCCGGAGCTCGGGCGGCAGGTTGATCAGCGGGTCCATCACCCCGGGGTCCTGGCCCGTCTCGAGCGTCTGCTTCAGGCGGGGGTGGTTGAGGTCGATCGCGGTCAGGTAGTTGAACAGCACGCGCCGGAACTGCGCGTTGGTCAGCGACCCGTCCTCGACGGAGACGTCCGCGCACACGTTGATCTCCCCGTCGCTCGGGTCCCACCCCCACTTCGCCAGCTTGATCAGGAAGTTGAGGTGGCCGATGACGCGGAGGGTCGCGTCGAGGTGAGGGTCGTCCGGCCTGCAGTACAGGTACTGCAGGGTCCGAAGCTGGAGGAACTCCCCGTTCTCCTGCAGCGAGAGCACGATCTGGAAGGACCCGTTGTTTCCGGTCACGCCCGCCATCAGGGCAGGCTGGTCCGGGTGGATGAAGTACTTGAACTCCTGCGCCTTCAGGAGGCCCTGGAGTTGATCGAGCGTCAGTGCCATCGGGTCCTCCCGGCCGTCAGGCCAGCTTGATGACAAGCGTCTCTTCCCGCCGCTCCCTTGTCGCGACGCCGACGTGCGCCGCGTGCGCCGCTCCCTGCATCGGCTCCAGCCGGATCCGGCGAACGCCCCGAAGCTCGCCCTGCGCGTCCGCGATCGAGAGATGCTCGTCGATCCGGTGCCGGAGGATCGTGGTCAGGTGCCGCACGCCGAAGCGCGGCTGCCACTGCCGCGCCAGGTGCTCGACGAGCGCCGGGTCCCACCCGAGCTCGTATCCGCGCCCGGCCGCCTGCTCGCGCAGGCCCTCGAGCTGCCGCTCGAGAATGATCCGCGCCCCCTCCGGGCTCAGTCCCTGGAACCCGAAGTAGCGCAGGTGGCGTCCGAAGAACTCCTCGCCGAGCCCCATCGACTTGAGGTGCGCGATCACGCTCTCCTCGTCGATCGAGGGGGCCTCCGCCGCGGGCGCCCGCCCCTCGGCGCCGAAGCCGAGGGACCGTCGGCCCGCGTCGTAGACCGCGCCGGCGTTCGTCGTGAACACGATGAAGGCACGCCGGAAGTCGAGCTCGGCGTCCGTGGCGTCGCGCACCCGCCCCTCGTGAAGGACCTGGAGGACGATCTCCCCCACCCCCGGGTCCGCCTTCTCGATCTCGTCGAACAGGACGATGCACTCCGGCATGTCGCGGATCCTGGACAGGAGTCCGGGACCGTGGTCGCGGTAGCCGGGCGGGGAGCCGAGCAGGGTGTTCTGCGCGGGCCCGCTGTCGTGGCCCGAGCCCTGGAGGGTGTTGCAGTCGATCCGGAGCAGGGCCTCCCGCTCGCCGCCTCCCAGGACCCGCGCGAGCAGCCGGGCGGTCTCCGTCTTCCCGACGCCCGTCGGGCCGGCGAACAGCCACCGGCCCCGCGGTCCCTTCGCGGCCCTCCAGCCGCCGAGGCCGCCGACGAAGGCGCTGGCAAGCTCCCGCAGCACCTCGTCCTGGCCCACGATCTTCGAGGCCAGCTTCCTGTAGACCTCCTCCTCCGTCAGGTCTCCCGCCCGGACCAGGCTCCGGCCGATCGTGGCCTCGAGCGCCCGGAACAGGACCTCCTCCGTCAGCTCGGGAACGGGCGGCTTCGCGATGAC
>JAWOIN010000158.1:0-17718 GCA_046484665.1 Gemmatimonadota bacterium
CCTCTGGCCGTAACACAATCTGATCATCAGTGATTTCCACAAGGTAGCGTGTATGCGGCTTGGCCTGTTTCAGCAATTTAGGTGGTAGGCGCGTCCCGAAGGCGGAGCCGAGGCTGGCGCCGCGCGACCGGCTGCTCGAGCGGAACCCGATCGGGCGGCGGGTCGTGTTCGGCCTGGCCCGGAGGCGGGTCCGGGAGGAGACGAAGGGCGACTACCCGGCGCCGCTGAGCGCGATCGACGTCGTGGAGCGCACGGCGGGCGCCGGCGCCGACGAGGCCTACCGGATCGAGTCCGAGGCGCTCGGCGAGCTGCTGGTCGGCGACGTGTCCCGGGCGCTCGTGCGCGTCTTCCTGCTCGGCCAGGCCGCGAAGAAGGCCCTTCCGGAGGACATCCTGTCGCTCGCCCGCCCGGTGGAGGTCGCCGCCGTGATCGGCGCGGGCGTCATGGGCGGGGCGATCGCCGAGCTGGCCGTGGCGAACGACGTCCGGACCCTGCTGAAGGACATCGACCGCGAAGCGCTGGAGGCCGGACAGCGGCACGCGGCCGACCTGCTGCGCAAGGCCGCGAAGGCGCGGGTGTTCACGCAGGAGGAAGCCGGGCTGAAGCTCGCCCTGCTCACCGGCACCCTCGCCTACGACGGGTTCGGCGAGGTCGACCTCGCGATCGAGGCCGTCGTCGAGCGGATGGCCGTCAAGCAGCAGGTGTTCCGCGAGCTCGAGGGCGTCGTCCGCCCGGAGACGGTCCTCGCCACGAACACCTCCTCCCTCTCGGTGACGGAGATGGGAACCGCGCTCGGCCGTCCCGAGCGGCTCGTCGGCCTCCACTTCTTCAACCCCGTCCACAGGATGCCCCTGGTGGAGGTGATCCGGGCGGAGCGTACCGGCGAGGCGGCGCTTGCCACGGCGTTCCGGTTCGCGCTCGACACGGGAAAGACGCCCGTCGTGGTGGCGGACAGCCCGGGCTTCCTGGTGAACCGTCTGCTCGGGCCCTACCTCGCCGAGGCCGGGCGCCTGATCGAGGAAGGCGTCCCGATCGAGGCGATCGACCGGGCGCTCGTCGCGTTCGGCATGCCGATGGGGCCCTGCCGGCTGCTCGACGAGATCGGGTTCGACGTGGCGAGGCACGCCGGCCGGGAGATGGCGGCGGCGTTCGGCGACCGGCTCGCGCCGTCGGGCGTGCTCGACCGGCTGATCGAGGAGGGTCGGCTCGGGAAGAAGAACGGCAGGGGCTTCTACCGTTACGAGGACGGGCGCTCGAAGGGCGTCGACCCGGAGGTCGGCGCGGCCGTCCCGTCGGGGACGCGAGAGCTCCCCGACGAGAGGATCCGATCCCGCTGCCTGTGGTCGATGGTGAACGAGGCGGCGCGCGCCCTCGAGGAGGAGGTCGTCGCCTCGGCGGACCTGCTTGACCTCGCGATGATCATGGGCACCGGCTTCCCGCCGTTCCGCGGCGGACTGCTGCGCTGGGCGGACGGGCAGGGGCTCGCGAAGATCCACGAGGGGCTGACCGGGCTCGCCGGCGAGCTCGGGGAGCGCTTCCGACCGGCTCCGCTCCTGACGCGGCTCGCGGAGCAGAACGGGACGTTCACGCATTCTCCCTAGGCGTCTCGGCCCGTTCGGCGCACAAGGCGTCCCGTCGCCCGGTCCTTCCGGGCTCACGCCCGAGGTGGAGATCGTTTACCGGCGCCTCCCCGACGACGTCAAGCGGTTCCGGCAGGAGCTCCTGCACGACGGCCCGCAGTGCAAGATCTCGCTGCTCCTCCTTCCCGGGAGCGCCGAGCCGCTCCGGGTCGGCGAGCTCCGGCTCCCGCCGGGCGGGGCGATCCTCTGGTACCTGTTCCCCGGCCGTTCCTACGAGGTCGCCGGCGTCTACGACCCGCGCGGCCGCTTCCTCGGCTGGTACACGAACCTGCTCCGCCCGCCGGAGATTCGGGACGGGGCCTGGGAGCTGACGGACCTCTACCTGGACGTGTGGCAGCCCCCCGACGGGCCGGCGACGCTGCTCGACCGCGAGGATCTCGCCGGGGCGCTCGAGGCCGGCGTGATCTCCGCCGAGGAGGCGGGGCGGGTGGAGGCCGAGGCGGATTCCGTGCTCCGGGCCTCGCGGGCCGGGCGCTGGCCGCCGAAGATCGTCCGCCGGCTTCCCCTGGACGCCGTGGGCTCGCTCCGGCTCCGCCGCGACGCGCCGGGGACCTGGTATGCGAACCTCCTGATCGGCCGCCTGATCGGCTTCGGGATGTACCTGTTCGGGGCGGTCTCGCTCATCTCGCTCCTGTTCGCCGCCCTGACGCACGCGTTCACGGGCGGGGAGACGGCGCTCGCGGCGTGGTACGCGACGATCGGGACCGCGGCCGCGGTGCTGCTGGCGCTCTCCCTGGGAGGGAAGCTCCCGGCCACCCGCTGGCCGCGACCGGAGGAGTCGCTGAACGAGCGGATCCTGTTCTTCGGGAGCCTGACGGCCGGGCTGGCGGTGTTCGTCTACCCGGACGACCGCCTGTGGCGGTCCGCGCTGATCGCGATCTACGCGATCCTCGCGGCCTTCCTCGCGATCTTCGCGGTCGCGAGGCTGCGCTGGGACCGGCGCCTCCCCCGGCTCGCGCTCGCCGGGCTCGTGGTCTGCCTGTTCGCGCTGGGGGTGCTCCTGCTGGGCTGAGCGGCGCGCCCACCCCGGGCCCGCGGGCTCAGAGCGGCCGGGTGCGGCCGCGCGGCAGCGCGATCAGGTCGCCCGAGATCCGGACGTCCTCCCGCGCGGTCGGGACGTCGGCGGCGATCACCTCGCCGGCCTCGATGTAGTTGTAGCGGTCGACGATCGCGCGCCGGATGCGCGTCTCGGGACCGATGTGGCAGTGGTCCATCACGATCGAGTCGACGATCTCGGCCCCGGCGGACACCCGCGTGTCGCGGCCGATCACGGAGCGGACGATCCGACCCCCCTCGACCACGGTGCCGACCCCGAGGCTGCAGTCCTCGAGCTCGCCGGACAGGACGCGGGGCGTCGCCCGGTTGTAGGACTGGGAGTGGATCGGCCACAGCCTGTTGTTGAGGTCGAACCGCGGGCGCTCGCCGAGCAGGTCCATGTGCGCCGCCCAGTAGGTGTCGAGGGTGCCGACGTCCCGCCAGTATCCCTTCTCCTCGTACGGCCGCACTCCCGGCACCTCGTTGCGGTGGAAGTCGTAGGCGCAGACCCGGTAGGCTGGGTCCGCGATCATCCGCGGCACGATCGTCTTCCCGAAATCGGGCTCGAGCCCCTCCTCGGCGACCTCCCGCAGCACGTTCACGAGCGCGCCCGGCTCGAACACGTAGTTCCCCATCGAGGCGTACGCGAACCCGGACCGCCCCGGCATCTCGGGCGGTTCGGCCGGCTTCTCCAGCCAGGTGGTGACCGTGTCGTCCGGAGCGGCCGCGGCGACCCCGAACCCGGAGGCCTCCCCCACGGGCACCGGGAGCATCGCGACGCTCAGGTCCGCCTCCTTCGCCCGGTGGAAGCGGATCAGGTGCCCGACGTCCATCCGGTAGATGTGGTCGGCCCCGAACACGACGATGAGGTCGGGCCGGTAGTCGTAGATCAGGTTGAAGTTCTGGAAGACGGCGTCCGCGGTGCCGCGGTACCAGGTCTTCCCGACCCGCATCTGCGGGGGCACGACCGTCAGGAAGTCGTCGGGATGCGGCGTGCTCAGGCGCCAGCCCTCGCGCAGGTGGTGAATGAGCGACTGCGAGCGGTACTGGACGAGGACGAAGATCGAGTAGATGCCCGAGTTCAGGAGGTTGGAGAGCACGAAGTCGACGATCCGGTAGCTGCCCCCGAACGGCACGGCCGGCTTGCTCCGCTCGATCGTCAGCGGCGCCAGCCGCCGCCCCTCGCCGCCGGCCATCACCAGCCCGAGAACCCTCAGGTTCGTCCGCATCGCGTCCTCTCTCGCGTCCGCGCCGTGGGCGCGGGAGTGGTCTTCACCCGCTGCCGGCCGCGTCCCCCGCCAGCAGACGCTCGTACAGCTCCTCGTAGCGCCGGCCGCTCGCCGCCCAGGAGAAGTCGGCGCGCATGCCCGCCTCGCGCAGCGCGCGCAGCGACGCGGGCCTCCCGTGCAGCTCGATCGCCGTCTCGATCGCCCAGGCGAGGGCATGGGGATCGAAGTGGTCGAACACGACGCCCGTGGCCGTGCCCGCGGCGAGGGTCTCCGGCGTCGCGTCCGTCACGCTGTCCGCGAGGCCGCCCACCCGGTGCACGACCGGCACGGTGCCGTAGCGCTGGCTGATCATCTGGTTGAGCCCGCACGGCTCGAACGCCGATGGCATCAGGAAGAAGTCGCTCCCAGCCTCGACGAGGTGCGCCAGCCGCTCCGAGAACACGACCCGGGCCCCGACGTTCGGACAGCCCGCCGCCAGCTCGCGGAGGAGGCGCTCGTACCGGGGCTCGCCGGCCCCGACCAGCGCGAACTGCGCGGGCCACCCCGCGAACCGGTCGCGCAGCGCGTCGACCAGTCCCAGCCCCTTCTGCTCGATGAGGCGGGAGACGAAGCCGAACAGCGGCACGTCGGGCCGCCCGGGGAGCCCCATCTCGCTCTGCACGGCGGCCTTCGCCTCGGCCTTCCCGGACAGGTCGTCGGGCCCGAACGGCGCCGGGAGGTGCGGGTCGTGGCGAGGGTCCCACGCGCTGACGTCGATCCCGTTCAGGATGCCCTCGACGGGGGACGCCAGCCCCGCGATCAGGCCTTCGAGGCCGAATCCGAACTCGGGGGTGGTGATCTCCCGGGCGTAGCGCGGGCTGACCGTCGTGACCCGGTCCGCCGCCAGAATGCCGCCCTTGAGGAGGTTGATCCCGCCGAACAACTCCAGGCGGTCCGGCCGGAGCCACCCGGCGGGGAGCCCGGTGTCCGGCCACGACTCCGCGGGAAACCGTCCCTGGTAGGCGAGGTTGTGCAGGGTGAGCACCGAGGCGACCCCTGCGGCCGCGAGGACGCCGGCCGGCGGCGCACCCGCGCGGAGCAGCACGGGCGCGAGGGCGGCCTGCCAGTCGTGCGCGTGGAGCACCTCGGGCGGCGACTCCCCGGCCGCGCACAGCGCCGCGCGGACGAACGCCGAGAAGCGGAGCAGGTTGTCGGGGTGGTCCGTGACGCCCGTCCCGTAGAGCCCCTCGCGGTCGTACAGGGCCGGCGCGTCGACCACCAGCACCTGCACCGGGGAGTCGACCTCGAGGCGGCGGACCGTCGCGCGCGCGGGGACCCCGAGCCGCCGGGGCCCGAGCCTGAGGACCGGCGGCCCGGCCGCGAAGCCCGCCTCGCGGATCTCGCGGTACAGCGGGAGGACGACCGTGACCTCGTGCCCCCGCTCCGCGAGATGGGTCGACAGGGCCCCGACGACGTCTGCGAGGCCGCCCGTCTTGGCCCAGGGATACGCCTCGGACGAGATCTGGAGGATCCGCACGGAGACTCCGGGGACGGTTCGATCGCGGTCGGACGGTCGGATCCGCCCGGTACGAGGGCAAGATACGGGATCCGGGGGCGCTTCCGCGACCGGGGCCGCGAGGCCGGGAAGGTCAGTACGGGGCCGGTCGGGGCACGTCGCGGAGCGTGGTCGGGCCCTTCACCTGGTCGCGCCCCGCCAGCTTCGCCTCGTAGAGCCGGTCGTCGGCACGCTCGAGGAGCCGGGAAACCTCTTCGCCGTGCTCCGGCCAGCTCGCGACGCCGAGGCTGATCGTGACGCCGACCGGGGTGCGGCTCCCCGGAATCGTGATCGGGTTCTCGGCCACGGCCCGCCGGACGCTCTCGGCGAGCGCGACGGCGTTCGCCGAAGTCGTCTCCGGCAGGGCGATCACGAACTCCTCGCCGCCGAGCCGGGCGACGAAATCCCCCGCCCGGATCCGGCTCCGGACGACCCGGGCCACGGAGCGCAGCGCCAGGTCGCCGGCCGCGTGGCCGTACGTGTCGTTGAACTGCTTGAAGTAGTCGATGTCGATCGCGGCGATCGAGATCGGCCTCCCGTACCGCCGGGCCCGCGCCACCTCCCCGTCCCACCGCTCCTCGAACGCGCGGCGGTTCATGATCCCGGTCAGGCCGTCGTTCGCGGAGAGGATGTGCGGCTTCTGCATCCGGAGGTTCACGACGGTCCCGATGAAGCCCATCGCCCCGAGCAGCAGCGTCCGGGCCACCTGGTCACCGACCGTGAAGGCGGCCTCGAGTCCCTCCCGGCCGCCGAGGCCGAGCAGCGCCAGCGCCACCATGGAGACGTACAGGAGCATCGCGAAGACGCCGGACGCGGCGCACGCCCGGTGGTCCAGCCGCATGCTCGTGGCGGAGAGCGCGATGAACAGCATGGGATATGCGACCGGGTTCTCGAGCGCGAGCTCGACGCGGCCCACGAGGAGCATGGCGAGGAGGCAGCCGCCGACGATCAGGACGTCGAGGAGGCTGGTGGCGAAGCCGATCGACCACCGGTAGTCGGCCTGGCGCACGTAGAAGTGGAGCCCGACGGCGACGGGAACCGCGAGCAGGGTCGTGCCGAGGTACACGACCGCCTCCGGAGCCTGCGGAAACCGCAGGAAGCCGACGGACGCCAGGCCGAAGGCCGCCGCGGCGGCCACGACCCGCACCTTCGAGATCAGGATCTCGCCGGCCCAGCCGGCGGCGAGCAGCGAAGACGCCGGGGACAGCCAGAAGCTCCGCCACGCCATGCGGAATCGACCCAACTCCGTTCCTTTCCTCGCGTTTCCCGGGGACGGCCCGGCACCGCACGCGGGCGATGAAGGCAAGGGACGTGCCGCACGGATGGCGCGGAAGTCGGCGGTGTCCGGCGGAAACGGGGACGGGACGCCGGGTACTCCGCCAGTCCCCCGGTAACACGCAAGAGGGCCCGGGAGGGCTTGAGGAGACGCCGGCGTCGGACGATCATGAGTCGTCACATCTCCGGCGGACGCGACCGGTCCCGCGGCCGCGTCCCGAACCCGAGCACGGGAGCCCCGATGTCCCTGAGCACCAGGCCCGCGACCGCGGAGGACAACGAGCGGATCGTCCTGTTCAACCTGGCGATGGCCCGGGAGAGCGAGGGTCGCGAGCTGGACCGGGGGACGCTCGCGCGGGGGGTCGACGCGGTCCTGAAGGACCCGGCCCGGGGGCGCTACTTCGTCGCGGAGCGGGAGGGCGAGGTCCTCGGCCAGCTCCTCGTGACGAAGGAGTGGAGCGACTGGCGGAACGGCGAGATCTGGTGGATCCAGAGCGTGTACGTCTCGAAGCGGTTCCGGCGCGAGGGGATCTACGCGCGCCTCCACGGCCACGTGCGCGACCTCGCCCGGCAGGAGAAGGCGATCGGCCTCCGGCTCTACGTCGAGAGGCACAACGAGCCCGCCCGCGCCACCTACCGGTCGCTCGGGATGCGGGAGTCGGACTACCTGCTGTACGAGGAGCTCTGGGCCTGACGCGGCCGGCGCCGGCCCGGTCGCGGCTCAGCCCCGGGGCGGGAAGTCCTTCAGCGCCACCTTCACGGCCCGGTCGATCGACTCGTCGCGCTCGCGGGCGTCGCGCCTCTCGAGCAACTCGCCCAGCACGACGCCCCGCCACACCAGCTGGTCGTCGCCCCCGTCGACCACGTCGACGACGAGGGTCCCCTCGCGGTACTGGTGGACGTCCGGCGGCGTGTAGCTGACGCCCCGCGGGGGACCGGACGGCCCCCAGTAGCCGCCCCAGCCGTAGCCGTAGTAGCTGTTCACGTCGCCCACGTCCATCCTGCCTTCGACGGAGACGTGATAGCCCACCCGGAAGTCCGGCGCGCCGTCCTCGGCGGGCCGGTAGCCCTTCTCCGACAGGTGACGCTCGATCGACGCGCGGAGACGGGCGTCGAGCTGCTCATCGTCGATGAGCCGGTCGTTCGACCTGATGTCGCCCGCCTTGCCGTCGCCGTAGGGCGCCCAGCCCCAGCTCCGGTACTCGCGCACTCCGTCGATCCTCGACGGGTCGAAGTCGGACCAGGAGTCGAGCCCGGAGCACGCGGACAGGACGAGCGCCCCGACCGCCGCCAGGAGGAGTCGCGGGCCGGCCCTCCGCTCGCGTGGGACGCCCGCTCCGCGCATTCGACCCTCACCCGCAGGCGATGCCGACGTCGAACGCCCAGCCCCTCTGGTCGCCACTGCCGCCGGCGGTGGACACCGAATTGTACGTCCCATCCCCGGGCGCCGCGAATCCGGACCGGCCGGCGCGACTCCCGCGCCCGCCTCCGGCCGCGGTCGCGGCGCGTCCGCGCAACACGAGGCTCCGAGGACGTGGGGCGGGCGCAACACGCAGGACCCGCGAGGCCTGGCACGGCCCCGACCCGGATCGGTGCTCCCTCGCCCGCGGAGCCGGCGCGAGGGCGGCATCGCCGCGGGCCCGGCGCGGCCCACGGACACGCCACCTCTTCCGTAACCAGCTACGCCGTAGCCAGTTGCGGATTCCGGACCGGCGGCCGCCCCGGGCGACCGGCGACCGGCGGCGGACCGCGCGCCCGGCCCCCATCCCCGGAGCGCCTGCCCGTCCGGGCCGTCCGTCCGGAACTTGCACTCTCGCTCGCGAAGGTCGCGGACGGGGCCCGGGACGGGGGCCGGGACGGGGGCCGGGTCGACGAGGAGCGAGGAGGCGGACACGTGACGTCGGCGTTGCTCATGCTGCTGGTGGCGAACGTCCTGATCTTCGTCCACGAGCTCGGCCATCTCCTCGCCGCCAAGTGGGCCGGGATGCCGGTCACGTCCTTCTCCGTCGGCTTCGGCCCCGCGCTCCTCTCGACGACCCGGGGCGAGACCGAGTACCGCCTGGCCCTCGTGCCGCTCGGCGGATTCGTCCGGATCGAGGGGATGCGGGGCACCGACGAGGAGCGCGCCCGGTGGCCGCACGGGTTCGCGTTCCAGCCACTCTCGCGGCGCCTCGTCGTAATCGTCGCCGGCGTGCTCGCCAACGTGGTCCTCGCACTCGTCCTCTACGCGGCGGTCTCCGTGACCGGTCGCTGGACGGGGCCGGTCGAGGCGCGGCTCGCGGTGGTCGACCACGGCGAGCTCCCGCCCGTTTCCGGCTGGTCGACCGTCCCGACCGAGCTCCGCATCGTCCGGCTCGACGGGCGGGCGATCGACGACTGGAGCGGGCTCGCGATGGCCCTGCTCGGCGCGAAGGAGGGCTTCCACCGCCTCGTGTTCGAGGACGGCACGACGCACCAGGTCTGGGTGCCCGCCGAGGAGGACGCCCGCATCCGGCTCCTCGAGTCGCTGATCCCCGTGCCGCCCTCGCCGCGGGCGCTCGGGGTGGCGGACGGCGCCGCGGCGGGGGCGCGCGAGGTCCGCCGGAACGCGGGGCTGATCGCCGAGAGCGGCCGGCTGCTCGCGACGGGCGCGATCGGGCTCCGGCAGCTGAACGGACCGATCGAGATCGCGCGCGTGAGCGAGCGCACGTTCGAGATGGGCATCGGACAGCTCCTGGCGTTCGTGGCCTTCCTGTCGCTGAACCTCGCGATCCTGAACTTCCTGCCGATCCCCCTCCTCGACGGGGGGCACTTCGCGATGCTGGTGCTGGAGGGCGCGTCCGGCAGGCCGGTTCCTCCGAGGCTTCGCCGCTACGGCGACGTCGCGGGCGCCACGGTGGTCTGCTTCTTCATGACGTTCGTCTTCCTGAACGACCTGCTCCGCCTGTTCGGGCTGTAGGCCCGCTTCCGGCCGCGGGCCGCCCGCCGGGCCGGGTCCTCACGTCGCGCCCGGATCCCTGTCTCACCCCCCCGGCGCGGGCTTCGCGGAGCGGGCCGGCGTGTTACATTTCGTCCGTTTCCGGCGGGCCTCTCGGCCGGCCCCCGGCTCCGCGTCGTCAACCGAAAGGGAAGGACCCACCATGCTACGGATCGTCCGGCGAACGGCCGCGCTCGCGGCCCTCATCGCCATGATTTGCCCGCCGCTCGTCGCGCAGGTGACCGACCCGGGAGAGGTCACCCTCGACCGGCTGTTCTCGGCCGACTTCCGAGGCGGCGTCTTCGGTCCCGCCCGCTGGCTCGGAGAGGGCGAGGCCTACACGACGCTGGAGCGGAACGAGGACGGCGAGGGCCGGGACCTCGTCCGGGTCGACACGGAGACGGGCGAGACGTCCATCCTCGTGAAGGCCTCCAGCCTGGTTCCCACGGGGGCGACGCAGCCACTGGCGATCGAGGACTACGAGTGGTCGCCCGACGGCCGGCGGCTGCTGATCTACACGAACTCGCAGCGGGTATGGCGCCGGAACACGCGGGGCGACTACTGGGTGTACGAGATCCCGTCCGGGCGCCTCTGGCAGCTCGGCGGCGGCGCGCCGGAGTCGTCGCTGATGTTCGCGAAGTTCGATCCGAGCGGGACGAAGGTCGCCTACCGCCGCGAGTTCGATCTCTACGTGGAGGACCTGGCGAGCGGCGCTCTGACCCGGCTCACGGAGGACGGCTCGCGCACGATCATCAACGGCACCTTCGACTGGGTGTACGAGGAGGAGTTCGACGCCCGCGACGGCTTCCGCTGGAGCCCCGACGGGCGGTGGATCGCCTACTGGCAGCTGGACGCCGAGGGGATCCGCGAGTTCCTGATGATCAACAACACCGACTCACTCTACTCCTACGTCATTCCCGTCCAGTACCCGAAGGCGGGAGAGCTGAACTCGGCCGCGAAGGTCGGCGTCGTCTCCGCCGGCGGCGGCGACACCCGCTGGTTCGAGCTGCCGGGCGACCCGCGGGACAACTACATCCCGCGCCTGGAGTGGGCGGGCACCTCGGACGCCGTCGTCATCCAGCGGATGAACCGGCTCCAGAACACGAACATGGTCATGCTCGGCGACGTCGCGACGGGCGCGATCTCCACGGTGCTCACCGAGCGCGACGACGCCTGGCTGGACGTGGTCGACGAGTGGGAGTGGACGAAGGACGGCTCCCGCTTCCTGTGGGTGAGCGAGAACTCCGGCTGGCGGCACGTCTACAACGTGTCGCGCGACGGAAAGGAGAACCGGGCGATCACGTACGGCAGCTTCGACGTGATCGGGGTCGAGCACGTGGACCGGGCCGAGGGGTGGATCTGGTTCCTCGCCTCTCCGGCCCACGCGACGCAGCGGTACCTGTTCCGGACGCGCGCCGACGGGAGCCGGCCGATGGAGCGGATCACGCCGGCCGGCCAGCCCGGGACGCACGGGTACACGATCTCGCCGAACGGCCTGTACGCGTTCCACACCTGGTCGCGGTTCACGACTCCGCCCGTCACCGAGCTGATCCGGCTCCCGGACCACCAGGCGATCCGGACGCTTGTGGACAACGCCGACCTCAAGGCGACCGTCGACGCACTCCGGAAGGGCGAGGCGGAGTTCTTCAAGGTCCGGGCGAACGGCACGGAGCTCGACGGCTGGATGATGAAGCCGGTCGACTTCGACCCGACGAAGAAGTACCCGGTGCTGATGTACGGCTACACGGGGCCGGCCGGCCAGACCGTGATGGACTCGTGGGGCGGCTTCAACTACCTGTGGCACCTGATGCTCACGCAGCAGGGCTACATCGTCGCGAGCGTGGACAACCGGGGGACGCCGGCCCCGAAGGGCCGCGAGTTCCGGAAGGTGATCTACCGGCAGACCGGCCAGATCGCCTCGTCCGACCAGGCGGAGGCCGTCCGCGCCCTGCTCGCCGAGCGTCCGTACATGGACCCGGATCGGGTCGGGGCGTGGGGCTGGAGCGGCGGCGGAGTCTACACGCTGCTCCAGATGTTCCGGCATCCGGACCTGTACAGCCTCGGGATGGCCGTGGCGCCGGTGGGGCACGAGAAGTACTACGACACGATCTACACCGAGCGGTACATGGGGCTGCCCGACGAGAACGCGAAGGGCTACGAGGAGTCCGCGCCCCTCACCTACGCGAAGGACCTCGAGGGCAAGCTGCTGATCGTGCACGGCACGGGCGACGACAACGTGCACTACCAGAACACCGAGGCGATCGTGAACGAGCTGGTCCGCCACAACAAGGCGTTCACGATGATGGCCTACCCGAACCGGTCCCACGGCATCTTCGAGGGGCCGGGCACGCGACGGCACCTGCAGGAGCTGCTGACCCGGTACCTGATGGAGAACATGCCGGCGGGGCCGCGCTGAGCGCTGCCGTCCCGCCGGAGGGCGGCGACGGCGGGGACGGTGGGGAGGGGACGGGAGGGTGGAAGGCCCGGCGGGAACAGCTCCCGCCGGGCCTTCGCCTCATCCGATCACCATCACGGCGCTCGCTCCCGCCACTTCATGAACTCGAACACGGTCCGGCAGGGGCGGCACCAGTACTGGCTCACCGAGAGGGCCGAGCCGAACGCCGTCATCTGCTCCGTCTCCATGCCTCCGCAGTGCGGGCACTCGACGGAATCGGGCAGCTCGGCGGAGCGCAGGGGCGATCCGAGGGAGCGCCTCGAGCGGTCCGGCGGACCGGAGCCGGAGGGACGGTCGTCGGCCACCCGTCAGTCCATCAGCATGGATCGGTTCCGGTCGCCCCGGATCCGCGCCAGCGTCTCGGGGTGCGGCCCGCCGGCGCCGGCCCGCCGCCGCTCGTCGTCCCACCCCGACCAGTCCGGTTCGAAGCCCGACCTCATCTCGTCGGCCAGATCCCCGAGGCCCGCCTCCCGCAGCACCGGGGCGACGCGGTCCGCCCAGCGGGCCCGCAGCTCGTCGGGATCCGCGTCGGCGAGCTCCGCCTCCTTCAGGGCGCGGCCCCAGGCGCCGTCGGACCGGCCGAACCAGTGCAGGCAGGGACGCGATACCTTCCGGAACGCCTCGCTCAGCGCCTCGCGGCCCGCGGCCGTCTCCGCCAGCCGGAGCGTCCATCCGCGGCCGTGCTCGAAGTGGAACCGCTCCTCCTCGAGCAGCTTCCGGGTCTTGAAGTGGATCGGCTCGTAGCGGCTGCTCGTGAGCGACTCGACCTGCACGGAGAGCGCCGCGTCGAACAGGAGGTTGAGCGCCAGCAGGTCCGGCCACTCCTCGACCGGCGCGTCGAGCAGCTCGGAGCTCAGGTAGGCGTCCGCCTCCCGCTCGTGCTCGAGCGGGCCCGGGTCCGTTCCGAAGTCCCTGAGCGTCGCGTACAGGATCCGCCCGTGGCCCCACTCGTCCTGCGCCATCGCGGAGCAGGCGATGCCCGCCTCGAGCGTGGGCGCGCCGAGGATCCACTCCGCGTAGCGCATCCCGAGGATCCGCTTGTTGTCGGCGAGCGCCAGAAGCGTGGCGGCCAGCGCCTCGCGGGCGCCGGCCGGGAGCTCGTCGGCCGACCTGAAGCCGGTCGCGCGGGCGGGCGTCATCGAGCCTCCGCGGGATGGAGCGTGAACGGGACCTCGTCGCGGTTCACGGCGCGGAACGCCTCGCGGGGAGCGACCACCATCTCGAACCAGCTCGCCTCGTCGTACGTCTTCCAGGCGTAGACCCGGGCGAGTTCCGCGTTCGGCGCCGAGACCGTGCCGATGTGCTCCAGCCGGTCCTCGCGCTTCTGGCGGGCGAACACCTCGTACAGCCTCTCACCGCTCAGGTGGCCCATCGCTCCTCCTCGCGGGGTCCGGGCCGAGCTTCGAACTCAGATCGAGACGCCGGCCCGCTTCAGGGCGCGGCGGCCCCGCTCCGTGATCCGGTCCGTCGTCCAGGGCGGGTCCCAGGTGATCTCGATGACGACGTCCTCGATCCCGGGCTCCTCCAGCAGACGCTCCCGGATGTCCCACTTGATGAACTCGACGCAGGGACACGCCGAGGCGGTGAAGGTGACCGTCACGCGCACCGTGGATCCCGCGGCCTCGATGTCGTACACGAGCCCCAGATCGGGCAGCGAGATCGGGAACTCGGGGTCGGGCACCTCGTGCAGGGCGCGCCACGCGGCCTCCACGAGGTCCGCCGGCGGGCTGCCCCACTCCGGCACCTCGAGCGCGAAGTCCGGGTTCCTCCCGATCGTCTCCGCGAACACGGCGGAGAAGTCCATCCCCCGCTCGAGGTCGGACTCGTAGCCGGCATCCGCCTCCGGGCGCCGCTTCAGCTGGACGAGGCGCTCCACGCGGCCTCCCTCCCGGCTCCCCCTGCGCTCAGGCCGCGAGGAGCCGCTCCGTGTGCACCCGGCTCTTCCGGATCGACTCGACGAACTCCTCGTTCATCGGGCCGCGCGCGCGCCATCGGTCGAACACCTGCTCCCACGTGATGCGGCTGTCGAACAGCCAGCGGCGCTCGCCGGCGTCCCACTCGCAGGGGAGCTCGTACTCGAGCTCGACTTCGCCCGTCTCCGGGTCGCTGTGCGCCGGGACGTCGAGTCCGAGCGACTCGCAGAGCGGGACCACGGCCTTGAGCCAGGTGGCCCGCAGCTGGTCGTTCGTCATCCCCTTGAGCTTGAACTCGAGCTGCGCGTTGTGCCGCTTGCGGTCGTCGGGCATGCCGAACCACTCGACGCCCATCGGGAACATCCAGTCCACCGCGCGCTGCACGAGCTCGCGGCCCTCGCCGCCCGCCTCGCACAGCTTCTTCATCCACGCCTCGCCGTGCCGGAGGTGGAAGTTCTCCTCCAGCCCGACCTTCACGAGCGCGCGCTTCAGCGGCCCGTACGAAGTGTGGCGGTGCACGTCGCTGAGCAGCGTGATCCCGGCGCGGTCGTACAGCCCGTTCGCGGTCACGAGCTCCGCCCAGTTCGCCAGCGGCTGGTCGAAGCCGAACGGGTTCTTGAACCGGTTCGGGGGGCGCTCGTAGAGGAGCTCGTCGGTGTCGACGCCGAGGTCCTGGAGGATCCGGTAGGCGATGTTCGCGTGGCCCAGCTCGTCCTGGATGATCGCGGTGGCCGAGACCATCGTGTTCGTGGACGGGGCGTCCTTCGCGGCCATCCAGTAGGCGGGCGCGCTCATCAGCTCGGTGTCGCCCTGGACGGTGAGCTGGTTGATGAGGGCCTTCCGGTAGCTCTCCGTCATGTCCTGGTCGGACTCGACGATGAATCCCTCCTGGACCTTCCGCATCAGCTCTTCGTCGGTGAACCGCGCCATGCGTCCTCCTGGCCGTGTGCGCCGCGGGAGCCGGTCCGCGCATCCCCGGTGATTCCGTCGTGAGGCCACCGGTACACCGCGGCACCCGGCAGGCTCCGGACGGGCGACCAATGTAGGGGACGGCGGGCGTCGGGTGAAGCGAGCCTCACCCGAGCGCCTCGAGGGCGCGTGACCAGACGCGGCAGGGGACGTCCGTCTCGCGCTTCCAGCGCGCTCCGGCGGTGAGGAGGTCGGGATCGGCGCCGCGGCGACGGTTCTCCGCGACGAGCGTCTGCACCGGGTCCGCGCCGCGCGGCAGGGGTGGAGACACCGGCCGGCCGTTCACGTGCGCCTGCCCTCTCGGGTCCACGAACGCGGGGCGGCCGCCGGCCCACCACTCGACCGTCCAGCCTCCCTCGTGCACGAGCCGGTGATGGTGCGCACAGAGGAGAACGAGGTTGTCGAGCGCCGTCTCCCCGCCGTCCGCCCAGTGCCGGACGTGGTGGGCGTCCGTGAAGCGCAGCCCGCAGCCCGGGAACCGGCAGCCGCGGTCCCGGGCCTCGAGCGCCCGGCGCAGCGCGGGCGGAACGGTGCGGGATCTCCGGCCCACGTCGAGCACGGACCCGTCCCGGTCCCGGTGAACAGGGACGACCGAGGAGTCGCAGGCGATCCGCCGGGACGTTTCCGCGGAAACGCGGGTCCCGTCCTCGAGCTCGGAGCGGCCGAGCCCTCCGCCCGCCGCGAGCGTGTCCGCGTCCGCGTGAAGCAGAACCCGGTAGCGCCCGGCCCGCGTGCCGCTGACGGGTGCCTCGTCGCGGTCGCCGCCGCCGCCGAATCCGGCAGCCAGGGCGCGCTCCGCCACGAGCCCGATCGCATCGGCCCGCCGCCGCGCCGCGACCTCCCGAGACGCTTCCGCGGAAACGTCGCCGGGACCCGCCGCCGGACCCCGCTCCCGGAACAGCGCATCGCCCGCGGCCTCGATCGCCCGCATCAGCAGGGCACCGACCTCCGGAGTGAGACGTCCCCGCACCACGACCATCCCCTCGTCATCGGGAAAGGCCGACAGCTCCCGGCTCTCGTGGCGGGCCCGCTCCCGCTCCGCCTCGTCCTGCCGGCTCCCGAGCCTGAAGCCCCGCACGATCCGCTCGAGCTGGGCCGCCGTGCACCCGCGCGCGAGCTCGAGCAGGTCCCCCTCGCTCTCCGGAGTCGCCACCCGGGTCAGCGCCCGGACCGCGGAGAAGGAGAGCTCGCCCCTGCCCATCGCGGCGCTCGTCTCCGGCAGCGCGGCGAGCGCCCGGGCCGCCCGCACCCGCTCCCTCGCCGCCCCGAGGTCGAGCCCGGTCCGGAAGGAGAGCCAGTGGGCGCAGCTGCGATGGCCGCCGAGCTCCCAGCCCCGGCGCCGGTCGAACTCCGCGAGCCGGACCAGCAGGCGACCCTCCCCCGCGTGCAGGTGCGCGGCGAGGACCGCGATCTCCTCCTCGAGCTCGGCCAGCGCGTCGGCCTCGGCCCACGGGTCGGGCGCGGGCGCCACCGCGGTGCCGGGGCCGGGCGTGGAGGCGGAATCCCGGCCGGCCTCGACGGCGGCGTACTCCGGCGCGGTCTCGCGCACCCGCAGCATCCGGAGCGCGGACGGCCCGCGCCGGGCGAGAGGCGCCGCGTGCGCGCCGCGGCGAGCGAGCTGGATCATCGGTCCGACCTCCCGGTTCGCGACCCGTGACGGAGAGAGACGACGAACCGAACATGCGCCGAAGCCGTCAACGGATTCTCAACCACGAAGGTCGGCTGAGAGGGCGCCGAACTCCTCGAGGAGGCGCAGCGCCTGAGCGGCCTGAAGGGCAAGACGGCCGTCGTGCACGCCGGGCCGGAGGCCCTGGTCGCGCGTGAGCGCGCCCGCCGCCTCGCCGCCCTGGGCGGAACGCAGGAGGACCTGGAGCCGATCCGGCGGCGGCGCCCTCCGCCGTGATCCTGGTCGACACCTCGGTCCGGGTGGATCACCTGCGGAGGGGGAGCCCCGAACTCGCCCGGCTGCTCGAGGCGGGGCTCGTCCGCTGTCACCCGCTCGCGGTCGGCGAGCTCGCGTGCGGTCGGCTCACCGACCGGGTGGAGATCCTCGCGCTGCTCGACGGACTGCCGCGGGTCCCGGACGTCGATCACGAGGAGGTGCTCGCGTTCGTCGAGAGAGCGGGCCTCGACGGCTCCGGCATCGGGTGGATCCACGCGCACCTGCTCGCCTCGGCCCGGCTCGCCGGAATCGGGCTCTGGACCCTGGACCTTACGCTGGAGCGTGTCGTCGGAGAGCTCGGAATGCGGGCCGGGCCGCCCGCCTGAGGCGACGCCGGGATCGGGATGGCGACGGGCGGACGCCCCGGAGAGCCCGGCGCGCCCGCCCGCGTCGTCACCGGCAGCTGGCCGGAGCCGGAGCCGAGATCAGTCCCCCTTCTCCGCCCCCTCCACCTCGATCTCCGTCGCCTCGGCCTTCGCCTCGGCCTTCGCCTCGGCCCGCGCCTTGTGCACCGCCGTCTCGAGCCGGTGCTTGAGCGAGCCTCCGAAGGCGCCCTGAGCATTCCGAACGCAAGGTACAAGAGGATGATCGAACCGCAGATCCCGATGGCGCCGCTGACCGCGGTGTGACGCAGAAACGGGCCGACTCCTGCCAGGAGCAGCGACACCATCGCGATCTCCAGTACGGCGTGGCCGAGGATGAGAAGCGGGCCGGTCCACGGGCCGCGCTTCGAGGAGACCGCGATCGTCACGGTGAGAAGCGGCCCGGGC
>JAWOIN010000096.1:0-6116 GCA_046484665.1 Gemmatimonadota bacterium
CTCCCCCGGCACTCCCACCGGCACCGGCCGCAGCCGCCCGTCCAGCACGTAGCACCGCACGTTCGGCAGCGGCCGCCCGATCGGGACCTCCCCGGGCAGCGGCCCGCCGTCGTCTTTCCATGCAGTCGCGACGACGGTGGTCTCCGTCGGACCGTACGTGTTCAGCAGCGTCACGTGGTCGGCGCCCCGGATCTCCCGCCACAGCCGAAGCCGCTCGACCGACGCTCTCTCGCCTCCGAGGATCACCAGGCGAAGGGAGTCCGGGAGACGCTCGCCGCTTCGCGTCAGGTCCGAAGTCAGCGCGTGCCAGTACGCCGTCGGCAGATCGAGAACGGTGATGCCCTCCGAGCGGACCAGCGCGAGGAGCGCTTCCGCCGTCGGCAGGTCGCGGTCGGGACGCAGCACGAGGCGTGCGCCGGCGATCCAGGTGGGGAAGATCTCTTCGACCGCGGCGTCGAACGTGACGGAGGCGAACTGCAGCACCCGGTCGGCCGGAGAGAGCCCGAACAGACCGGCGACGGCGAGGTTGTGGTTCACGACCGAGCGGTGTTCGACCCCGACCGCCTTCGGCGTCCCGGTCGAGCCCGAGGTGTAGATCGCGTAGGCCAGGGATGTCGGGTCTTCGGGCACCTCCGGGGATTCCCCGCTCTCGCCGGGGATCTCCCGGTCCATCGCCTCGAGGACGAGGGGCAGCGCCGACGCCGGCACTCTCGCCGCAAGCGTCTCCGACGTGACCACGAACCGGAGCGCCGAGTCCGCTGCCATGAACCGGAGACGCTCGTCCGGATTCGACGGGTCGAGCGGCACGTAGGCTCCGCCGCTCTTGAGCACGGCGAGAAGCGCGACCATCTGGTCGAGCGACCGCTCGAGGAGGACGCCCACTCTCTGGTCCCTTTCCACGCCCTGACGGAGAAGGTGGCGTGCCACCACGGAGGCGCGGCGGTCGAGCTCCCGGTAGGTGAGATGGCGCCCGCCCGCGTCCGGATCCGCATCCGACGCCGGGGGCTGCACCACCGCGACGGCCGCCGGATCCGTCCGCGCTCTCTCCTCCACGAGCGCGTGAACGGTGCGTCCCGGCGAAAGGGGGCGCTCGCTTCCCGCCCATTCACCGAGGGTCGCCTGCTCCTCCTCGCCCATCAGCGGCAGCTCGCTGACCCGGAGGTCCGGCTGCGCCACCGCCGCGTCCAGGAGCGTGCGATAGTGAGCGATCAACCTCTCGATCGTCGCGGCCTCGAAGAGGTCCGCGTTGTACTCGACCGCTCCGCTCAGGCCCTCCGGCGTCTCCTCGAATCCCAGGGTCAGGTCGAACGGGGTCACTTCGGGCTCGATCGCCACGGCCGCGAGCCGCAGCCCCGGCAGTTCGAGACTCTGCCGGGGCAGGTTCTGCAGCACGAACATCGCCTGGAAAAGCGGCGTGCGGCTGAGATCTCGATCGGGCTCCAGCTCGTCGACCACCTTCTCGAAGGGCACGGACTGGTGCTCGAGCGCGCCGAGCACCGACCGGCGGACTCGCGCGATCAGCTCCGAGAAGCCGGGGTCGTCGCTCACGTCCCCCGGAACCACGAGCGTGTTCACGAAGAAGCCGATCAGCCGCTCGATCTCCGCCCGGTTCCGGCCCGCGACCGGCGTGCCGACGCGCAGGCTCCCGGAGCCCGTGTATCGATGCAGAAGCGCGAAGAACCCGGCCAGGAGCGTCATGTACGGAGTCGCGCCCGATCGGCGGGCGAGCTCTTCGAGCTTCCGCGTGAGCTCGGCATCCAGGTGGAACGACTGAACCGCGCCCCGCGAGGTCTGGACCGGGGGACGCGGTCGGTCGGTCGCCAGCTCGCCGGGCTGGTCCTCCGTCTCGAGAGCCTCTCGCCACCACTCGATCTCCGTCCGAAGGCGCGAGTCGTCGAGCCACGTGCGTTGCCAGGCCGCGTAGTCGGCGTACTGCACGTCGAGAGGCGGCAGCCGGACGTCGTCCCCGGCCACGCGGGCCCGGTAGAGCTCTGCCAGCTCGCCGACCAGGATCCCCGAGGACCAGCCGTCCGACACGATGTGATGGAGGACGATCACGGCCACGTGCTCCCGCTCCGCGAGACGCACCAGGCGGGCACGCATCAGTGGCGCGCGGCCGAGGTCGAAGGGAGCCGTCGCCTCCTGCCGGATGCGGACGGCCAGCTCCGACTCCCGGACATCCCCGGCCAGGCCCGACAGGTCCTCGACCGGGAGATCGACGTCGACCTCCGGCTCGATCACCTGGAACGGCCGCCCGACCTCGGAGGCGAAGCGAGTCCGCAGCACTTCGTGGCGCGCCACCAGCTCGCGGAGGGCTCCCCTCAGCGCCCCCGGGTCGAGGTCCCCTTCGAGACGCACCGCGGACGGGATGTTGTAGACGGGGCTTCCCGGATCCAGCTGGTCGAGGAACCAGAGCCGCTGCTGCCCGAAGGACAGGGGGACCTTCCCCTCTCGGGAGACCGGTCGGACGGGAGGAAGCCCACGACTCGCGCCCCTCCGCTCCCCCACGGCCCGGGCGAGGCCCGCGACGGTGGGAGCTTCGAAGAACACGGGAAGCGGCACGTCCACGCCGAGCGCTTCCCGGACCCGGGACACGACCCGGGTGGCGAGCAGCGAATGGCCACCGAGGTGGAAGAAGTCGTCGAGCGCCCCGACGCCCTTCACGTCGAGGAGGTCCGAGAAGATCCCCGCCAGCAGCTCCTCCTCGGGGGTCCGCGGGGCCACGTACCGCTCTTCCAGCGACGTCCGCTCGATCCGCGGCTCCGGCAGCGCGCGGCGATCGACCTTCCCGGTGGCGGTCAGCGGGATCTCGTCGACTTCCATCCACACCGCGGGGACCATGTAGTCCGGAAGCGCCGCCCGGGCATGCTCGCGCCACCTCGCGATGCGGATGACGGACTCGGGCTCGCCCTCGACTGTCGGAACGACGTAGGCGACGAGGCGGATCGTCCCCCCCGGATCGGGCTGCGGCACCACGGCCGCCCGTCGCACGAACGGCGCCTTCTCGACGACCGCCTGCACCTCGCCGGGCTCCACGCGGAAGCCACGGATCTTCACCTGGTCGTCCACGCGTCCCAGGAACTCGAGCAGTCCGTCCGGGCGCCATCGCACCCGGTCGCCGGTCCGGTAGAGGCGACCGGCGCCGCCGAGCGGATCGGGCAGGAATCTGCTGACCGTGAGGTTCGGTCGGTTCCGGTACCCTCTCGCCACCGGCACTCCCCCGATGTACAGCTCGCCGGGAACGCCCACCGGCACCGGCTCCCCGTGCCTGTCGAGCACGTACGCGCGGCCATTGGGGAGGGGCCTGCCGATCGGCAGCGATCGGTCGGCCGGCACGTCGTCGAGGCAGCAGAGCGTCGCGACGATCGTCGCTTCCGTCGGCCCGTACGTGTTGAGGGTCCGGACCCGACCGGACCCGGAGAGGCGCCTCCAGGCCGCGAACCGCTCGGCGGAGGCCTGCTCCCCGCCGATGACCACCAGCCGGAGATGCGGGGGCACGGCGGCGCCCGACCGCTCGAGATCGGCGATCCAGGCATGCCAGTAGGCCGTCGGGAGATCCAGGACCGTCAGGCGCTCCCGCTCCGCCAGCGCCGTCAGCTCGGACGGGGTCGGAAGGGCGCCTCCGGGACGCAGCACGAGGGTTCCCCCGGTCGCCAGCGTGGGGAAGATCTCCTCCGCCGCCGCATCGAAGTTGATCGTCGCGAACTGGAGGACACGGTCCTGGCCGGACAGCTCGAAGGACTCGACGGCAGCCAGCGCGTGGTTCAGGAGCGACCGGTGCTCCACCTCCACGCCCTTCGGCGTTCCCGTGGATCCCGACGTGTAGATCACGTACGCGAGATCGTCGGGGCGTGCGCGCCCGGTCTCCGGCGATCCGCCCGGCTCCCCCGCGTCGGCCGGGCCCGGCGTCGGGCACACGACGCGCACGTCCGTCGAGGCGAATCGGGGCGCGAGAGCCTCCTCGGCGATGACGAGTTCGACGCCGGCGTCCCGGACCATGAAGCGGAGCCGCTCCTCCGGATACTCCGGATCGAGGGGGAGATAGGCCCCTCCGGCCTTGAGAATCGCGAGCAGCGAGACGATGAGGTCCGGCGACCGGCGCACGCAGAGACCGATCGCGGCGTCCGGCGGGACCCCGAGCTGGCGCAAATCCCGCGCGAGTCGCGTCGACCGCGCATCCAGCTCGCCGTACGTCATGCGGACGGTGCCCGATGCCGCCCCCTCCGGTCCCGCTGGGGAGGGCTGTTCGACGGCGATGGCCCCCGGAGTCCGACGCGCCTGGGCAGCGAACAGCTCGTGGACGGTGGTCGACGGACGCTCGATTCCCGTCCGGTTCCACTCGACGAGCACGAGCTCTCTCTCCTCCCGCGTGAGGATCGGGAGCCGCGAGACCGGGAGGTCCGGATCGCGGACGATGCTCCGAAGCAGGGTCTCGTATCTGCGGAGCAGGCTCTCCGCCGTCGAAGGCTCGAACAGGTCCGTGTTGCACTCGAGGCCGCAGGTCAGACCCTGTCTCGACTCCTGGACCGCCAGCGAGAGGTCGAAGGCCGAGCTCTCGGGCGCGAGCGGCACGCCGCGCACGACCAGGCCGGGCAGGGAGCGTTCCCCCCGCGCCTCGTTCTGCAGCGAGAACATCACCTGGAACAGCGGGGTGTGGCTCGGCGCGCGCTCGGGCTGGAGGGCCTCCACGAGCTTCTCGAACGGGAGGTCCAGATGGGCGAAGGCCTGAAGGGACGTCTCACGGACGCGCGAGAGATGATCGCGGAACGTCGGGTCGTCGGACAGGTCGGCCCGCAGGACCAGCGTGTTGACGAACAGGCCGATGAGATCCTGCGTTTCCGGGCGCGAGCGGTTGGCCACGGGGGTTCCGACCCGGATCTCGTCCTGCCCCGCGTACCGATGCAGGAGCACCTGGAACGCGGCAAGCAGAGTCATGAACAGCGTCGCCCCGCGATCGTGCGCCAGGTCGTTCAGGTCGTCGGCGAGGTCCCGGTCCAGGCGCCGGCTCGCGGAGGCGCCCCGGGACCGCAGGACCGCCGGACGGGGCCGGTCGGTCGGCAGGTCCAGGACGACGTCGCGCGCGCCGAGCTCGGACGTCCAGTGGGCGAGCTGCCGCGCGAGCTCCCCCGAGCCGAGCCACTCGCGCTGCCACTCGGCGAAGTCCGCGTACTGCACCGGAAGCGGCCGGAGGTCCGGGTCGCTTCCGGTGGCCAGTGCCGCGTAGACGGCAACGACTTCGCGGACCAGGATGCCGGCCGACCAGCCGTCGGACACGACGTGGTGCATGACCAGGCTGATCACGTGATCCCGCTCGGAGAGCCGGAACAGACGACTTCGGAGCAGCGGGCCCGCCGCCAGGTCGAAGGGCCTGCGCGCCTCTTCACCGATGCGTCGGAGCAAGAGATCCCACGAGGACCCGCCGTCCCCGGGCGTCACGTCCTCGACCGGCAGCCGGTACGACGTCGCCGGCGAGATCACCTGGACGGGCCGTCCGTCGACGGCCGCGAACGTGGTGCGGAGCGCCTCGTGTCTCCGGACCACCTCGTCGATCGCCCGCTCGAGCCACGCCACGTTCAGGTCGCCCTCGAGCCGCACCGCCGTCGGAATGTTGTACACGGCGCTGCCGGGCTCGAACTGGTCGAGAAACCACATCCGCTCCTGCGCGTACGAGAGCGGGGCGGGCGCGTCCGGATCTCCTCGAGGCGTGATCAGGGCATGGGCGAGGTCCACCCCCTTCTCCTTGAGAAGGAGCCCGAGCAGCTCCCGTCGCTGCGGAGACAGCTCCCCGTACTTGCGGTGCAGCTCAGTCAACCGAGCCTCCGGAGCCCGCTGCCTCTCGCCGGAGGGCGAGGAGCCTCTCGACTTCCTCGTCCGTCAGCGCCTCGAGAGAGTCGAGCGACTCCTCGAGCTTCGTGAGGTCGGATTCGGCGGATCGGGCGAGGTCGACGGCGGCGGCGAGCTGTTCGAGGGTGGGGCGCTCGAAGAGGGTGCGCAGGGGGAGGTCGACGTGGAGGGTGTCGCGGACGCGGGAGACGAGCTGGGTGGCGAGGAGGGAGTGGCCGCCGAGCTCGAAGAAGTTGTCGTGGAGGCCGACGCGCTCGACGCCGAGCAGCTCG
>JAWOIN010000064.1:0-4193 GCA_046484665.1 Gemmatimonadota bacterium
CGTCGCGTCGCCGCGAGCCGCAGGGCGAGGACGAGCGCCGCCGCCGCCGCCGCGGCGAGCCACGGCACTCCGGGGGCGCCGACGGGGAGGAGCTCGAGCGGCGTCACGGACCCAGCGACCTCCGTCCCCGGAATACCGACCCGCCGAGCTCGAGGAGCAGCGAGAGGAGAGCCAGGAGCACGACCTCGCCACGGACGCCCGCCCGTTCCACGGTGCGGACCTCACGGATCGGCGCCGCCTCGAGCGCGTCGATCCGGTCGTAGATGCGAGCGAGGCCTTCCGGGTCCGTGGCACGGAAGTACAGCCCCCCGGTCCGCGCGGCCATCGCGGAGAGCAGCTCGTCGTTCACCTGGACGGGCATGTTCGCGTACTGGAACCCGAACCTCGTTCTCCCGATCGGAACGGGCGCCACCCCGTCCCGGCCGACCCCGATCGTGTGGACCCGCACGCCGAGCGTCGCGGCCGCGGCCGCCGCCTCCAGCGGGTCGATCGCGCCCCGGTTGTTGTCGCCGTCGGTGAGCAGCACGACGACGCGCGAGCCCTCGTCGACCGAACGCAGCCGGTGGATCGCGGTCGCGAGCGCCGTCCCGATCGCGGTCCCGTCCTCCAGCTGTCCGACCTCGAGCCCGTCCACCGTCCGCTGGAGGAGCTCGTGATCGAGCGTTCCCGGCACCAGGGTCAGCGCCTCGCCGGCGAACGCGACGAGGCCGATCCGATCGCCTTCCCGCCCCTCCACGAACCGCCGGACCTCCCGCCTCGCCACGGCGAGCCGGTTGTCCGGGCGGAAATCCTCGGCGAGCATCGAGCTCGAGACGTCGAACGCGATCAGGATGTTCGCTCCCTCCGAGCGCGTCTCCACCGTCCGAACCGTCCGCACCGGCCCCGCCAGCGCGAGTGCCGTCAGCGCCAGGACGGCGGCGCGGAACGCGAGCGGCCAGACCGCCCACACCCCCGGCCGGCGCGCCGGCAGGAGCTCGCCCACCCCGGCGAGCGGGAGCCGGCGCCGGCGACGCCTCGAGATCAGCATCCCGACCGGGATCAGCGCCAGGAGCCCGAGGAAAGGCCACGCAGACAGCCCCAGCCCGGTCACGCCGCCTTCTCCGCGGAGAGCCAGGCGAGGACCGCGTCGGCGTCGCCTGCCAGCTCATCCCCGCCGACGGAGAGGGCTCCGAACCGGGCCGGCAGCGCCCGCATCCCCATCGGCGCGAACAGCGGGTCCGCGGGGGCCGTCGCCGCATCGAGCGTCGGGTCCTCCGGCAGACCGCGCACCGGACGGGCCGTCGGCCGGCCGCGGGTCCGGGCCAGGTAACGGCGGAGCACGGCCTCGATCCCGTCGTAGAAATCCGCCGCGCCGATCGCCCCTGCCGCGACCGCGGCCCGCAGCTCCGCCACGGCGGCTCTCGCCTCCTCGACGGGATCGGGCGGCACGTGAGCGGAGACTTCCCCCGGGACCGTCCCGCGACGCCGGAGTCGTCGGAGGAGCCACGCGAGCAGCACCGCGAGCAGGAGCACCGCGAGAACCAGGCCCCACGACACCCCGAGCCGGAGCGCCGGGGCGCGCGGCGGGCGGAGCGCCACGGGCTCGCCCGCCTCCGGGAGAACCGAGGTCACGACGAGCGACGGGGGGCCGATCCGCAGCGCCGGCCCGCCGCCCGGCAGCTCCACCTGGACCGGGGGAAGGTCGAGGGATCCAGTGCGCCATGCCGCCAGCCGGTAGACGGCCCGCCACGCGCCGTCGCCGGTGCGCCCCATCCGGGGGGGGCCCAGCTGCTCGAGGTCGTCCGTGAGGGCGAGGACCTGCGGAAAGACGGGCTCCGACGACGCCCGGACCGAGAGTCCGAGCAAGACGCGTTCGCCCACGAGGACGGTGTCGGGCACGAGCGCGGCGACCCCCGCGGCGACGCGCGCCCGTTGGGCGGGGAGCGGCGGCGGCCCCGCGAGCACGGCCAGGCAGAGCGCCAGGGCGAGAGGCAGCATCGCGGCGCGCGGGCGTCGGCTCAATGCAGCCTCGCCCGCGCGCGGCGCGCGAAGAAGAAGGCGAGGTCCGCCGCGTACGACCGGTCCGTCCGCAGCACGACCCGGTCGCACCCTGCCCGCAGGAACGCCGAGGCGAGCGACGACTCCCGCGTTTCCGCGTTCCCGCGGAGCGCCTCGCGGACATCGGCGCGGCCGAGGTCGAGCAGCCTCCGCTCGCGGCTCTCGGGATCGACGACCTCGACGATCCCGGCCGGCGGGAGTTCCTCGTCCGAAGGGTCCCGCACCTGGATTCCGACGACGTCGTGCCGGCGGGCGGCCACGGCGAGCTCGCGCCCGAAGCCGGCCGAACGGAAGTCGGAGAGGACGAACACGAGCGAGCGGGTCTTGAGGGCGCGGACCGCGGTGCGCAGGGCGAGCGCGAGGTCCGTCCCCGTCCCCTCCGGCCGGTGCGAGACCAGCGCATGGAGGAGGTGCCGGAGCCGGCCGCGCCCGCGCCGCGGCCGGATCCAGCGCTCGACCCGGTCCGTGAACAGCAGGAGGCCCACCCGGTCGTTGTTGCGGGTCGCGGCGAGCCCGAGCAGGGCCGCCACCTCGAGCACGAGCTCCCGCTTCGTGCAGCCGCGCGTCCCCGTCCCGAGCGAGCCCGAGAGGTCCACGGCGATGAGGACGCTGAGCTCCTTCTCCTCGACGAACCGTTTCACGAACGGACGCCCCATTCGCGCCGTGACCTTCCAGTCGATCGCCTGGAACGGATCGCCTGGCTGGTACTCGCGCACTTCCGCGAACTCGACTCCGTGACCGCGGAACACGGAGTCGTAGGCGCCGAGGGCCCGGTTCTCCATCAGGCGACGCGCGCGGATCTCGAGCCGGCGCACGAGAGCCGGCCCGGGGAGCGCGGGCCCGGGGTCGGCCCCGGGCCTCCTCCGGCGGAGCGGCCACGCCGGCATCAGGGCACGGGAACCGCCGCGAGGAGGCGCTCGACGACGGAGTCGGACGTCACCTGCTCCGCCTCCGCCTCGAACGTGAGCACGACCCGATGCCGGAGCACGTCGAGCGCGAACGCCCGCACATCCTCCGGGACGACGAACGGCCGTCCCTCGAGGAAGGCGTGGGCGCGGGCCGTGCGCCCGAGGTAGATCGAGGCGCGCGGGGAGGCGCCGTACTCGATCCAGCGCCCGAGCTCCGGGTCCAGCTCGCCGGCGGCGCGCGTGGCGCGCACGAGGTCGAGGATGTAGTCCTCGACGCGCGGGTCCAGCCGGATCTCCGGCAGCAGCTCCCGCGCCGCGAGGATCTCGCTGGGCTCGGCCACGGGTCGCATCGGGGCCAGGGTGTCCGTCGCCATCCGGCGAAGGATCTCCCTCTCCTCTTCCCGCTCGGGGTAGCCGACCCGGATCTTGAGCATGAACCGGTCGACCTGCGCCTCGGGGAGCGGATAGGTCCCCTCGTGCTCGATCGGGTTCTGCGTCGCGAGCACGAGGAACGGCACCGGAACCGGCCAGCTCGCCTCGCCGATCGTGACCTGCCTCTCCTGCATCGCCTCGAGCAGGGCGGACTGCACCTTCGCCGGGGCCCGGTTCACCTCGTCGGCGAGCACGAGGTTCGCGAACACCGGCCCCTTCTTCGGCACGAACTCGCGCCGCGACTCGTCCCACACCTGCGTGCCGATGAGGTCGGCCGGAAGCAGGTCGGGCGTGAACTGGATGCGCCGGAACGTCGTGTGGACCGCGTCGGCGAGCGTGCGGACGGCGAGCGTCTTAGCGAGACCCGGCACCCCTTCGAGCAGGACGTGCCCCCCGGTGAGCAGGCCTACGAGGAGCCGCTCCATCATCGCGTCCTGTCCGACCACGCGGGCGGCGACGGCGTTCCGGATCCGCTCGAACGCCCCGCTCGCCTCGCGCAGGCGCTCCGCCCTCCGCTCGAGCTCGGCCGCCGACACCGTGGCCTCGACCGCCGCTCCGGGCGACTCCTGTCCGCCCGCGCGGATCGCGTCGTCGCCCATCACCGCTTCATCCTCTCGCCCTCGTCCTCGTACCGGAGCACGAACGCCGCCAGGGCCCCCGGCCGGATCGCGGCGCCGCGGGCGCGCAGGTCGAGGTCCGTCCGGGAGCCGTGCTCGGCTCCCAGCGCCCCGACCACAGTCTCGAGGTACGACGCGCAGCGCTCGCGCCAGCGCTCCCAGGAGGCCGGCCGCAGGTCCACCCATCCCCGGTTCGCCC
>JAWOIN010000153.1:0-6370 GCA_046484665.1 Gemmatimonadota bacterium
CGTGCGGGAGGTCGGCCGGATGTTCGCGGCGGGGCTCGAGCGGATCGGGTTCCGGACCGAGTGGATCCCGATGCCGACGGAGGTGAACCGGGCCGGGCACCTGTTCGCCGAGCGCTCCGGCGGGAGCGGTCCCACGATCCTGCTGATCGGGCACCTCGACACGGTCTACGAGCGCGACGACCCGTTCCAGCGCTGGGAGCCGCTGCCGGGCGGGCGCGCGCGCGGCCCCGGCGCGGCGGACATGAAGGGCGGGAACGTCGTGATCCTGCTCGCCCTCGAGGCCCTGCACGAGGCGGGCGCACTGGAGGACGCGAACGTGATCGTGGCGCTGCTCGGGGACGAGGAGGCGACCGGCGACCCGCTCACGATCGCCCGCCATCACCTGCTCGAGGCGGCGCAGCGGAGCGACGCGGCGCTCGGGTTCGAGGGCGGGGTCGGCGGCTACGCCTCGGCCACCGTGGCGCGCCGCGGGTTCACGGACTGGCGGCTCGAGGTGACGGGACCGGGCGGGCACTCCTCGGGGATCTTCGGCGAGCGGGCCGGGGCGGGGCCGGCGTACGAGGCGGCGCGGATCCTCACCGCCTTCTACGAGCAGATGCGCGGCGAGGAGAACCTCACCTTCAGCCCCGGGATCCTGCTCGGCGGGAGCGCGGTGGAGTACGACCCGGAGACCGACAGGGGCACCGCGTTCGGGAAGACGAACGTGATCCCGGCGAAGGTGATCGTGGCGGGCGACCTCCGGACCCTGACCGGAGAGCAGCTGGCGGGGGCGAAGGAGCGGATGCGGCGGATCGTGGACGAGCACCTCCCGCACGCGAGCGCGGAGATCCGCTTCCGCGACTCGTATCCCCCGATGGCGCCGACGGAGGGGAACCTCGCCCTGCTCGGCCTGCTCGACGAGGTGAGCCGGGACCTCGGGCTCGGCGCGATCGAGGCCGTCGCGCCCGGCCGGCGCGGGGCGGCCGACATCTCGTTCGCGGCCCAGCACGCGCCGTCGCTCGGAGGGCTCGGCGTCGTCGGCCGCGGCTCCCACTCCCCGGATGAGACCGTCGAGCTGGCCTCGATCCCCGTGATGGCGAAGCGGACCGCGCTGCTCGTGTACCGGCTGACGACGGGGGGCGTCCCGGCGCCGACTCCCGGAGGCTGAGACCGGGCGTCCGCCCGGAGCCGCGGGCCCGGGCGGGCGACCGCCGCCGGGGTCAGCCCGTGCCTCCCTCGCGCAACGCGAGCACGATCACCCGCTGGACGTCGAGCTCGTCGCGGTCCAGCACCGCCGCGCGGCCGTCGCCGAAGAACAGGGCGGGGAAGAGCTCCGGGTCGCGGATCTCGCCGACCAGCGCGCCCTCGCGGCCGTACACGTCGATCCGGCCGGTCTCGCCGGGAACCTCCGTCGAGACACCCACCCACAGTCGGTCCTTCGTGTCCACCGCGAGACCGGTGATCCGGGGGATGGTCGGGGCGAACGTCATCTTGCCGATCCGCTGCTCGACGGACTGGCGCATGGCGTCGCTGGTCGAAGCCTCCGCCCGCTCCCGCGCCCGCCGGCGCGCTCCCTCCCGGTCCGCCTCCGTCGTGGCGCGGGCCGGCGGCTCGCGGCGGATCCGCCGCTCCACCGTCCCGTCGGGCGCGACGATCGCGACCTCGTAGTCGGCCCCGTCCGCCACCGCGAACGAGCCGTCCGCGAAGCGGTCCCACCAGAGCGCCGGCGTGAACTCGCGCTGCATCATCATCATCATCCGGGCCCCGCCCGAGGTCAGCTCGACCTGGTCGAACTCGCGCGGCGGCGCGGTCCACAGGGTGTCCGCCACCTCCCCGGCCCGCGTCACGTGGAGCAGCCGCTGCGGCGGCACCGAGACCTCCTCGCCGGGACGGAACGAGAACATCACGACCACCGCGTAGAGGCCCGACGCGTCGATCTCCAGCGCGCCGCCGAGCCCGGACGACGCCTCGCCGAGCGGGAGATCCGAGGGCGTGCCCGCCGTGTCCGGCGGGAAGATCGTGACCCTGCGGTTCCCGCGGTCCGCCACCCACAGGCTGTCGCCGGGCCCGATCCCCAGCCCCCCGGGCCCCTGCAGCTCGCCCGGCCCGCCGCCCTGGCGGCCCCACGCTCCGATCGGGGTCCCGTGCTCGTCGTAGCCGAGCACCCGCGAGCCCGTGCCGTCGAGCACGAACAGGGCCCCATCCTCCGTCCCGGCGAGGCTCCCCGGGCCGACCTGGTCGAACTGGTAGGCGTCCTCCTCCTGCTCGTAGCCGCCGAGCACGAACAGGGTGTCGAGGCGCCAGTCGAGCTTCGGCGCCTGCCGGTCCGAGAAGGTGAGCAGCGGGACGCCGTCCACCGAGTCCACGACGGCGTCGAGACGGGTCGCGGATCCGCCGTCGCCGCACGCGGACAGCGCGGGAAGCGCGAGGATCGGAAGGACGGCGAGGGACGGGAGTCGGGGCATCACGGCTTCCTCCGGTGCGTGGGGTCTCGCGGCGGCCGCCGTTCCGGGCCGCCGCGTCCGCCCGTTGGACGGCGGGCGAGCCCGACGCGTTGCCCGCGCGCGGGGGAGACGGTCGCCGTCATCGCGAACCCTCGCGGCCATCCTGCAGCTCCTCGAGCGCCGCCACGTCGCGGCGACTCCCGTCTTCGGACTTTCGGAGGACGCGGATGCGCACCTCGTCTCTCTTCTGCATCACCACTCCCTTGCTCGCGCCGCGACGGACTCCATACTACCCCCTGCGCGCGGGATCGGGAACGCGCGCGCCGACCCGCGACCCGGAGAAGCCCGGAATGTCCGGCGACCAGCCGCTCGTGCCAGAGCTCGAGGAGTGCCGCGCCGCCTACCGGTGGGCGGCCGCCGAGGCGTCGCGCCTGCTCGAGGGGGTCGACGACGAGCGGTTCAACGCCCGCCCGGCGAAGGGGAAGTGGTCCGCCGCCGAGTGCCTTTCGCACCTGCTGGTGAGCGGCGAGGCGCTCCTCCCGTTCCTCGACGCGGCGATCCGGGGAGGGCGGGAGAAGGAGATCCTCGGCCGCGGGCCGTTCCGCTACGGCCGGTTCGGGGAGTGGTTCGTGCGGCAGAGCGGCGGGGGCGGCTCGCCCCCCGTTCGGCGCATCCCGGCGCCGCGCCTCTACGCGCCGACGCCGCGGCGGCACCCGGTCGGCCCGACCCTGCGCGAGTTCCACGACCTGCAGGAGGCGCTGTCCGACCGGCTCCAGCTCAGCTCCGGCCTCCACCTCGCCCGGGTGCGCGTCCGCTCGCCGGTCACGCCCCTGCTCCGGCTCGGACTCGGCCAGTGGTTCCGGCTCGTCGCCGGCCACCAGCGCCGCCACCTCGGCCAGGCCCGGCGGGCGCTCGAGGCCGCCGGGAAGCGGGGCGGGAGCGGCTGATCCGGCGTTCCAGGGCGTCGAGCCGCGTGCCACTATCCGGTCCACCCGGTCGGCCGTCGGAACATGCCGTCCCGTCGGGTTTATCATAAAATATTGCGGATCGAGAGTTTACAGCGAAAGGAACAGAATGCGGACAAGGATTGCCACGATGGCGGCCGTCGCGCTGGCGTTGATCGCCATGCCGACGATCGCCAACGCGCAGGAGACGGACCAGGAGAAGCCCCGTGACGAGCAGAAGAGCGAGATGTTCGCCCAGCTCGACGCGAACGGCGACGAGGTCATCGATCGCGCGGAGTTCGGCGAGTTCCACGCCTGGCTCGGCGAGCACAGGCAGCGGATGATCGCCGATCCCGCGAGCCACGCGGTGATGATGGAGAAGATGGCGATGATGCGCGAGCATCACGGCGAGGCGATCGAGGGCCAGGTCAGGGAGCCGATGACGAAGGACCGTCCCGAGAACTGGAAGAAGTCGATGGACGTCACCACGACGGACGACTTCGAGGGGACGTACTTCCGCCTGTTCGACCGCGACGAGGACGGCTCGGTGTCGAGGGAAGAGTGGGACGCGTCGTTCGACGCCCTCCACCCGGAGGCGCAGCCGGAAGTGACGGACGTCGAGAAGTCGGACGTCGAGAAGACGGACGTCGAGAAGACGGACGCAGAGAAGACGGACGTCGAGCCCGGCATGAACCGCTAAGACGGATGACGGGTTCCTGATGACGGACGCCCCCGGCCGGGAGAACCCCGACCGGGGGCGTCGTGCATCGGGAAGCGACTCAGGCCAGGAGCTCGCGGCGCAGGGCCGGGCGGGACCCGGTCGCTATCGTGAGGATCTGGTGGTCCAGGTCGAAGCGCGACCAGCGTTCCCCGGTGAGGCCGGCGTGCTGGCCAGGGGGCGATCCGGTCACGAGAGCGCCTCTCCCCGCCCGATCAGGCGGATGGTCGGCTCCCTGACGCGCTCCCGCGTCCGCCGGCGGCTGCCGTCCTCGAGCAGGAGCGCCTCGGCGGCGGCGTGGAGCTCTCCTCCCACCGCGGCGACGCCGCGCTCGACGTCGACGACGTACTTCACCATGTCCTCGAGGAACCGCTCGACCAGCGCGCGGAGATCCTCCGTGCGGATGCGATCGGCGAGGACGACGATGTCGGGCGTGCGATCGGTCACGGTCCCGTCCCGGACGAGGAGGGTCGACGCGGCTCCGCCGCCGGAGGACCGTAGTCGGGGCGATGCGGCCGGTAAGGGCTGGCGCTCCCTCGCTACAGCGGCAGCCACCAGCTCATCTTCACGGCCAGCACGTTCCGGCCCGGCGCTCCGAACGCGTCGAGCAGGTCGGAGGGCCGGGCGAGCGACGAGCTCCGCGACCCCTCCGAGAGGTCCCGCTGCCAGACGACGAACAGCGTGCTGCCCGGCCGCAGCTCCCACCGCAGGACCAGGTTCGAGCGGAACGAGACGGAGCGGAAGTCCCGGTCCGGCAGCTCGAAGCTCTCGGCGCCGTCCGTCACCAGCCATGAGCGTTCCCCGCTCTCCGGGTCGGTGACTTCCGAGATCGTGGTCCCGTCCGTCCCGTACCGCCGCAGGTCGTAGCTCCGCGCCTCCCGCAGCTCTCCGAACGCGGAGAAGCGGCCGCTCGCCGCGAACGGCTGGGCCCACAGCTCGAGGCTCATGTCGGGGCTGAACGAGTAGTTCACCCGCAGCTGGGCCGACACCTCGCTCTGCTCGACCGTCGAGAACGCGTAGCGCCGGCCGAAGGTGACCTCCGCGCTCTCCGCCCCGCGGTCCAGCGTCGAGTAGTACTGCCTCCGGTCCGTGAAGCGCTGGATCCGGGGCTCGACGTGGAGCCGCAGCCGGTCGCTCGGCTGGAAGCCGAGGTAGAAGGCGAGCGCCCAGTCGTCGGCGAGCATGCGGTCGCCCCAGAATCCGCCCACGCCCCACTGCAGCTTCGCGGACTCGCTCCCGAGCAGGTTCAGCTCGAGGCTCGAGAAGGCCGGCACGCCCATCAGGGGACCGCCGCGGGTGAGCACGTCCGACTGCGTCGCGAAGCTCCGTCCCGCGTAGAACGAAGTGCGCCAGTAATTGGGCAGCGTCGCCTGGATGTTGACCCCCGCGCTCGCGTTCTTGTGGACGCCGCCGAAGTTCCAGCCCGATTCGCCGCGCAGGCCCACCGACCAGCGGCGCAGCAGCGGGCCCGGGTCCGTCTCGCGCCAGGTGACGTTCGCCCAGCTCTGGATGTCGTCCGCCTTCCGCAGCAGCCCGACGTCGTTGAGCTCCCACTCGGGCGAGTCGGCCCAGCCGCCGACGTTCCACAGCAGCGAGCCGCTCCGCTTCGCGGCCTGCAGCGAGGCGGACCACCCGAGCATCGAGGTCCGCGCGGGATCGTACTCGACGTACCCCGCGTCGGGGCGCTGGAAGTAGTGGGCGCTCGAGCGCTGCACGCGGGCGATCGCGTCGGGCGAGCCCTCCACGAAGCTGAGCCCGGCGTGGCCGTTCAGCTCGTAGGCGCCCCCGTCCGTCCGCAGCAGGAAGTCGCCGCCGCCCGTGTACGCCTGGCGGTTGAGCAGCAGCCCGGTCGGGTCGTCGCCCGCGAAACCGCGCCGCACGCCGGTCATCGTCACGCCGATCAGGGACGAGCTCCCGCCGACCTCCTGCTGAAGCCGGAGCACTCCGAACCCCGTCGCCGGCTCCACCTTCCAGTCGTCGTACAGTCCCGTCCCCGGGTCGAAGGTCGAGGCCGACTCGGAGCCGGTGAGCGCGGCGAGCGCGCCGATCGAGAGCCCGGACGGGGCGCGGCCCCCGAGCTTCGCGGCGCCGAGGATCGTGGTCTGGTCGGGCGCGTCCGCGAACGGGGTCGGGGCGCGGCCGTGCGGGGGGGCGCCGATCCGCCGCGAGTAGAAGTAGGTCGGTCCCATGCGCCCGTTGCCCGACAGGTACTGGGCGCCCTCGGTGAAGAACGGCCGCCGCTCGTCGAACACGGTCTCGAACGCCGTGAGGTTCACCTGGGCGGG
>JAWOIN010000162.1:0-5529 GCA_046484665.1 Gemmatimonadota bacterium
ATGATTCTGAACGTGCCATTTCAGCACCGTTTAAACGTCCGGAGATCTCAATTTTGATCCCTTCAGCATTCATTCTCATAGCAGCCGCGATAGCCATTTTAATTGCATGCCCGGGGTCGGCGGGCGCGACGCCGCACCGCCGAAGCCCGGCCGGCCCCGCTCGCGCGGCCCGCGCCCGAGGCCCGTGCGCCCGACCCCCGCGTCTTCCCCTTCGATCCCGGTCATCGCCGGGCGGGTCCACGAGATCGCCGAGGTGATGTTCAAGGGGGTGCGGTCGGACTACTTCAGCTTCCGGGGTGACACGCCGCTCCGCGAGCGGGAGTTCGTGATCGTCGAGGCGGACCGGGGGCAGGACCTGGGCTGGGTGAAGCGGGCCGTCGACGCCGACGAGCCCTGCGAGGGCGGCTGCGAGCACGCCGACCGCCATCCGGTCGCCGCGCCTTCCCGGCGCGTCCTGCGACGGGCGGCACCGGCCGACATGGAGCGCCGGCTGCGGCTGGACGAGGAGGAGCACGAGGCGCGCAGCCGGACCCGTGCGCTCGTCCAGCAGCACGGTCTCAAGATGAAGGTGAGCGAGGCCGAGTGGCAGTGGGACCGGAACAAGCTCACCGTCTACTTCACCGCCGACAAGCGCGTCGACTTCCGGAATCTCGTGAAGGACATGGCGCGGTCGTTCAAGACGCGGATCGAGCTTCGCCAGATCGGGGTCCGGGACGAGGCGAAGCGGCTCGGCGGCATCGGCCGCTGCGGCCGGGAGCTCTGCTGCCGGTTGTGGCTCCCGCGGATCGAGCCGGTGACCCTGCAGCTGGCGAAGGACCAGGGGCTCTCGCTGAACCCGGCCCAGATCTCGGGGGCGTGCGGCCGCCTGATGTCGTGCCTGCACTACGAGCAGGAGTTCTACGCGCAGGCGAAGAAGCGCTTCCCGAGGGTGGGCAAGGTCCTCCGTACCGAGCGCGGCGAGGAGAAGGTCGCCGGCTGCGACCTGTTCCGGGAGACGGTCGCGCTGCGGGCCGGGGACGGGAGCGAGCGGACGGTGCCGCTCGCCGACCTCAAGGCCGAGACCGCGCGGGCCCGCCGCGCCCGGGGCGAGCGCCGCTCCGGCTGACGCCCCTCCCCTCACCCCCGAACGGAACGAGCCGCGTGGCCCGCTACTACCTCACCACGGCGATCGACTACGCGAACGGCGACCCCCACATCGGGCACGCGTTCGAGAAGGTCGGCGCGGACGCGATCGCCCGGTACCGGCGCCTCCGGGGGGACGACGTCCACCTCGTGATCGGGATGGACGAGCACGGCCAGGGCGTGCTGCAGGAGGCGGACCGCCAGGGCAGGCAGCCCCAGGAGTGGGTGGACGAGGTGGCCGGCCGCTTCCGGCGCACCTGGGAGCGGCTGGAGGTGGCGCCGGACGACTTCATCCGGACCACCGAGGAGCGGCATGCCCGGGCGGTCCAGGCCCTGATCGAGCGGATCATCGCGGCGGGCGACATCTACCTCGACCGCTACGAGGGCTACTACTGCGCGCGCTGCGAGGCCTTCCGCAAGGAGAGCGAGCTGGTGGACGGGCGCTGCCCCGTCCACCCGTCGCGCGAGATCGTCTGGACCGAGGAGGAGAACTTCTTCTTCCGGCTCTCGAAGTACCGGGACGCGCTGCTCGCGCACGTCGAGGCCCATCCGGAGTTCATCCAGCCGGCGGCCCGCCGCAACGAGATTCTCCGCCTGCTCGAGGGCGGGCTCGAGGACATCTCGGCGTCGCGCTCACGGGTGCCGTGGGGCGTGCCGTTCCCGGGTGACCCGGACCACACGGTGTACGTCTGGTTCGACGCGCTCCCGAACTACATCTCGGCGATCGGCTACCCCGACGCCCGCTACGCGGAATGGTGGCCGGCCGCCCTGCACGTGATCGGAAAGGACATTTCGCGGTTCCACTGCGTGATCTGGCCGGCGATGCTGCTGTCGGCCGGGCTCCCGCTTCCCGGCACGGTGTGGGCGCACGGCTTCGTGATGATCGGCGGGGGCAAGCTCTCGAAGTCGGAGGCGCAGCTGCTCGACCTCGACTCGCTGGTGGAGCGGCACGGGCCGGACGCCTTCCGTTACATCCTCCTCCGGGAGGCGCCGTGGGACGGCGACCGCGACTTCCCCACGGCACAGGCGTTCCTCGACCAGTTCGAGACGCGCTACGCGGCGGACCTCGCCAACGACCTCGGCAACCTCCTGAACCGGACCGTCTCCATGGTCCGGAAGTACCGGGACGGGGCCGTGCCGGCCGCCGTCGAGACCGAGCTCGACGCGGCGGGCGCCGCGGCCCTGGCCGACTGGGAGCGGGCCATGGACGGGCTGCTGCTCCACCAGGGGATCGAGGCGGCGATGTCGATCGTGCGACGCGCGAACGGCTTCGTCGACGCCTCGCAGCCCTGGAAGCTCGCGAAGCAGGCCGCCGAGACGGAGCGGCTGGACGGCGTGCTCCGTTCCCTGGTGCGGGCGCTGGCCCGCACCGCAGTCGCGCTGAGCCCGTTCATGCCCGGCAAGTGCCAGGAGATCTGGCGGCGGCTCGGCGGAGAGGGAGACCTCCCGCGGCCGGCGGAGCTGGACGCCCGCCTCCCGTCGCGCCTGCCCGAGCCCGAGCCCGGCGTGCTGTTCCCCCGCCCCGACTCCGACTGAGCCCGGGCCGGGGTTCTTCCGCCCGGCACCGCTCTTGCTTGACACGCTCGCGCGGGGCGTGGTAGGGTTCCCCGTCCCGCTCGGCGTCCGCATGCCGCCCGAGCCGCAGCATCTGCAGTCGCGGAAGGCCTCGGCCGCCCGGAGAAGGCATCCGTGCGGCGCATGCACGCGACGTCGGTGGAACCTTTTTTCATGACGCACACCCAGGTACCGGGGGAGGGCGACCTGAAGCCCAGGCACTGGACTGTCCAGATCATGCCCGACGGCGTCGGCGGCATCCGCACGGTGCGCGTCTCCCGTCGTCTGGTCCGAGTCGTGTCAGGCGGGTGCCTGGTCCTTGGGCTGCTCCTCGCGGGCGTCCTGGTCCGGGTCGGCGGCGACGCGCTGCGGGAGTCGGAACTCGCCCGTCTCCGGCTCGAGAACCGGCACCTCAAGGGCAACCTGGCCGAGGTCGAGAACCAGCTGGCGATGCTCGGCTCGACGATCGACGGGATGTCGGACCGGGAACAGAAGTTCCGCCTCCTGGCGGGGCTCCCGCTGATCGACCCCGACGTGCGGGCGGTGGGCATCGGCGGCCCGCTGCGGGGCGACCCGGCGCGCGAGGAGTTCTTCGCGGCGGCGCCCCGGGTGGCGAGCCGGGCCCTCGCGGCCACCTACGACGTGGACCGCCTGATGCGCCGGGTCGACCTGCTCTCCGCCAGCATGGACGAGGCGCTCGACTCGGTGGCGCTGCACGAGGAGGTCTTCCTGTCGCGCCCGTCGATCCGCCCCGTGCAGTCCGACGACTCCTGGATCAGCTCCGCCTTCAGCCGCAACCGCTTCCACCCCCTCCTCCTCGTGAACCGGCCCCACCCGGGCATCGACATCTCCGCCCCGGCGGGTACGCCGATCCTCGCGACGGGACGCGGGGTCGTGACCTTCGCCGGGACCCGCGCCGGGTACGGCAAGACGGTCGAGATCAACCACGGCTACGGGTTCAAGACCCTCTACGCGCACGCCGGCGCCCTCGGCGTGCGGCGCGGCCAGCGGGTCGAGCGGGGCGACGTGCTGGGCGAGGTGGGCAAGAGCGGCCTCGCGACCGCTCCGCACCTCCACTACGAGGTGCTGCTGGACGACCGCCAGGTCGACCCGGACCGGTACATGCTCGACACCCAGGTGCACTGAGCCGCCCCGCGACGGAAAGGGCCCGGCACGGGGGAGCGTCGCGCGCGGCGGTCCCCCGTTCTCGCATCCGGGCCGGCGCCCCGCCTTCTCCGCGCGGACGCTCGTTGATCCGCCGCGGTTCCGCCGGTACATTCGGAGATCCGATCGAGGCTTCGCCCTCGACCATTCAACGTGGAGAGAATGGATGCGACAGCAGAGAGTCGGCACGGCGCTGATCGCCGGCGCGGCCCTGGCGCTCGCCGGTTGCGGCGGGTCTCCGGTGACGGTCCAGGTCCTCGCGGAAGGGCCGGAAGGACCGGTTCCGCAGTCGAACGTCGAGGTTCGCTTCTTCCCGTTCGACCGCGATTCCGTGTTCGACGTCCTGGAGACGCGGGCGAGCGCGCCGAAGCCCGAGGTCCCGCAGGAGATGCTCGCGACGTTCGAGTCGATCAGCGATGCGCAGGGCGAGTGGCGGGAGAAGGACGTCGAGTGGTCGGAGGGGCGCGACCGGCTCCAGCGGCTGTCGCAGGAGCTCCAGAGGCTCGACCGTCGCTCCCGTGAGTACATGCAGAAGTACGAGGAGTTCGGCGGCCTCGAGGGCCAGGTGGCCCGGCTTGAGCGCGAGAAGAAGGCGCTGTTCGACCGGTTCACCGCGATGCAGGAGTCCGTCGCGACCCGGATCGACTCGTTCCGGATCGCGCGCGACGCCTGGGAGGAGAGCGCCTACGCCGACTACTTCGACATGGAGACGGACCTCCTGAAGGCGACCGGCAAGGAGGTCCACGCGGACACCACGAACGCCGGGGGCTACGTCACGCGGAGGCTGCCCGGCGGCGACTGGTGGATCGTATCGCGGGTCCCGACCCCGCGCGGCGAGCTCTACTGGAACGTTCCGATCGAGCCGGGCGCCGTGGACACGCTCCGGCTCACCGCGGAGAACGGGGAGGACCGCCTCCGTCTCTGAGGCACCAGCTCACGGGGCCGGGTCCGCGCGCGGCAGCGGGACCCGGCCCGTCCGGATGTCCGAGCGCGCCATGAACGGACACTCGCCTTCCCCGACCGAGTCGTCGCTCCGGCTCGAGGTCGACCTCGACCGCATCGGCTGGCTCGTGTTCGACCGGCCCGATTCCTCCGTCAACCTGCTCTCGGCGTCGGTCCTCCGCCGCCTCGACGCCCTGGTCGGCGAGCTGGAGTCGCGGATCGCCAACGGCCAGCTCGTGGCCGTGGTCGTCCGCAGCGGCAAGGAGGGCACCTTCATCGCCGGCGCGGACGTCGCCGAGATCTCGGGCATCGCCTCCGCGGGGGAGGCGCGCGCCGCGAGCGCCGAGGGCCAGCGGATCTTCCGCCGGCTCGAGCGGCTGCGGGTCCCGACCGTGGCCTGCATCGACGGCACCTGCCTGGGGGGAGGCACGGAGCTCTCCCTCCACTGCGACCACCGGGTGGCCACCGACCGGTCCTCGACCCGGATCGGCCTGCCGGAGGTGCGGCTCGGGATCCTCCCGGGATTCGGCGGGTGCGTGAAGCTCCCGCGCCTGATCGGGATCCAGAAGGCGCTCGGCCTCATCCTCGGGGGCAGGCCGGTGCCCGCCGAGCGGGCGAGGCGGCTCGGGCTCGTGGACAGGGTCCTCCCGCACCGCGCGCTCGAGCGCGCGGTGCGGGAGTTCGTCGAGGACGCGATCGCCGGGCGCGTCCCGAAGGCGGAGCCGAGGCTGGCGCCGCGCGACCGGC
>JAWOIN010000056.1:0-6674 GCA_046484665.1 Gemmatimonadota bacterium
AGCTCGACCGGCGGGTCGGGCTCGAGCGGCTGCGACTGCTGCACTGCAACGACTCGGCGGGGGAGCTCGGGAGCCGCCGCGATCGCCACGCGGAGATCGGGGAAGGCAGGGTCGGGCCGGCGGGGCTGGGGGCGCTTCTGCGGGACCCGCGGATCGCGGGAGTCCCCCGCGTCCTCGAGACGCCGAAGGGCGACGACCCGGTGGCGGCCGACCGCCGCAACCTCGCGCGGCTGCGGGCGCTGTCCACCGAAGCCTCCTGAATCCCGCGGCTTTCTTGCCCGCCGGAGTGGCCGGTCGCATCTTCGATCCAGCACCCGAACCAGGTGAGCGATGAACGACTTCCCGACGGACGCGCGATCCTCCGGACCAGGCCCCGCCGGCGCGGGGGGCGACGAGGGCGCGGCCCTCGAGCTCGCGGCGCGGACGCTCGTGGAGGAGCGCCTCCGGGCGCTGCGACGGATCCTCGAGCGCGATCTCGACCCGGACAACATCGTTCTGAGGCCGACGGCCGCCGCCTCGCGCCGGCATCTGTTCGAGGAGGCCTGCGACCTCTACTGGAACGAGCTGAACTGGGAGCAGCTGACCGAGGAGGAGCGGGTCTCGGGCGGCGAGCTCACCGAGATGGTGTTTCCAGGTCTGCTCGCTCTCGTCGACGCCCTCCTGCCGCGCTCGCCGAACGGGGAGCCGGACCGGGACCGCGAGCACCGGGACGTCGCCCACGACTTCCTGCTATGGCTCGCCGGGCGGCTCGTGGAGATCCGCGTCACCCGTCCCGAGGACGACGAGGACCGGCAGCGGCTCCAGCACGAGGCGCAGGTGACCGACGACCTCATCGACCTGGTCTCCTGCCGCCTGTTCTGCCTGACCGACGCCGAGATCGAGCGGATCCGGGGCTGAACGGGGTCTCTTTCGAGGGGAACGCGAGAACGTGAGATCCATCGTCTGCATCAAGCGCGTCCCCGACTCGGAGGCGCGCATCCGGGTCGCGCCGGGCGGAATGGCCATCGATCCCGCCGGCGTGAAGTTCGGCCTCAACCCGTACGACGAGATCGCGGTCGAGGAGGCGCTCCGCCGCCGGGAGTCGGCGGGCGGGGGCGCGGTCACGGTGATCACGGTAGGCGGCGACGACGCGAAGGAGACGCTTCGCCAGGCGCTGGCGATGGGCGCCGACGACGCGGTGCTGCTGCGCGCGGAGCCGTCGATGGACGGGCTTCCCGTCGCGCGGGCCCTCTCCGACGAGATCCGGGGCCGCGAGTTCGACCTGCTCCTGTTCGGGAAGCAGGCGATCGACGGCGACGGGATGCAGGTGCCGGCGATGGTCGCGGAGCTGCTCGAGCTCCCCTGCGCGACGGTGGTCACCGGGCTCGAGCTGGAGGCCCGCACGGCCACGGCGCGGCGCGAGGTGGAGGGCGGGCACGAGGTCGTCGAGCTCGCTCTCCCCGCGGCGGTCGCGGTGCAGAAGGGTCTCAACGACCCGCGCTACCCGAGCCTCAAGGGGATCATGGCGGCGAAGAAGAAGCCGCTGGAGGAGAAGGAGGTCACGCTCGTCGGGGGGGACCTCGAGCTCCTCGGGCTGGAGGGGCCGCCTCCGCGGCCCGAGCCGCAGATCCTGGGCGAGGGGCCGGACGCGGTGCCCGAGCTCGTGCGGAGGCTCCGGGAAGAAGCGAAGGTGCTCTGATGGCCGACGTTCTCGCCTACGCGGAGCTGCGCGGCGCCGCGCTCCGTCCCGTGTCGAGGGAGACGACATCGGCCGCCCGGACCCTCGCGGAGGCGCTCGGGGGAAGGACGGATGTGATCGCGATCGGCCCTCCCGGCGCCGCCGACGCCGCGAAGGAGCTGGGCGCGTACGGGGCGGAGCGCGTGCTCGTGGCCGAGGACGCCGCCTGGGCGGAGTACGCGCCCGACGCGGAGGTGCGGGCGATCGCGGACGTCGTGTCGGCCGGCGCGTACGGCGCGGTGGTGTTCGGCGCCTCCGCCCGGGGCAAGGACCTCTCGGCCCGGGCCGCGGCCCGCCTCGGACGCTCGCTCGCGACGGAGGTGACCGAGGTCGCGGTCGAGGCGGGGAGGGTGGTCGTCACCCGTCCCGTGTACGCCGGGAAGGCCTACGCCCGGCTCGCCTTCCGCGGGTCCCCGGCCCTGCTCTCGATCCGGCCCAACGTGTTCCCCGTCGTCGCGCGCGCGGGCGCCGGCGAGGTCGTTCCGCTCGCGGTGGACGCCGGGAGCCCGCGTACGCGCGTGCTGCGGATCGAGCGGGGCGAGCGGGAGCGGCTCGACGTCCGCGAGGCGGGCATCGTGGTCTCGGGCGGCCGGGGCCTGCAGGGCCCCGACGGCTGGGCGATGCTCGAGGCGCTGACGGAGGCGCTCGGCCCCGACGCGACGCTGGGGGCGAGCCGCGCGGTGGTCGACGCCGGCTGGCGGCCGCACGCGGAGCAGGTGGGCCAGACGGGCAAGGTGGTGTCGCCGAACCTCTACTTCGCGATCGGAATCAGCGGCGCGATCCAGCACCTCGCGGGCATGCGCACCGCGAAGGTCATCGTCGCGGTGAACAAGGATTCCGACGCCCCCATCTTCGGCGTCGCGAACTACGGGATCGTCGGGGACGCGTTCGACGTCGTGCCGCGGATGACCGAGGAGATCCGGGCCCTCCGCGGGAGCTGAGAGCGCCCGGAGCCCCGGGGGCCGACCGGGCCCCGGGGCTCCGGGTCGGACCCGCGTCCGCCGATTCTCTCCGGAACGGGAGGGGAAGATGCCCGGCTCGACCTTCGTGATGAGCGTGGCCGCCCCCCTCGTGGCAGCCGGCCTGCGGCTCCTGCTGCCCCCGGAGGTAGGCGCCCCGGCCGACCTCGTGTGGCTGCTCGGTCTCGTCCCCGTGTTCCTCGCGACGCGGCACCTGGGGTGGCCGGGCGCGCTGTACGGCCTCGCCTGGGCGGCGGCCATCGTCCTTCTCACGTCCCTGGCCGTTCCGCTGCGCGACGGGGCCCCGATGGACTGGACGCGCGCCGGCGCCGTGGTGGTCATCCTCGCGGCGTGCGCGCTCGGCGCCGGACTTCAGGCGCAGTGGTTGAGAGCCGGTCCCGGAGGAGTCGAAGCGGGGCTCTCCCCGGCCTCCGTAACCCGGCCCGCTCCCGGGAAGACGCTGCCGGACGGGGACGCCGTGAGCTTGATGCTCGACAAGCTGTTCGCTGCCGCCCTCCGCCGCCCGCCGCTCGCCGTCGCGATGTTCGAGATCGGCGACCTGGAGGCGCGGCGGAGCGTGGGGGGCGAGGCGGCGGTCGCGCGCGCCGTCGCGGCGGCCGGCGACGCGCTGCGTGCCGACAGCCGGGCGATGGACGTAGTCGGCCGGCGGGGGGAGAGCCGGTTCCTCGTCCTGCTGCCGGGAGCGGACCTGCGGGGAGGGCACCTGTTCAGCCGGCGCGTGTTCGAAGCGCTGGAGGAGCAACCCATGCCCCCGGAGGGGAGGCTCCGGCTGGACGTGGGGATCGCCGCCTTCGAGGAGGGGATCGAGAGCCCCGACGAGCTGGTTCGTCGGGCGGAGCAGGCGGTCGAGGCCGCGCGCGGGATCGGAGGCGGCGCGATCGTGCTGTTCCGCGGCGGCTCCCGGGTCTCGCTCGCCGACCCGGGGATGATGATCCTGGAGCCGGACGGCCGGCTCCGGGAGATTCACCGGACCGTCTGACCGACCGCCCCGCCCCGCCCCCGCCCCTCGAGCCGCGCCCGGACGCACTCCGCGAACCGGGACAGCACGAACTCCGCCGCCTGCCGGACCAGCGCCGAGGCGATGAATCCGGAGAGCCGGCCGGCGAGCCGGATGGACTGCTCGAGCTCGACCCGCGTCCCCGGGCCGTCATCCCGGAGCCGGCTCCGCATCCGCATCTCGCCGGTCGCGAGACCCCGGTCCTCCCGCGCCGAGGCCTCGAGCTCGGCCACCCGCTCCCGCGCGTCGAGCCGCGTGAAGCGGGCTTCCCCCCGGAACCGGGCGCCGAACGGGCCGAGTCGCAGCGCCACCTCGCCCAGAAAGGTCCGTTCGTCGATGACCTCGACCAGCCGGGCGCCCGGCAGGCAGGCCGCGATGTTCGCCGGCTCGGTCAGGAAGCTCCAGACCTCGTCGACGGGGCGGGCGACGTGGAACGTCATCTCGATCGGGGCGCTCATCGGCTCCTCGCGCGGCGGACGGGCGGCGAAGCTCGCCGGGCGCCCGGCGGCCGTCAAGCCGCTCCGTCCGGCCCGTCGAGCCGTGTCCGTCGGCGGCCCTCGACCCGCCCCTTGTCGGCGGGCGCCGGCCGACCCCTACATTCGGTCGCATGAGCGTCACGGAAGTCCGAGGGTTCCTCGCCGAGCGCGCGCGGGAGGGGGAAGCCGCCGGGGTGGCGGTCCTGGTCCGCGCCTGGCACTCCGCGCCGCGCCGACCCGGGGCCCGCTTCGCGGCCGCCGCCTCCGGCGCCGCCGGCTCCATCTCCGCCGGCTGCGTCGAGGCGGACCTCCGCGAGCACCTCCTCGCCGTGGCGGGCGGGGAGCCGCCCCGGCTCCTGCGGTACGGGATCGCGGACGAGGACGCCGCGGCGGTCGGCCTCTCCTGCGGCGGCGAGATCGAGGTCCTCGCGCAGGCGCACCGGCCCGACGACCCGGCCTGGATCGCGCTCGTCGCGGCGCTCGACGCCGGCCGCGAGGTCGCGCTCGTCACGGGCCTCTCGGGGCCGATCCTCGGTCGGACCATGCTGGCGGAGGGCGAGGCCGCCGCCGGCGGGCTCGGGTCGCATGCACTGGACGCGGCGGCGCGCGACGCAGCCCGGGTCGCGATCGCGGATGCCGGGGGCGCGCGCGTGGTCCGGCTCGTCGCCGCCGGGATGGAGTCCGCCCCCCCGGCCGGTGCCGCCGCCGACGATGCGAAGGAGGCGCTCGTGGAGCCCTTCCTCCGCCCGAATCGCCTGATCGTGGTCGGCGCCGGCCGGATCGCCGGGGCGCTCGCCGCCCTGGCCGCTCCGCTCGGGATTCCGTGCGTGGTCGTGGAGCCGCGCACGGGGCTCGCCGCGGAGGCGCGGGCGGCAGGGGCGACCGTCGTGGAGGCGGAGCCGGAGGCCGCCCTTGAGGAGCTGGGGGCGGACGGGAGGTGCGCCGTCGCGGTCGTCGCGCACGACGAGCGGCTGGACGTCCCGGCGCTCGCCGCCGCGCTGCGGGCCGGCTGCGGCTACGTGGGCCTGCTCGGGGGCCGGCGAACGCAGCAGGGACGCCGCGACGCGCTTCGGGCGCAGGGCCTCGGCGGGGAGGACGTCGCCCGGGTCCGCGGGCCGATCGGGCTCGACATCGGCGCCGAGTCGCCCGCCGAGATCGCGCTCTCCGTCCTCGCCGAGGTGCTGGCCGCCTGGAAGGGACGGTCCGCCGGAGGCGCACGGCGCGGCGGCGGATGACCGACGCCGCGCCGGCTCGTCCCGTGGCGGGAATCGTGCTGGCGGCCGGCTCCTCGCGGCGGATGCCGGGCCCGGGCAAGCTGCTCCGCGCCTGGGGCGGGACCAGCGTCGTCGGCGCCGTGATCGGGACGGCCACCGCCGCGGGCCTCGCTCCCGTCCTCGTCGTGACCGGGCACGACGCGGACGCCGTCCTCCGGGCGTCCGGTCGCGACGACGTCCTGTTCGTGCACCACCGGGGCTGGGCCCGCGGGCGGGCCGGCTCCCTCGGGGCGGGCCTCGCGCGCCTCGCGCCGCTCCGGGAGGTCGGGGCGGCCGTCGTCCTGCTCGGGGACGAGCCGGAGGTGTCCACCGGGGCCGTGGCCCGCGTCGTGGCGGAGTGGCGGGAGCGGGGCACGGTTCTCGTCCGGGTGCGGTATCGCGACCGGCCCGGCCACCCCGTGCTGCTCGACCGCCGGACCTGGGAGGCCGCGCGCGCCCTCCACGGCGACGCGGGCACGTGGGAACGGCTCGTGGCGGCCGGGATCCGGGGCGTCGAGCTGGCGGTCGACTCTCCGGCCCCGATCGACGTCGACGGGCCGGCCGACCTCGCGGCCGCCCGGGCGCGACACCTCGGCGCCGGGCCGGAGACCGGCTCGTGACCTCCGCCCCGCGCCCGCCCATCCGGTCCGTCGTGCTCGCCGCCGCGGCGATCCTGCCGCTCGCCGCCGGGTGCGGTCCCGCTCGCGATCGCGTCGAGCTGCTCTACGCGGCGTCGCTCGCCTCGTTCGTGGAGGACGACCTCGTTCCGCGCGTCGGAGAGGAGCTCGGGCTCCGGGTCCTCGCCGAGCCGGAGGGCTCCGTGGCGGCGGCCCACCGGATCCGGGAGGGCGTCCGGCGGCCCGACCTCTACGTCACCGCCGATCCGGCCACCGTGTCGCTGCTCGGCGCGTTCGACCCGGGCTGGTCGATCGTGTTCGCGCGCGGGGAGCTCGTGCTCGGCTACGCGTCGTCCGGCCGGTTCGCGACGGCGCTCGACAGCGCCCGGGCGGACGGAGCGACGTGGCTCGCGCCGCTGCTGCGTCCCGGCTTCAGGCTCGGGCGCACCGACCCGGACCTCGACCCGAAGGGGTACCGCGCCGTCTGGCTGCTCGAGGCCGCGGCCGCGGCGGCGATGCCTCCGGAGCGGGAGAGGCTGCTCGCGCACCTCTCCGACGTGACCTCCGTGTTTCCGGAGGCGGGCCTCGCCGTCCGCGTCGAGGCCGGCCAGCTCGACGCCGGGGTGTTCTACCT
>JAWOIN010000090.1:0-4441 GCA_046484665.1 Gemmatimonadota bacterium
CGAGTCTCTTTCCCGGCAGCGGGATCCCGCCGGGAGCCTCCGACATCATCCTCAAGCCGCGCGTCGCGAGTGGATTCCTCGACCCGTTCTCCGAGATCCCGACCCTCGTGCTCCTCTGTGGCCACGTGCGGCCGGACGGGTCGCCGCTCCCGCAGTCGCCCGACACGATCGTCCACCGCGCCGCGGAGCGACTCGAGACCACGACCGGCTACGGCCTCCGCGCGTTCGGCGAGGTGGAATACTTCCTGGGCCGACGTGGCGAGGGCGTCGACGTCCCGGAGGGGGCGGACCGCGGCTACCACGCCTGCGCGCCCCACGTGTTCGGAGAGGCGATGCGCCGCAGAGCCCTCGTCCACCTGGTCGAGATGGGCGTACCGGTCCGGTACGCTCACGCCGAGGTGGGGCGAGTGGAGCCAGCCGGGTCGGGCGACCTCGTGTGGGAGCAGCACGAGATCGAGCTGGCGGCGGCGCCCCTTCCGGAGGCGGCGGACGGCGTCGTGCTGACCCGCTGGGTGCTGCGCAGTCTGGCGCGCCGCGCGGGCTTCCGCTTCAGCGTGGATCCGATCCTCGCCGAGGGTCACGCCGGCAACGGCCTGCACTTCCACTTCACGCCGACCCGGGGCAACGAGCCGCAGCCGGTGATGGACGCGGAGGGGGAGCTCACGGAGCCGGCTCGCTGGCTGATCGGCGGGCTCGTCCGGTACGGCGCGGCGTTGATGGCGTTCGGGAACCGGGGCGCCGGATCGCTGCTCCGACTGTCGCAGGCGAAGGAGGCGCCGAGCGCGATGAGCTGGGGCGTCCTGGATCGATCGGCACTCGTCCGCCTTCCCGCGCAGGCTCGAGCGGTGGGGGAACGGGCGCCGGCGGCCGCGACGATCGAGTTCCGGCTGCCGGACGGCTCCGCCATGCCGCACGCCCTCCTCGCGGGCGTCGCGGTGTCCATGATCGAGGGATCGCGCGCGGAAGACCTCGGCGACCTGCTTGCCGCCACGGCGGTCGGCGGAGACCCGGAGCGCAGGTCCAGACCGGTTCCGCGCTCGCTGCGGGAGGTCGCCGAGGCGCTCGAGGAGGCTCGGCCGGCGCTCGAGGCGGACGACGGAATCCCGCCGGGCCTCGTGGACCGAGCGCTCCGGGAGCTCCGCCGCGAAGGACTCTGAAGGTGGGCGTGGCGGTGCGCCTTGTGCCGGTCGTGCTCAGCGCGGTGCTTCTCGCGGCGCACTTCTCGCGGGCGGATGCCTTCCTGCTGACCGCGCTCTCGCTGGCGTTTCCGCTCGTGCTGCTGGTTCGGAGCCCCTGGGCGCCGCGCGCGGTGCAGGCGATCCTCGTGATCGGGGCCCTGGAATGGGTCCGGACGGCGGCACGGCTGGCCGCCGGACGGGCCGAGCTGGGTCAGCCCTGGCTGCGGCTGGCGGCGATCCTGGGGTCGGTCGCCGTCCTCACCCTCGCCTCGGCCCTCGTCTTCCGCTCGCCCCGCCTGAGGCGGATCTGGCTCGGGCGCGGCGAGGTGGACGGGCGGGGCGGGGTCAGCGGAGCGCGCTGACGAGAACGTCGAGCGCGTCCTCCACGTACCAGCCGAGGTTCAGCCGCAGGACGGGCCGGCCCGTCTCCGTCAGCGCCCTCTCGTCGCCGAGCGCCTGCGCGCGCTGAAGCCCGGCGAACCCGAACGTCTCGCCCGGGACCGCGAGGTCCTCGGAGACGTCGCGGGTGAGCAGGAGGAACCGCGCGCCGGCGGGGCCGCCCTTGTGGAGCTGCCCGCTCGAGTGCAGGTAGCGAGGCCCGAACCCGAAGCTCGTCGCGGCTCCCGTCCGGGAGCGGATCGACTCTCGCAGGTCCGCGAGCCTCGTCTCGCGCTCCCCGCTGGCGGCGAGGAAGGCGAGGACGGCGACGTACTCGCCGGGCCGGACGGCGTCCACCAAGCGGCGCAGGAGCTCGGCGGGACCCGCCGCTCCCTCCAGCGCCGCCGCCCACGGGCGGGTCGCGTCGAAGTGGGCCTCGATCCCTTCCTCCGCCGCGGACGGCTCCTCCCCTCCGTCCGCCGCGTCCGCCGGACGCTCGAGGATCTCGCGGGTGATGCGCTTGCTCGCCGCGACGTCCGGTTCGTCGAACGGGTTCACGCCCAGCAGCGCCCCGGCCACCGCGACGGCGTGCTCCCACCGGTAGAACTCCCCGCCCAGCGCCGCCGGCCCGGGCAGCTCGAACCGGATCGCCGGCCGCCCCGCCGCCTCCACGGCGTCGGCCAGCGCCTCCTGCGCCGGAACCGCCTCGCCGGCGAGTCGGAAGAAGGCGAACACGCGATCGTCACCGTACGATTCGACGTCTCCAATCGGCTCGCCCGCGACCGGCACGATCCCGTGTCCCTGCTTGCCGGTGCTCTCGGCCACGAGCTGCTCGACCCACAGGGGCAGGGTCGCGAGCCCGGGCGACGCCACGAGCGTCAGCTTGTTCCGGCCGGTCCCGGCCAGCGCGGCGAGCGCCAGGCCGAGACGGATCCCGGCGTTCTCCGCCGCCGGGACCTCCGGGCCGCAGTCGACGGCAACGTCCCTCGCCGACTCGACCACGGCCGCGACGTCGATTCCGGCGAGCGCCATCGGCACGAGCCCGAAGGCGGTCAGCGCCGAGAAGCGTCCGCCGACGTCCGGGGGCGTCTCGAACGCACGTCGAAATCCCCGGTCGTGGGCCTCCCGCAGCAGCGGCGAGCCGGGGTCCGTGAGGGCCACGAACCTGCCTCCCGGACGCGGGTCGCCGGACTCCTCGACGCGTCGGAAGAAGTGCCGGTACAGGGAGAGCGTCTCGACGGTCGTGCCCGACTTGCTGGCCACGAGGAACAGGGTGCGGCGCGGATCGATCGTCGCCTCGATCGACCGGATCGCGGTCGGGTCCACGTCGTCGAGCACGAGGAGCTCCGGCCACCCCTCCCGGCGCCCGAAGGTCGAGGCCGCGACGAGGGGGCAGAGGCTGCTCCCCCCCATTCCGAGGAGCAGGACGTGGTCGAGCTCCCCGGAGCGTACCTCGTCGGCGAACCGCAGGATCTCGTAGAGCTCATCCCGCGCCCGCTCGGGCGCTTCGACCCATCCGAGGCGCGACGCCACGGCCTCCCTCGTGCCGGGATCGCGGGCCCACAGGGAAGGGTCCCGGGCTTCGATCCGCACGCCGAAGCGCTGCTCCGCGACCGCGGCGGCCAGGTCGTCGGACCCTGCCTGCGAGGCGGCGGCCGAGAATCGCGCCTCCGCGAGGCGCCCGGCCAGCGCGCCCCGCCGTCGCGCGGCGAGTCCGGCCATCAGGCGGTCGTACGGCTGGAGGAACTTGTCGGCTCCCTCGCCCACCAGCTGCTCGCAGACGGCCTCCATGTCGATGCCCGCCGCGCGGAGCCGCTCGAACGTCCGCTCCGCCTCATCGAGGCCGTCGCGGATCGAGCCGGGCCGGATCTCTCCCTCCCGCTCGAAGGCCTCGATCGTGACCTCCGGCATCGTGTTCACGGTGTCGGGTCCGAGCAGAGGCTCCACGTAGCGGACCGGGTCGTACAGCGGGTTCTTCGTGCTCGTGCTCGCCCACAGGAGCCGCTGCGTCCGCGCACCGTGGGCGGCGAGCTCCCGCCAGTCGTCCCGCCGGGTCCGCTCCTCCCACGACCGGTAGGCGAGCTTCGCGCTCGCGATCGCCGCCGTTCCGAGCAGCGACGCGGGCCCCTCGGGGCGCGCCGCGCGCCCGTCGATCCGGTGCGAGAGCAGGCCGTCCACCAGCACGTCGATCCGGCTCAGGAAGAAGCTCGCCACGGAGGCCACGGTGCCCAGCGGGCGCCCCGCGTCCCGCCGTCTCGCCAGGGCCCTGACGTACGCTTCGTGAGCGGCCTCGTAGGCGCCGATCGAGAACAGGAGGGTGACGTTCACGTTCACGCCGTCGAACACCAGCCGCTCGATCGCCGGGACGCCGGCCCCAGTCCCCGGGATCTTGATCATCACGTTCGGGCGGTCGACCGCGTCCCACAGCCGCCGCGCCTCCTCGATCGATCCCTCGGCGTCGTGGATCAGGTGGGGGGAGACCTCGAGGCTGACGTACCCATCGACCCCGTCCGACGACTGCCACACCGGGCGGAGCACGTCGCAGGCCTCCTGGACGTCGGTCACCACGAGCTGCTCGTAGATTCCGGAGACGGACGCCCCCGAACGCGCGAGGCCTTCGATCTGCTCGTCGTAGAGCCTGCCGCCCGAGATCGCCTTGTGGAAGATCGCCGGGTTCGAGGTCACGCCGCGCAGGCCCTGCCGCTCGACGCGGCGGGCGAGCTCTCCACCGCGTACCATGTCGCGGGTGAGGTTGTCCAGCCAGAAGCTCTGTCCGTGCTCGAGCAGCGCGAGAAGCGGTTCCATGAGAGGCGGCTACCGTCCGGTCAGGGGGTTCTGAGGTACGCCCGCTCGACGGCGAGCAGCTTGTCGAGGCGACGGCGATG
>JAWOIN010000136.1:0-20669 GCA_046484665.1 Gemmatimonadota bacterium
CCGCCCGTCATCGTCTACCTCCGCCGGCGTCCCGCCGTTCCGCGGCCGCGTCTTCCAGCGCCGGTGGAACCAGAAGTACTGCTCCGGATGCCGGCGCACCCGCGCCTCGAGCCGCGCGACCCAGCGGGCCGTCAGCTCCCGCTCCGCCTCGATCCCGCCGGCCCCGCCGGGGGAGGCCGCGTCCCCCGGGGCGGCGTCGCCGGGCCGGGGATCGAACACCCGCTCGAGCACCGCCGCGTACCCGGCGCCGTCGCGGACCGCCGCGCCGAACACGAGCGGCGCGCCGCACTCGAGCGCGAGCCGGGCCGGGCCCCGGAAGGTCGATGCGGGGCGGCCGAGGAAGGGGACGAACAGCCCCCGGGCGCGGGCGTCCTGGTCGGCGACCAGCGCCACCGAGACGCCCCGGCGCAGCAGGCCCGGGATGCGGGCGCGGGCGTCCTCCATGTAGACGGGCTCGATTCCGAGCCGGCGCCGCGACTCGACGATCATCGCGTCGAACCGCGCGTTGCGCTGGCGCTTCACGACCGCCGCCAGCGGGTGGCCGAGCGCGACCACCAGGGCGCCGGCCATCTCCCAGTTCCCGAGGTGGCCGGTGACGATGAGCGCCCCGCCGTGCGCCGGGATCCACTCCGCGAGGCGGGCCTCGGCCTCAGAGCGGTTCGTCAGCCGGCTCGGGACGTCCGCCGTGCCCCGCGCGTTCAGCCGGGCGATCTCCGCCGCCTCGCGCCCGAAATGCCGGTAGCAGGCGGAGGCCGTGGCCGCGACCCAGGCCCGGTCGCGCTCGGGAAAGGCGGCCCGGATCTGCGACTCGACCACGCCGCGGCGGACCCGCAGACCGGAGCCCGCCGCGGCCCCCAGCCCCGACCCGAGGGCGTCCGCGACGCCGGGCGGGAGCGCCGCGAGCGCCCGGAAGGTGGCCCGCGCCGCCGCGTGCTCGAGCCGGTCGGCGACCGCCATCAGCGGCGGGCGACCGTCTCGTAGGCGGCGAGTGTGCCCTCCACCATCGCGCGCGACCCGTGCGCCTCGGCGAACCGCATCGCCGCCAGGCCGGCCGCCGTCCGCCTCTCCCGGTCGTCGACGAGGCCGAGCAGCGCCGCCGCGAGGGCGTCGATGTCCCCGGGCGGCACCGGCGCGATCCCCGTGTCGCGGAACCGGTCGCCGGGCTCCTCGACCGTCGTCACGAGGGGGACGCCCGCGCCCAACGCCTCGAGCGCCGCGGTCGACAGCTCCTCCGACCGCGACGGGTGAACGAACACGTCGAAGTCGACCATCGAGTGCCGGGCCCCGGGGACGTGCCCCGGAAGGCAGACCCGGCCGCCCAGTCCCAGCCTGCCGATCCGCGTCTCGAGACGGCCGCGCTCCGAGCCCTCGCCGAGCAGCGCGAAGCGCACCCCCGGTCGCGCGGCGCAGACGCGGGCCGCGGCCTCGATCAGCGTCCCGTGGTCGCGGTCCGACTCCAGCCCGGCGGACGAGCCGATCAGCAGGTTCTCCGGCCGGGCGCCGACCCGCGAGCGGATCTCCCCCGCGCGCTGCGGATGGAGCGTGCTCACGTCGATCCCGTTGGGGACGACGACGACCCGCTGCGCCTCCACGCCGACCGCGAGGAGGTCCAGACGGGCGCGCGGGGAGATGGCGAGCACCATCCGCGCCCGCCTCCACTTCCAGCGTCCCTGCGGCAGGCCGCTCAGCCGCCGCGACGCCACGACCGGGGCGTTCGCGCCGTCGAGCGCCAGGATGTAGAGGAGCATGCGGAGCGCCTGCGAGTCGTGGGCGTGGAGCACGTCCCAGTCCGCCGACGCGGCGCGCGCGAGGCGTCGCAGGGCCCGGGGATCGGAGTCCGTCGTCCACGGGAGCGGGAGGACCGGGACCCCGAGGATCCCGACCTCGCGGGCCAGCCGCGAGCCCTTCAGGGTGGCGACGGCCTGCCGGACGTGAGGGACGCCCGTCAGCGCCTCGACGAGGAGCCGGACCTGGTCCCGGGTGGCCCGCCACTCCTGGCCGGACTCCACGTGCAGGACCCGGATGCGAGATCGGGTGCTCATTTCCCGGCCGAAACTACCGACCCGCGAGCCGCGCGGGCAACGCCGGCGTCCGCGCCGGCGGCCGCCCCGTCGCGGCCGGAGGAGGCCCGCCCCATCTTGGCGCCATGCGCGCGCCCCTGCCGGACTGGATGCGGGACCGCTTCGAGCGGGTGGACGGCCCGGACGCGGCCGCGATCGTGCGGGCCGACTTCCGGGAGGCGTTCGAGGCGCACGGGCTGTTCGGCTGCGCCGGGCCGGGGGACGCCGCCGGCGCGCCGCTGCGGGCCGGGGGACGCGGCGACGCCCGGGTGCTGCCCGCGGGGGCGCTCGGGGAGGTCGTGGTCCGGCCGTTCCGGCGTGGCGGCTGGGTGCGGCACTTCGTCCGGGACCGCTACCTCGGCGGGAACCGGGCCTTCCGCGAGATCGTGCTCACGGAGCGGCTGCGGCGCGCCGGCGCGCCGGTGCCCGAGGCGCTCGCCGCCGTCCAGTCCCGGGTCGGCCCCGGGCCCGTATACGCCGCCTGCCTCGTGACCCGCCGGGCCGCGGGCTTCGCGCCGGCGGCGGAGGTCCTCCGGGGCCTGCGGCCCGGGGAGGCGGCAGGCCACCTGGAGCGGATCGGGGCGGCGATCCGCCGGACGCACGAGGCCGGCGGCGCGCACGCAGACCTCAACGCGTGGAACGTCCTCGTCGCCGTCGGCCGGCCCGGGCTCTCTCCGATCCTGATCGACTGGGACCGCGGCCGCTGGCGCGAGGGGGGAGTGACGCCGCGGCGGGCGCGGGCGAACCTGGCGCGCCTGCGCCGCTCGTTCCGCAAGCTCGGGCTCGCGGCCGCGCTCGGCGCGTGGGAGGCGCTCGAGCGGGGCTACGCCTCCGGGCCCGAGCCGGTGCCCGCCGCCTGAGGCGGCGTGGCGAACTGGAGGTCGTGCAGCCGCCGGTAGCTCCCCCCGAGCTCGTACAGCTCGGCGTGCGTGCCCCGCTCCACGATCCTGCCGCCCTCGAGCACCAGGATCCGGTCCGCGCCGTGCACCGTCGAGAGGCGGTGCGCGATCACGAACACCGTGCGGCCGGCGAACAGCGCGGCGAGCGCCCGCTGGATCGCCTGCTCCGACTCCGAGTCGAGCGACGACGTCGCCTCGTCGAGGATGAGGATCGGCGGGTCGCGGAGGATGGCCCTGGCGAGGCCGACCCGCTGGCGCTCTCCGCCCGACAGCCGCACCCCGCGGTCGCCGAGCTGCGTGTCGAGCCCCGCGGGGAGGGCGTCGATGAACTCCTCGGCGTTCGCGGCGCGCGCGGCGGCCCGGATCTCCCCGTCCGACCAGCGGTCGCGCCCGCCGTAGGCGATGTTCGCGCGCACCGTGTCGTGGAAGATCACCGTCTCCTGGCTCACGATCCCGAACAGGGACCGCAGCGAGCGGAGCGACAGCTCCCGGAGGTCCGTCCCGTCGAAGGTGATCCGGCCCTCGGTCGGGTCCATGAACCGGGGGAGGAGGTCCACGAAGGTGCTCTTTCCCGCGCCCGACGGCCCGACCAGGGCGATCACCTGGCCCGGGCGCACTTCCAGCTCGACCTCGCGGAGCACGGGCCGGCCCGGCTCGTAGGCGTACCCGACCCGCTCGAAGCGGATCGCTTCGCGCGGCCGCCCCGCCTCGCGGGTCCCCGACTCGGGCTCGGCCGGCTCGTCGAGCACCTCGAAGAAGCGGTCCGCGGCGGCCACCGAGATCTGGAGCTTCGCCGGGAAGTCGGCGATCGCCTTGACCGGCGAGATCAGCTGGAGCGCGAGCGCCACGAAGGCGATGAACTGCTCGGGCTGGAGCGTGCCCGTGTCGAGCACCATGCGGGCCCCCACCCACACCAGCGCAAGCGCCACCACCGACGAGAGCACCTCCGACAGCGGGCTCGCGAGCTGGGAGAGCGCCTCCGTCCGGACCATGCGCCGCGCGTAGCGGCCGGAGCGCTCGCCGAACCGGCCCCTCTCCTGCTCCTCGCCCCCGTACGACTTCACGAGCCGGATCCCGCTGACCGTCTCCTGGAGGACGCTGAGCAGCTCGCCCTGTTCATCGAACGCCTTCCGGAAGCCGCGCCGCAGCCGCCGCAGCAGCGGAGCGATCACGAGGGCGAGGAGCGGCGCGAGCACCAGGGTGACGAGGGTCAGCCGCCAGGAGAGCAGGAGCAGCGTCACGAGGAAGAAGACCGTCGTCACGAGCTTCCGGAACAGGTCGATCAGCGCGTAGCTGACCACCTCGCGCGCCTGCTTCGTGTCGGTGAGCACTCGCGCGATGATCTGCCCGACCTTCATCCGGCCGAAGAAGCTGAGCGGGAGCAGCTGCAGATGGCCGAACACGTCCTCGCGCATCCGCCGCTCGACGCCCTCGCGGACCCCCACCGCGCAGTACTTCGCGGCGTACAGCGCCACGTTCTTGACCAGGATCGCCCCGAGCACGAGGAACACCACGTTGCGGAGCGTGCCGAGCGGCGTCGGCGCCCGGATCAGCCCCCCGAGCGCGGAGTCGAGGAGCCGCTCGACGATGCTCGCGGCGGGCCCGCCGAGCACCGGTCCCGCCCCGAACAGCGCCTGCAGGAACGGGATCACCAGCACGATGCTGAACACGTCGAAGCCCGCCGAGACCATGGTCAGCAGCAGGCTGAGCGAGAACAGCCCGACGAACGGCCTCAGGTAGGCGAACAGGCGGCGGTAGCTTCCTCGCATCTGCGGGGCCGGCTCAGCCGCGCGGGGTGAGGAGCGCGACCGGGAGGATCATCTCCTCGGGGCTGACCCCGCCGTGCAGGAAGCTGTCGCGGTACCGGCTCTGGTATTCGCGCAGCTTCGTGGGATAGACGAAGTAGTAGTCCTCGCGGCACAGGAGGTAGTTGACGTGGAAGCCGCCGGGGGGGAGGCGGAGCGCGTCGGGGTCGCTCGTCGCGAGCACCGCCGACGGCTGCTCGACCCGGAGGTCGCGGCCGAACTTGTAGCGCAGGTTCGCGCTCGCGTCCCGCTTCGCGTACACGGTGACCGGCCGGTTGCAGTGGACGGAGCCGTGGTCCGTGGTGAGCAGCACGGGGACCCCGCGGCGCGCCGCCTCCCGGAGCGCCGCCAGCGCGGCGGAGCGCTCGAACCAGGCCGCCGTCAGGGAGCGGAGGGCCGCCGCGTCGCGCGCCACCTCCCACAGCAGGAACGACTCGGAGCGGCCGTGCGTGAGCATGTCGACGAAGCCGAACACGAGCGCGGTGGCCGAGGGTTCCGCCAGCCGGCCGGGCAGGCGCCCCAGCATCGCCTCGCCCTGCTCGGCGCTGAACACCTTCTCGTAGTGGGTGCGCCTGCCCGGGCCCACCAGCTCCCGTACGTGCGCCGCGAACAGCTCGTTCTCGAACTGGTTGTATCCCTCCTTCTCCCCGGCCGCGAACCAGCCCGGCCTCGCCTCCTCGATCTCGTCGGCGAACCGGCCGGAGAAGATCGCGTTCCGGGCGAACGCGGTCGCGGTCGGGAGGACGGAGGAGTAGAGGCTCTCCTCGACCTCGAACAGCTCCTCCACGAGCGGGCGCATCGCCCGCCACTGGTCGAGCCGGAGGCAGTCGAGCACGACGAGCAGGCAGCCGGCGTCCCCCTCGAGCAGCGGCTTCAGGAAGCGGGGCATCACGTCCACCGAGAGGGGCGGTCCCGGCGCGCCATCCGCGTGCGTCCAGTCGGGGTACTCGCGCGCGACCAGCTCCGAGAAGCCGCGGCGCACGTCCGACTGCAGGCTGCGGAGGATCTCGCCGAGGTCCGTCTCGCCGGCCCGCTCCAGCCCCAGCTCCCAGTCGACGAGCTCCGAGTACAGGGTCGCCCAGTCCCTCCAGGCGGCGGCACTGCCGATCTCGTCCCGCAGCTCGCCGAAGCGCCGCGTGAAGTCCTGCGCGATCCGCTCGTGCCGGAGACGGGGGCCGGCCAGCAGGCGGGTGACCACGGAGAGGACCTGGCGCGGGCTCGTGGGCTTGACGATGTAGTCGTCCGCCCGGCGCCCGATCGCCTCGTGCAGCGTGTCGTCGGCCTCGCTCTTCGTCACCATCACGACCGGGATGTTGCGGCCGGACGACCGGATCTCGGCGAGCACCTCGATGCCGCGGAGCCCCGGCATCTGCTCGTCCAGCAGCACCAGGTCGTAGCTCTCCCGCTCGAGCAGCTCCAGCGCGTCGTTGCCGTTCATCACGGCGTCGACGTGATAGCCCTCTCGCATCAGGAGAATCGTGTGGGGACGCAGGTAGTCGACCTCGTCGTCCACCCAGAGGATCCGGCCCTTCGTCACGACGCCTCCGCTCCGCTGCCCGCCGCCCGTCCCGTCCGTCCGCCGCCCGTCGCGGCGACCGGAGGGGATGATAGGAAGCCCGACGGGGTCGGGACAGGTCGCGGCCCGACTCCGGCGGCGGGACGGGCCCGGCTCACGCGCGCTTCCGCAGCGCGAGCTCGAGCTTCGCGATCACCTCCCCGGGGGTGATCCTCGCGAGGTTTCCGGGACGGAGCTCCCGCGTCGGCGGCTCGCCCGGCCGCGTGAAGCGGTCCACCACGAGCTCGAGGCCGCCGCGGTAGGGGCCCGTCACGCGCGGGTCCGTGTAGCCGTAAAGCCCCACCACGGGCCGGCCCAGCAGGTCGGCGATGTGGAGCGGCCCGGTGTCGGGGCTGAGCACGACCGCCGCGCCGTCGAGGATCCACGCGAGCCGCCGCAGGTCGTCGCGGAGGGCGTCGACCGGGGTCGCGCGGGTGAGGGCGAGCACGCTCGCCGCCATCTCGAGCTCGCCCGGGCTCCGGCTCCCGACCAGCACCGGCTGCAGCCCGAGGTCGTGCTGCGCCGCCTCGAGCACGCGCGCGTAGCCCTCCGGCCGCCAGTTCCGGTGCGGGTTCGTGGCGCCGAGCACGACGGCCAGCGCGGGCCGGTCGAGCTCCGCGAAGAAGGCGCGCTGCGCGGCCCGCTCCGCTTCGTCGAACCCGAAGTTCCACTCCTCGACCACCGGCACCCCGAGGTGGTCGAGGAACTCGAAGTACTGCTCCTGGACGTGCTGCACCGGCCGCGCCGGGATGCGCTCCGTCGTGACCAGCCAGTTCAGGTCGCGGGCCCGCCGCCGGTCGAACCCGAGCTTGCGGGGCGAGGGGAGAAGCGCCGTGAGGATCCCGGCCTTCGCGTAGACCTGGAGCGCCAGCACGAGGTCGAAGCTCCGCCCCGCCACCCGGCGGCGGAAGTCGAGGAAGGGGGCGATCCCGCGCGCGCGCCGCCGCCGCTCGAACACCAGCAGCTCGTCCACGTCGGGGTGCGGCCGCACGAGGGGCGCCGAAACCGGCTGGATCACCCAGCTGATCCGGGCCTCTGGCCAGGCCCGCCTGAGCGACGTCGCGACCGGCATCCCCTTCACGACGTCGCCGATCGCGCTCAGCAGCACGATCGCCACCGAGCGCGGAGCGGGCGCGCCGGCGCGGGACGGTCCGGGGGGCGGAGCCAAAGTCGTCATCGGGCGGTATGTTCTCCCCCGCCACGAACCCTGTCAAACCGCCGCCGGGCCGGATCCGGCGCGGCGCGGCGGGGGTACGGGGAGGCGGACGGCCGGCGGAGGCCGGGCCCGAGCGGAGGAGAGGGAGAAATAGACGACGTGCGGATCCTGACCCGGTACGTCCTGCGCCAGCTCGTCGCGCCGTTCCTGTTCGCGGCGACCGCGCTCACGGCGCTGATGCTGCTCGACCAGGTGGCGAAGCGGTTCGGGAGCCTGGTCGGCAAGGGGCTCGGCTGGCGGATCGTGGCCGAGGTCTTCCTCTACTCCATCCCGTTCATGTTCGCGGTCATCGTCCCGATGGCCGTGCTCGTGGCCGTCCTGTTCGCGTTCAACCGGCTGGCGGGCGACAACGAGATCTCCGCGATGAAGGCGAGCGGGGTGAGCCTCGCCCGGATCACGGCGCCCGTCGTGGTGGTGGGCGCGCTCGTCGCGCTCGGGATGGTCCGGTTCAACGACACGATCCTCCCCGACACGAACCACAAGCTGTCCCTGCTGGCCCAGAGCATCAACCGGAAGTCGCCCACCTTCGCGCTCCGCGAGCGGGAGGTGAACGAGGTGGCCCCTCGAAAGCTGTTCCTGCTCGCGCAGAGGAAGGAGCAGGCGCGGAACCTCCTGGTCGACGTCACGATCTGGGACGGGCGCGAAGCCGACGCGCGCCGGGTGATCTACGCGGACAGCGCGGAGATGAGGCTCGCCTCGACCGAGACCTCGGAGGACCTCTACCTGACGTTGTTCGACGGGGTCGTCCACGAGTCCGCGTCCGGGTCGCCGGGCCGGTTCCAGCGGGTCTGGTTCGAGCGCGACTACCTGCGGGTCCCGGGCGTGGAGAACGCGCTGGACCGCGAGGGCCGGAGCGTCCGCGGCGACCGCGAGCTCTCGATCGACTCGCTGTGGGCTCGGGCGATGGCCCACGACTCGCTCGCGGCGCGGGTCACCCGCGTCAGCCGCGGCGCGGCCGTCGCCTGGACCGCGAGCCTGCTCGGCGGCCTCGCGCGCGACTCGCTTCCGCCCGACTCGACGGACGGCACGGCGGACGGCTGGAACCAGGGCCGGCGGCTCGGCACGCCGCAGGCGGCGACGACGACGTTCCGTACGCAGGCGGTGACCCGCGGGATCGAAGAGCAGAACGCGAAGCGGTACGAGGTCGAGGCGTGGAAGAAGTACTCGATCCCGGCGGCGTGCATCGTGTTCGTGCTGATCGGAGCCCCGATCGCCGTCCGCTACCGTCGGGCAGGCGTGGCGCTCGTGGTGGGGGTGAGCCTCGCCGTGTTCTGCGCCTACTACGTCGCCCTGATCGGCGGCGAGCACCTGGCGGACCGGGAGATCGTGTCGCCGTTCTGGGCGATGTGGGCGCCGAATGCCCTGTTCCTCGCGATCGGGCTCGGCGCCTTCGTCCAGGCCCGGAGGGCCGGCGGATGAGCACGCTCGACCGCTACGTGCTCCGCCAGTTCCTGAGGATCTTCGTGGTCTGCGTGGTCGGGGTGCCGTTCATCCTCATCATCATCGACCTCACGGACCGCCTCGACACGTACCTCGCCGAGCAGCTGGCCCGCGGCAGCATCCTGATGCACTACGTCTACCAGGTGCCCTACCAGATGCTGCTCTCGTTCCCGATCGCCGCGCTGCTCGCGGCGGTGTTCACGATCTCGTCGATGACCCGGCACTTCGAGATCAGCGCCGCGAAGGCGGGCGGGGTGAGCTTCTACCGCCTGTCGGCCTCCCTCCTGGGGGCCGGCATGGCGATCAGCCTGATCGCCCTCGCGCTGACCGAGGTCGTCCCCGCCGCGAACCGGAAGAGCCTCGAGGCGCTGGGCGAGACCGTGAGCCAGCGGGAGGGCGTCCGCACCTCGTTCATCTTCCGCGGCGACGCGGGGCGCTACTACTTCGTGAACCGTCTCAACGCGGGGCGGGGCGAGATCTCGGATCTGCAGGTCACGCGCGAGGGATCGGAGGCGGCCGGGACCGACTGGCTCCAGGCCTACGACGCCGCGGCGGCCCGCGCGAGATGGGACGAGGAGCGCGCGCGCTGGGTGGCCGAGGAGGGCCGGATCCGCTTCTTCCCGGCGCGCGACCGCGTCCTCGAGTTCCGGTTCGACGAGCTGTGGCAGCGGGAGTTCGTCGAGACGCCGCAGGAGCTGCTCGCGCGCCCCAAGGGCGAGGAGGAGATGGGCTACGCGGAGCTCGGCCGCTACATCGAGGCGCTCGAGCGCTCGGGCGCGAAGACGGGAAAGCTCCGGGTCGAGCAGCAGCTGAAGCTCGCCTTCCCGTTCACCTGCTTCATCATCGTGCTGTTCGGGGCCCCGCTCGCGAACTCGTCGCGCCGGGGCGGGGCCTCGCTGTCGATCGGGATCGCCCTGGCGACGACGATCGTGTTCCTGACGGTGATCCGGGTGGCGCAGGCGATGGGCGCCGCGGGCGTGCTGCCGCCGCCGGCCGCCGCGTGGCTGGCGAACGGGATCTTCCTGCTCGCCGGGCTCGCCCTGTTCGCGAAGGTGCGGACGTGAACCCCGTGCCGTCCGGCCTTCCTTCGACGATTCGCTCCGCGCGCGCGAGGGACCTCCACACGGCGGCGGCCGCGGCCCTGGCCGGCGGGCGCGCGGCGATGCGGCTCTACGGGAGCGCCGGCCTCGAGATCCGGGACAAGGCGGCGGGCGCCCCCGTGACCGAGGCCGATCACGCCGCCAACGCGGCGATCCTGGCGGTGCTCGACGAGCGCTCGCCCGCCGACCCGGTCCTGAGCGAGGAGTCGCCGCCCCCCGCGGCCTCCGTTCCCGGCCCCTCAGGGTTCGGGAACGGCCGCACGTGGATCGTGGATCCGCTGGACGGGACCAAGGAGTTCATCGCGGGGAACGGAGAGTTCGCCGTGATGGTCGGGCTCGCGCTCGACGGGGCGGCGGCGGTCGGCGCCGTGTACAGGCCGGACCCCGGTATCCTGTTCCTCGGCGGCGTGGGCGACGGCGCGTGGCAGGCGGACGTCCCGCCCGCCGGCGGAGCGCCGCCGACGGCGTTCCGGCCGCTCCGTACGGGCCGAGCCGGCCGCGGACCGCTCCGCTTCGTCCGGTCCCGCTCCCACCCCGACCCGCTTCTTTCAGCCGTCGAGGCGGAGCTGGGCGATGCCGAGATCGTCCTCTGCGGATCCGTCGGCGTGAAGTGCTCGCTGATCGCGGCCGGGCGCGCCGACGCCTACGTCCACCCCGTAGCCTTCCTGAAGGAGTGGGACACGTGCGCCCCGGAGGCGGTGCTCGTGGGAGCCGGCGGAAAGGTCACGGACTGCGGGGGCGAGCCGCTCCGTTACGGGAAGCTCGATCCCCGCCAGCGTCGGGGCATCCTCGCCGCGCGCGAGCCCGCCTGGAGCTCGCTTCTCCCTCTGGTGCGCCGGGTGGCGGCGCCTATCTTGGGGCGCGAGTCGTGAGACCCGCGCGCACCACGGGCCTGATCCGACCCGTCAGCTGACCCGTCACGGCGCCCGGCACGCAAGCTGCGTGGCGGGGCCTCCCGGCGACCGGATCCACCCGAACCCGAAAGGACCGGCGTGAAGAGAGCGACGAACGTGCACTGGCACGAGAACCACGTCCTGCGCGAGGATCGCGAAAGGAAACAAGGACATGCGGGGGCGGTCGTGTGGTTCACGGGCCTCTCCGGCAGCGGCAAGAGCACCCTCGCGAACGAGCTCGACTGGCGGTTGTTCGAGCGCGGCGTCGGCTCCTACGTGTTGGACGGGGACAACATCCGCCATGGGCTGAACTCTGACCTCGGGTTCTCGCCCGAGGATCGCACCGAGAACATCCGGCGGATCGGCGAGGTCGCGAAGCTGTTCGTCGACGCGGGCATGGTCGCGCTCACCGCCTTCATCTCCCCTTACCGCGAGGACCGCGACCGGGTTCGGAAGCTGATGGCGCGGCCCGGCGACTTCATGGAGGTGCACGTCCACGCCCCGCTCGAGGTGTGCGAGGAGCGCGACCCGAAGGGACTGTACCGCAAGGCGCGAGCGGGAGAGATCCCCGAGTTCACGGGAATCAGCGCGCCCTACGAGGAGCCGACGGCGCCCGAGCTGGTGGTGAACACGGCCGAGGTCGGCGTGGACGGCTGCGTGGAGACGGTCCTCGCCCTGCTCGTCGAGCGCGGCGTCGTCCCCGCGAAGTGAAGCGAACCAGAAACCACGGAAAGGTCCCGATGAGTCTCGAACCCTTCGGCGGCGCCCTGGTCGACCGGACCGTTTCCGGCGGAGCGGCCGACGCGCTCCGGGAGGAGGCGCGCTCGCTCCCCGCGATCCGGCTCGAGGGCCCCACCCTGAGCGACCTCTATCTGATCGCGGTCGGAGCCCTCTCTCCGCTGGAAGGCTTCATGCGCCGCGATGCCTATGAGAGCGTGGTCCACGAGCGCCGGCTTCCAGACGGCCTGCCGTGGGCGATCCCGATCGTTCTCCCCGTGAGCGGGGCCGGGGCGCGTCTCTCTGCCGGCGACCGCGCGGCTCTGCTGACAGAGGACGACCGCATCGCCGGCGTGATCACCGTGGAGGACGGCTTCGAGCGCGACCTCGAGCGGGAGAGCGAGAAGGTCTTCCGGACGTCGGACACGGCACACCCGGGTGTGGCGATGATCCATCGACTCGGCGCGCACTGCGTGGCCGGCCGGGTCGAGTACGTGCTCGACGGGGACATCAGCGGATTCCCCGAGTCGAACCTCACGCCGGCGGAAGTTCGGAGCGAGTTCGCGAAGCGGGGATGGGAGACGATCGTGGCGTTCCAGACTCGGAACCCGATCCACCGGGCGCACGAGTACCTGCAGAAGTGCGCGCTGGAGATGGTCGACGGGCTCCTCGTCCACCCGCTGGTCGGTGAGACGAAGTCCGACGACATCCCGGCCGACGTCCGGATGGAATGCTACCGCGTCCTGCTCGACAAGTACTTTCCCCGGGAACGGGTGATGCTGTCGGTGCTTCCTGCCGCGATGCGCTACGCCGGCCCCAGCGAGGCGATCCACCACTCGATCATGCGCCGCAACTACGGCTGCACCCACTTCATCGTGGGCCGGGACCACGCGGGCGTCGGCGACTACTACGGCACCTACGACGCACAGCGGATCTTCGACGAGGTGGACATGGACCTCCTCGGGATCGAGCCGCTCAAGTTCGAGCACGCGTTCTACTGCACGGTCACCCGGCAGATGGGCTCTGCGAAGACGTCGCCGTCCACGCCGGAGCAGCGCGTCTTCCTCTCCGGGACCCGGGTCCGCGAGATGCTCAGCCGCGGGGAGCGGCCGCCGGAGGAGTTCACGCGCCCGGAGGTGGCCGACGTCCTGATGCGGGCGTACCGGAGCTGAGCCGGGACCCGGCCCGGCGCGCGTACTCCCCGAGGCGAGGCGCCAGATGAGCTTCGCGGCGGCGTTCACGCTGGCGGTCGTGGCGATCACGGTGCTCCTGATCGCCCGCGACGCCTTCAGCCCCGACGTCCTGCTGGCCACGGCGCTCGTCGTCCTGATGGGCGCCGGGATCGTCGACGTGCCGACCGCTCTCAGCGGGTTCTCGAACCCTGCCATCGCCACGATCGCCGCTCTGTTCGTCGTCGCCGCCGGCCTGCGGGCGACGGGCGTGCTCGACGTCGTCTCCGGCCGGATCTTCCGCGGGGTGCGCGGGCCCATCGGCGCGGTGGCCCGGATCGTCCCGGTCACGGCCGCCATCTCCGCGTTCGTGAACAACACGCCGATCGTGGCGATGGGAATTCCGACCGTGCTGACCTGGGCGCGGCGCGCGAGCGTCTCGCCGTCCCAACTGCTGATCCCGCTCTCCTACGCCTCGATCCTAGGGGGCGTCTGCACCCTGATCGGCACCTCCACGAACCTCGTGAGCGACGGCCTGCTGCGTTCCCACGGGCTCCCGGAGCTCGGCTTCTTCGAGCTGGCCGGCGTTGGTCTGCCCTGCGCGGCGCTCGGCTTCGCGTATCTCGTCTTCGTGGCCCCCCGGCTCCTCGAGACGCGGGTGCCCGTCGGCGGGGAGCGGACCGACCTCCGCCGCTACACGTGCGAGCTCGAGATTGTCGAGCCCTCTCCGCTCGCCGGGAAGACGGTGGAGGAGGCCGGGCTCCGCCAGCTTCCCGGCCTGTTCCTGGTGTCGGTCGAGCGGGAGACCGGGGTGATCGCCCCGGTCGGGCCGGAGACGCGACTGTTCGGGCGCGACCGCCTCACGTTCGCCGGCGTCCTCGAGACGATCGTCGACCTGCGGCGCTTCCGGGGCCTGGAGCCGATGGCCGCGGAGCGGCGCAGCGCCCGGACCGGGGGCTCCGAGCTGCACGAGGCGGTGGTCTCCCCGGGCTCGCCGCTGATCGGGTCCAGCATCCGGGAGGCCGGGTTCCGTGGCCGCTACGGGGCCGCCGTGCTCGCCGTGCACCGGCACGGCGAGCAGATCGTGTCGCGGATCGGGGACATCGTGCTCCGCCCGGGCGACACCCTCGTGCTCGAGGCCGCGCCGGGCTTCACCCGCGCGTTCCGCGACTCGCGCGACTTCTACCTCGTGAGCCGGGTCGAGGCGAGCCAGGCGGTCCGCTACGAGCGGCTGGTCGCCTCCGTCGCGGTCCTCGCGCTGGTGGTCGCGGTCTCGGCGTTCCGGCTCGCGCCGGTCACGATCGCCGCGATGGCGGGTGCGATCCTGATGGTCGGGCTGCGGTGCCTGCGGCCCGGCGAGGCGAAGCAGGCGGTCGACTGGTCCGTGCTCGTGATGATCGGAGCGGCGCTCGGGCTCGCGCGGGCGCTCGAGGACAGCGGCGCGGCGGGGGTGCTCGCAGACGGGATCGTCGGCGTTGCGCACGGCCTCGGCCCGATCGGCATCCTGGGCGGTATCATCGTGTCGACCATGCTGCTCACGGAGCTCGTCTCGAACGCGGCGGCGATGGCCCTGATGTTCCCCATCGCCCTCGCCGCCGCCGCGCAGATGGGCCTCGAGCCGCGCGCGTTCCTGATCGCGACGACGGTCGCCGCGTCGTTCTCCTTCTCCACCCCCCTCGGGTATCAGACGAACCTGATGGTCTACGGCCCCGGCGGGTACCGGTTCACCGACTTCACCCGCGTGGGGCTGCCGCTCCAGTTGCTTCTCGCGGCCGCATCCCTTCTCATCATCCCTGCCTTGTGGCCGCTGAACGGATGAGCATCCCGACCGGACGCATCCCTCCCCTCGACCTCTCTCCCGAGATCGACGCGCTGTGGGACGAGCTGAGCGCCGCGGCGCTGCGGGTGCTCCGGTCGGGCCAGTACGTGCTCGGGCCGGAGGTGGAGGCGTTCGAGCGCGAGGCGGCGGAGCGGCTCGGCGTGCGGCACGCCGTGGGACTCAACTCCGGGACCGACGCGCTCGTGATCGGCCTGCGCGCGCTCGGGGTCGGGCCGGGCGACGAGGTGGTGACGACGCCGTTCAGCTACTTCGCGACCGCCGAGGCGGTCACCCTGGTCGGCGCGACGCCCGTCTTCGCCGACATCGAGGCCGAGAGCCTGAACCTCGACCCGGCCTCCGCCGCGCGGGCGGTGACGGAGCGGACGCGCGCCCTGATCCCGGTCCACCTGTTCGGGAGGCCGGCCGACATGGAGGCGCTGATGGGCCTCGCGCGACGCCGCGGGCTCGCGGTGCTCGAGGACTGCGCGCAGTCGTTCGGCGCCCGGACCGGCGGCCGGGCCACCGGGGCGATCGGCGGGGCGGGCGCCTTCTCGTTCTACCCGACCAAGAACCTCGGGGCGGCCGGCGACGGGGGGCTGCTCACGACCGACGACGACGGGATCGCGGCGGCGGCGCGGATGCTCCGCACCCACGGCGAGCGGAAGCGCTACGCCAACGAGAGGATCGGCTACAACTCGCGGCTCGACGCGATGCAGGCCGCGCTGCTCCGCGTGAAGCTGCCCCGGATCGACGCCGCGAACGAGGGACGCCGGCGCGCGGCGGCGCGCTACGGAGAGCTGCTGGCAGGGGTGCCCGGCGTCGCGGCGCCGGCCGTGACGGACGGCCACGTGTTCCACCAGTACACGGTGCGGGTGCGCGGCGGGCGGCGGGACGCGGTGCGGGCCCGGATGGACGAGGCGGGGGTGGCGACGATGGTCTACTACCCGGTCCCGATCCACCGCCTGCCCGTGTACCGCGAGGCGTACCGGGAGGTGTCGCTCCCGGTCGCGGAGGCCGCCGCGGAGGAGGTGCTGAGCCTCCCGATGTGGCCGGAGATCGGGCCGGAGACGCAGGAGCGGGTGGCCGGGGCGCTGGCGGAGGCCGTCGCCGCGGACTGACCCGACCGCTCAGCCCGCGATCAGCGTGTCGCGGCGGAAGCGCCGGACGCCGACCCACAGCAGGAGCGCGTCCAGCACGAGGAGGGAGGCCGCGAGGCCGAGCACGAACTCCAGCGGGCTCATCGTCTCCGCGATCCCGACCAGCCGCGCCCGCGCCGGCCCCGGCAGGGCGCGCCAGGCCACCGGGAGCCCCGCCGAGGCCCCGAAGATCACCACGAACACGGGGATCGTGAGCGCCTGCGCCGCGGAGCGGACCGTCTTCGCGCGCAGCGACACGAACGTCCCGATCGAGCCGAGCAGCAGCGAGGTCGCGGCGGACCCCGCCGCCCACGCCGCCCACACGAAGCCCGGGTAGAGGAACGGGCCCGGGTCCGGCGCGGGGAGCCCGGGGAAGGACGGCGGCCGGCCGGCGCCCGTCGCGTTGAGCGTGACGAGGCTGGCGACGAGGATGAGGAAGGTCACGGACCAGGCGTACGCGCAGACCGCGAGCACCTTCCCGAGGAAGATCGCGGCGTCGGGGAGCCGGGTGGCGAGCAGCGTCTCCAGCGTCCGCCGCTCCCGCTCGCCGGCGAAGCTGTCCGCCACGTGCGGGCCGACGAGGAACAGCGGGATCAGCAGCACGAAGATCGCCGGGACCGCGCCCATCCGCCACGCCGCCGCCTGCGAGAGCGGGAAGAACAGGCCGAAGATCCCGACGAACAGGAGCTCCCTCACCACGCCGCGGCGACCGCCGCCGGCGCCGACGATCTCCCTGAGCTCCTTCTCCGCCACCAGCAGCAGGTCCTTCACGGCGCCGCCTCCCCTCCGCCCCCGGACTCGCCGGCCTCCTGCTCCTCGAGCAGGGCGAGGAACGTCTCCTCGAGACTGGCGCCCGCGACCCGCGCCTCCGCCACCTCGGCCCCGCCCTCCACCAGCGCCCGGACGATCGGGGCCGTCCCGGCGCCCTCGTCGAGCTCGACCCGCAGCCGGCCGTCGTCCACCCGCGCGCCGCCCACGCCGGCCATCTCCCCGACCGCCGCCACGAGCGCCGGCCCGAACCCGGACCCGGCCACGAGGAGCGCCCGGCGGCTCCGCGCGCGGATCGTCTCCGGCGCGCCCTCCGCGATCCGCCGCCCCTTCCGGATCACCGCCACCCGGTCGCAGAGCTTCTCGGCCTCGAGCAGGTTGTGGGTGGTGAGGAAGACGGTGACGCCCTGCTCCCGCGCCAGCCGCAGCAGCTCCTGGCGGAGCCCCACCGCGGTCGGCGTGTCGAGCCCCGAGGTCGGCTCGTCGAGGAACAGCAGCGTCGGCCGGTGGAGGAAGGCGCGGGCGAGCGCGAGCTTCTTGCGCATCCCGAGCGAGAAGTCCGCCACCGGCTCGTCGCGCCGCTCCCAGAGGTCGATGTGCTCGAGCAGGGCGCGGATCCTCCGCGCGCGCTCGCCCGGCGGGACACGCGCCACGCGGCCGAAGAACTCGAGGTTCTGGCGCGCGGTGAGCCGGTGGTAGAGCCCGTCCGTCTCGAGCAGCACGCCGACCGCCTCGCGCACCTTCCCCGCGTCGGTCCGGACGTCGTGCCCGAGCACCTCGGCCTCGCCCATCGTCGGGCGCAGGAGGCCGAGCAGGAGGCGGATCGTCGTCGTCTTCCCCGCCCCGTTCGGGCCGAGGAAGCCGTAGATCGAGCCGGCCGGGACGTCGAGGTCGAGGTCGGAGACGGCGGCCACGCTCCCGAAGCGGCGCCCGAGCCCGCGGGCCCGGATCGCGGAGCTCACGCCGAGAGCCGCTCGATGTCGGCGTCGACCATCATCCGGACCAGCTCCTCGAAGCTCACGGTCGGCTCCCAGCCCAGCAGCCGCTTCGCCTTCGCGGCATCGGCGCACAGCTCCTCGACCTCGGCGGGGCGCAGGAGGGTGGGGTCCTCCATCACGTGCGCCTCCCAGTCGAGGCCCACGTGCTCGAACGCGATCCGGCAGAGGTCGCGCACGGAGTGCATGACGCCCGTCCCGACCACGTAGTCCTCCGGCGCGTCGCGCTGCAGCATCCGCCACATCGCGTCCACGTAGTCGCCGGCGTAGCCCCAGTCGCGGCCCGCGTCGAGGTTGCCGAGCCGCAGGATCCTCTCCCGGCCGAGCTTGATGCGCGCGACGCCGTCCGAGACCTTCCGCGTCACGAACTCGAGCCCCCGCCGCGGGCTCTCGTGGTTGAACAGGATCCCGCTGACGGCGAACAGGTCGTAGCTCTCCCGGTAGTTCACCGTGATGAAGTGGCCGTACACCTTCGCGACGCCGTAGGGGCTGCGCGGATAGAACGGCGTCTCCTCGTTCTGCGGCGTCGCCTTCACGTTCCCGAACATCTCGCTGCTCGAGGCCTGGTAGAACTTGATGTCCGGGTTCACCGTCCGGATCCCGTCCAGCATCCGCGTCACCCCGAGCGCGGTGAACTCGCCCGTGAGCAGCGGCTGGTTCCAGGAGGTGGGCACGAAGCTCTGGGCCGCGAGGTTGTAGACCTCCCACGGCTCCACCTCCTCGAGCACCGTGAGGATGGAGAGCTGGTCGAGCAGGTCCATCTGGTGGAGCGTCACGCGGTCCCGGATGTGCTGGATCCGCTCGAACTTCTCCACCGAGGAGCGCCGGACCGTGCCGTGCACCTCGTATCCCTTCCCGAGCAGGAAGTCGGCCAGGTAGGAGCCGTCCTGCCCCGTGATCCCCGTGATCAGCGCGCGCTTGTTCATTTCCGCTCCGTTGTGTTCATCATCCGGCGAAGGCGGTCGTGCGGCAGCTCGTGGACCCGGAAGCCGTCGGCCCCCGTCATCGTCTCCGCCGCGACGAGCGCGTTGACGATCGCCTCCTCCGTCGCCTGGACGACCGCCTCGAAGATCGGGTTCATCCGGTCCGACTCGACCGCGGTCAGGTGCCACAGGCCCAGGTCGTCGGCCTGTACCGGCGCGGTCGAGAACGCGAGGAAGATGTCGCCCGAGGAGTTCTCGCCCAGCCCTCCCATCCGGCCGACTCCGAGCGACACCCGCTTCGCGACCCGGCGCAGCTGCGAGGGGAGGAGCGGCGCGTCCGTCGCGACGACCACGATGATCGAGCCCGCGCCCGGGTCGAGCGGGGTACCGGCCAAGGCTTCCTCGAGCGCGGCGAGCCACGACGCCGCGCCGGGGCCGGCCTCCGCCGGGGCGGTCTCCTCCAGGTCAGTCTCCGCCGGGGCGGCGGCGCCGCGGTCGCCCGAGCGGTCGGGCGTGCCCTCGCAGGCGGGGACGCGGGCGATCATCGGCGAGACCTCCTCGGCCGGGAGCGAGCGGCAGGGGGTGAGGTCCGCGATCGCCTCGCCCACCGGGACGCCGTCGATCCGGAGCCGGCTCCGGCGTCCGTAGTTGCACTGGACGAGGACGCCGACCGCGTAGCCGCCCTGCTCGGGGCGCAGCACCCGCGAGGCGGTGCCGGTGCCGCCCTTGAACCAGTGGCAGATCATCCCGGTGCCGCCGCCGACGTTCCCCTCGGCCACCGGCCCGCCGCGGGCACCGTTCAGGGCCTCGAGCGCGTGCGCCTTCGTCACGTGCTGCCCGTTCACGTCGTTGAGCGGAAAGTCGAGCGTCTCCGCCGTCACCGGGAGGGTGAACGGGACCTCGGGGACGCGCGCCGCGACCCAGCCGTAGACGGCGTCGCGGACGACGCCGACCGTCGAGGTCGAGGTGATCGTGACGGGGCCGACGAGCTCGCCCGTCTCCTCGAGCCACACCGTGCCGGTCATCTCCCCGTTCCCGTTCAGCGAGAAGTGGCCCGCGAACACGGGGCCCATGTCGTCCTTTCCGCGCGGCAGGATCGCCGTCACGCCCGTCCGCACCGGACCGGAGCCTTCGATGAGCGGGCCGTCGCCCTCGACCAGGGTGACGAGGCCGACTTCGACGCCGGGCACGTCGGTGATCGCGTTCCAGCGCCCGGGCTCGCCCGCGATCGCGACGCCGAGGTCGCGGGCGCGGACGGCGCCGGTGGCCGGGCCCTCCTGGGCGGCGGCCGGGGAGGCCGCGGCGGCGAGGACGAGGGCGAGGGCGGCGAGGACGGGTGCGGCGAGGACGGGGGCGCGGCGGGCGGAGCGGAGCATCGGTGTCTCTCCGGGAAGACGTCCCTGGGTGCGCGGGTCCGGCGCGGCTCGCGGTCGCCGGAAGATAGGCCCGGGGAGGCGCGGGGGCGACGGTGGGCGGCGTTCACCGGCCGCGGGCCGAACGCCCGGAGGCCGGCCGTGCGGCTGACCCGACTTGCTATCCGATTCGTTAGTAATGATCTTGTTAGCAACCGACGGCCCGGAGGCTCCGATGCCGAATCCGTTCCCGATCCACGGCCCCGTGGGGCCGGACGACCTCGCCGACCGCGAGGCGGAGGTGGCCCGCGTGCTCGGCGCGCTGCGCGAGCCCGGCGCGAAGCTCCTCATCTACGGGCCGCGCCGGATGGGGAAGACCTCGATCCTGTCCGCCGCGCTCGCCCGCCACGAGGCGGAGGGCGGGTCCGGCCTGCTCGCCGACTTCTCGACCGCCTCCTCGCCGGCCGACATGACGAACCGCCTGCTGGAGGGCGCCTCGCGGGCCCTCGGCCGCCGGTGGCGGGACTACGTCCCCTCTTTAATGGAAGAAGGGGTCTTCCCCGTCCTACACTGCACCCAGGAAATTCCCTGTGACCCCTGTGCGGCCGTCTGCCCGCAGGGGCTGATCCAGATCGACCCCGCCGATATCCGCTCCATCCCACGCTTCCTCGCAGATGAGCTCGGCCAGACCTGCACCGGCTGCCAGAAATGCGTCACCGTCTGCCCCGGGCTGGCCATCACCCTGGTGGATTACCGCAGGAATCCAGCCCTGCCCACCGTGACCCTGCCGTATGAGTTCAGCGAGGCCACCCTGCAGCCCGG
>JAWOIN010000004.1:0-6185 GCA_046484665.1 Gemmatimonadota bacterium
CGGGTCCGTGGGTACAGCGCCGGCGGGGAACCCCCACCCGAGATGGCCGCGCCCTCCGCACGCGGCGCGTGGGCCACACCGGCACCCTGGACCCGTGCGCGACGGGACTCCTGATCCTCTGCGCCGACCGGGCCACGCGCCTCGCGTCGCTGTTCCACCTGCTCCCGAAGCGCTACGAGGCCGAGATCGTGCTCGGGTCGGAGACCGACACGGACGACCGGACCGGCGAGCCGGTGCTGAGCTCGGAGGCCTGGCGGCGACTGGCGCGTGCGGACGCGGAGCGCGCTCTCCTCGGGCTCACGGGAGAGCTGCTGCAGGCGCCGCCCGCCTTCTCCGCGAAGAAGGTCGCCGGCCGCCGCGCGCACCGCATCGCGCGCCTGGGGGGCGATCCCGGGCTGGCGCCGGCGCCCGTCCGGGTTCACGGGCTGACGCTGGTCGAGTGGGCGCCGCCCCGCGTGCGGATCGACGCCTGGGTCTCCACGGGCACCTACGTCCGGGCCTTGGCGCGCGACCTCGGCCGGGAGCTCGGCTGCGGGGCGCACCTCGGGGCGCTCCGACGAACGGCGATCGGCCCGTTCAAGGTCGAGGAAGCCCTGTCGGCGGCCTCGATTCCGGAGTCGCGGGACCTCCGGGAGACGGAGGCCTGGTTCACTCCGCTGCACGCCCTCGACTGGCTGCCGCTGCGCGCGCTCGACCCCGAAGAGGTGCAAGCGGTTTCGCACGGCGCCGCCGTGACGGCAGGAGAGGTAGCGTCGCCGCGGCGCCCGGGCTTTCCGGTCGGGCCGGAGCCCTCCCTCCCGGTGGCCCTCGCCGACGGCGACGGCCTGGTCGCGGTGGCGGAGCGGCGCGGCGCGACGCTCCAGCCCCGGACGGTGATCCGTGCGGCCTGAGTTCCGCCGCTGGGAGGACAGCGGCCTGCCTCCCGATGTCGAGGGCACGGTGGTCACGGTGGGCACCTTCGACGGGGTTCATCTCGGGCACTGGGCGGTGCTGCAGGAGATCCGCCGACGCGCGGAGGCCCGGGACGGGCACAGCGTGCTCGTCACCTTCGACCGGCATCCGCTCACGGTGGTTCGTCCCGGGGAGGCCCCGGCCCTCCTCACGACGCCCGACGAGAAGAAGGAGATCCTCTCGCAGAGCGGGCTCGACTACGTGGCGTTCCTCCCGTTCACGACGGCGCTGTCCCGCTACGAGCCCGCCGAGTTCGTGCACAGGGTCCTCGTCCGGGGCTTCCGGGTCTCGGAGCTGGTGATCGGATACGACCACGGTTTCGGCCGCTCGCGCTCGGGCGACATCGAGCTGCTCCGGCGGCTCGGTGGCGAGCTGGGCTTCGAGGTGGACGTCGTGCACCCCGTCGAGGTCGACGGCGAGGCGGTCTCCTCGACGGCGATCCGGTCGCGCATGGCGGAAGGGCGGGTGGAGGAGGCGGCGCGGATGCTCGGACGGCCCTGCTCATTCCGCGGGCCCGTGGTGCACGGGATGGGGCGGGGCAGGGACCTCGGCTTCCCGACCGCGAACATCCCGGCCCCGGGAGGGAGCAAGCTGCTGCCGAGGGAGGGGATCTACGCCGTCCGCGCCTCGCTGCGGACGGAAATCAGGGACGGGCTCCTCCACCTCGGGCCCCGCCCGACCTTCGCCGGGTCCCCGCCGTCGATCGAGCTCTACCTGCTCGACTTCGACCGGGAGATCTACGGCGAGTCCGTCCGGGTCGAGTTCCTGACCCGGCTGCGGGAGGTCCGTCCGTTCGGGACCCCGGAGGAGCTCGTCGCGCAGATGAGGCGGGACGAGGACACTGCGCGGGAGTGGTTCGCCGGGCGGACCCGCGCGGAGGCCGGGAATCCGCTTTACAGCGAAGGCCGCGAGGGCTAAATTAATCAGATTCAAGGGCGGACGAGAGAGCAACGACGGCCGGCGAGGGTCCGGTACGAGGGACGGAGCAAGATGACGCTGGGAACGGAAGAGAAGCAGAGCATCGTCGCGAAGTTCGGCAGACACGGGAACGACTGCGGATCGGCCGCCGTCCAGGTCGCCGGGCTGACCGCGCGGATCGACCACCTCACCGAGCATTTCCGCACGCATCCGAAGGACCACCACGGACGGCGCGGCCTCCTGAAGATGGTCGGGCGCCGCCGTCGCCTCCTCGAGTACCTCCGGCGCAACGACTTCGAGCAGTACCGGACGGTCATCCGCGAGCTGGGCCTCCGCCGCTAGGCGGTCGGCGGCATCCCGGGACGCGAGGGACGGCCGGGCGCATGGCGCTCCGCATGACCCTCGCCTCCCGCACTCCGGGACGCCGCGGACCTCGCTCGCACGTGTGTACGCGCCGTCGAAGGAATCGACGGCATTCCATGGCAGTTCAGATCAGATGAGAAGCGAGGCACGCAGTACGATGGCAAACAGGATTGAGAAGGACTTTCACGGCCGGAAGCTCGTCATCGAGACCGGTCGGATGGCGCGTCAGGCAGACGGCGCCGTGTTCGTGCAGTACGGGGAGACGGCGGTCCTCGTGGCAGCCGTGGCGGAGCGGAAGCGCACCCGCCTCCCGTTCTTCCCGCTGACGGTCGAGTACCGGGCGAAGAGCTACGCCGCCGGCAAGTTCCCCGGCGGCTTCATCAAGCGCGAGGGGCGCCCGTCGGACAAGGAGACCGTCTCCGCCCGGCAGATCGACCGGCCTCTCCGGCCCCTGTTTCCCGACGATTACCAGAACGAGACGCAGGTCGCGTGCTTCGTGATCTCGGCCGACCAGGAGAACGATGCGGACGTGCTCGGGATGCTCGGCGCCTCCGCGGCGCTGACGATCTCCCCGATCCCGTGGAACGGTCCGATCGCGGGCGTCCGGATCGGGCGGATCGACGGGGAGTGGGTGATCAACCCCACGTTCGAGCAGCTCGACTACTCGGACATGGACGTGGTCGTGGCGGGGACGAAGTCCTCGATCGTGATGGTCGAGGGCGCCGCGGTCGAGGTCTCGGAGGCCGACATGCTGTCGGCCCTCGAGAAGGCGCACGCCGCGATCCGCGAGCTGATCGCGATCCAGGAGGAGCTCGTCGACCTGATCGGCGGCCCGCCGCAGAAGTTCGAGTACGAGACCCCGGCCGTCTCGCGGGACCTCGCCGAGGTCGTCCGGACGCGGGCCAAGGCCCGGATCGAGGAGGCGCTCGCGCTGCCGGTGAAGGAGGAGCGGAGCCAGGCGCTCTCCGCGCTCCGCGAATCCGTCGTCGCCGAGCTCAAGGAGCACCCGGAGCACGCGGAGCGGATCGACGAGGCGGTCGACGTTCTCCGCAAGCTCGAGAAGGAGACGATGCGTCGCCAGATCCTCGAGCGGGGCGAGCGGGTCGACGGACGCGGCCTCGACGACATCCGGCCGATCTCGGCCGACGTCGGGATCCTGCCGCGCACCCACGGTTCGGCGCTGTTCACGCGGGGCCAGACCCAGGCGCTGTGCGTGACCACGCTCGGCACCGTGCAGGACGAGCAGAGGATCGACTCGATCGACGTCCGCGAGGAGACCTCGAAGTCCTTCATGCTCCACTACAACTTTCCGTCGTTCTCGGTCGGCGAGGTCCGTCCGTTCCGGGGGCCCGGGCGCAGGGAGATCGGCCACGGGATGCTCGCCGAACGGGCGCTCCAGCCGCTGCTGCCGGCGTACGAGGACTTTCCGTACACGATCCGGATCGTCTCCGACATCCTCGAGTCGAACGGGTCGAGCTCGATGGCGACGGTGTGCGGCGGCTCGCTCGCGATGATGGACGCGGGGGTCCCGCTCCGCGCGGCCTGCGCCGGCGTCGCGATGGGGCTGATCATGGAGGGCGGCCGGGTCGCCGTGATGACCGACATCCTCGGAGTCGAGGACGCGCTGGGCGACATGGACTTCAAGGTCGCGGGCACAGCGCAGGGGATCACCTCGATCCAGATGGACATCAAGGTCGAGGGACTGGCGATCGAGACGATGCGCGCGGCGCTGGAGAAGGCCCGTACGGGACGCCTCCACATCCTCGACGTCATGAGCCGGACGCTCGACCGGCCGCGGTCCGAGATGTCGAGGTACGCGCCGCGGATCATCACGATCCAGATCAACTCCGAGAAGATCGGCGAGGTGATCGGTCCCAAGGGGAAGACGATCCGGATGATACAGGACCAGACGGGCGCCCAGATCAACATCGAGGACAGCGGCGTCGTCACGATCTCGTCGGTCTCCGGGGAAGGTGGCGAGCGGGCCCGCGAGATGATCGAGGGCATCGCGGCGGAGCCTGAGATCGGGAGGATCTACGAGGGCGTCGTGAAGAACACGACCTCGTTCGGCGCGTTCGTGGAGATCCTGCCCGGCGTCGAGGGCCTCTGCCACATCTCCGAGCTCGAGGAGGGACGCACGGAGCGGACGGAGGACGTGGTGAGCCCGGGCGACGTCGTCCGCGTGAAATTGCTCTCCGTGGACGAGCGCGGCCGCATGAAGCTCTCGCGGCGGGCCGCGACGACTCAGCCGTGAGGCCCGGCGCGGCGGGGCGCGTCGGCGGGTCGACGCCCGCGTCGGTCCGGAGGGCGGCCTGATGGGACGGCCGGTGCGCGACGGGAGTCCTCCCGGCGTCCCGGCCGTCCGCTCATCCGGTCCGGCGCAGGCGGGCCCGGGCCCGACCCCGCCGCCCGCGGCGCCCGGTCCGCCCTCCGGCACGGAGGAGCTGGAGCCGGGCGTGTTCCGGACCCTCCTCCCCGCGGGGACGGTGGTGCTCTCCGAGCGCATGGAGTCCGTGCGGTCGGTCGCCGTCGGCTACTGGTTCCAGTCGGGCGCGGCACACGAGCCGGCGGGGCTCGGCGGCACCTCGCACCTGCTCGAGCACATGGTGTTCAAGGGCACGGCCCGCCGGTCGGCGAGGGAGATCGCGCTCGCGGTCGAGAGGCTCGGCGGGGGGCTCGACGCCTTCACGTCGCACGAGCACACCTCGTTTCAGGCCCGCGTGCCAGACACGGCGCTCGAAACGGCCGTGGACGTGCTCGCCGACCTCTCGTTCTCCGCGACGCTCGCGCCGTCCGACCTCGACCTCGAGCGGGAGGTGGTTCTGGAGGAGATCGCGAGGGTGGAGGACACGCCCGATGACCTCGTGTTCGACCTCCACGCCGACTTCCTGTTTCCGGGCCACCCCTACGGTGCGCCGATCCTCGGCACCCGGGAGAGCGTGGAGGCGATCACCCTCGACGGACTGCTCGCCCTGCGGGACGGGGCGTATCGGCCGGCCGGCCTCGTCGTGGCCGCCGCCGGCAGGGTCGACCACGGGCGCCTCGTCGACCTCGTCGCCGGGCGCCTGCGGGCCGAGGCCGGGGACCCGCCGCGCGCGATCGATCCTCCCGCCGCTCACGGCAGGGGCATGCGGCGGATCGAGCGCCCCGGCGGTCGCCAGGTCCACCTCGTCGCAGGCGGGCCCGGGGTCTCCTGGGCCGATCCCCTGCGGGACGCGCACGTGATCGTGAGCACGGCGCTCGGCGGGGGGATGAGCTCCCGCCTGTTCCAGCGGATCCGCGAGGACCTCGGCCTCGCGTACAGCGTGTTTTCGTGGCAGTCTTACTATCGCGGGGGCGGGGCGACCGGAGCCTACGTGGGAGCGCGTCCCGAGAGCGCCCGGCGGGCGCGCGACACGCTGCTTGACGAGCTTCGCGCCCTGGCCGCCGAGGGGCTTCCGGCGGGGGAGGATGAGGAGACGCGCACCCAGCTCAAGGGCCAGCTGCTGCTGTCGCTCGAGTCGCCGGGCGCGCGGATGAACCGACTGGCGGGCACGGTGCTGCACGACGAGCCGTTCCGCCCGCTCGACGAGATCGCGCGGAGGATCGACGCCGTCACCGGGGAGCAGATCCGGGCCGCCTGCGAGTGCCTGGAGCCGGACGGTCTGGCGGTTCTCGAACTCGCGCCTGCATAATGCCCTCGGCGGCCGGCCTTTCCAGGGCGGGCCGCGGCGGCATCCCATCGGATCCAAAGGAGTTCCTGCCATGATCGTCGGGGTCCCGAAGGAAATCAAAGCGAACGAGAACCGGATCGCCCTCGTGCCCGCCGGAGCCGAAGCGCTCGTGGCGGCCGGTCACGAGGTGATCATCGAGACGGGAGCCGGGGAGGGAAGCAACTTCCCGGACGAACAGTACGCGCGCGTCGGGGCGAAACTCGAGCTGGACGCCGACGCGCTGTGGGCGCGCGCCGACAT
>JAWOIN010000088.1:0-6065 GCA_046484665.1 Gemmatimonadota bacterium
CGCCGATGTTGAACACCGTCCTCCGTGCGCCAAGGAAGCTCGCCGAAGGGAAGTCCCTCCGGAGTTCGTGCGGGCTCCCGTACTTGTTCCACCGCATGATGGCAAACCAGGCATTCAACGGCGCCTCGGCATCGGCATGCCGTTCCCAGAACTCCCGAAGTCGTCGGCGCGAGATGACCCTCACCTTCCGGCGTTCCTCTCCCTGTTCCCTGCCCGGGAACTCATGTTCCCAATTTTGTAACCCGGATGCCACCCGTCAAGGTGCGTGCGATCGGGGCAAGGCTCGGCACCCATGATCGGGCTGCTCCCCGGGCCAGACCATGGCAGGAAGGGGCCGGGTCGGTTTATGCGTATCGGCCATCCTGACTCGCGCCCGTCGGAATCGTGCGGGATCGACCGGAAGGCGCTCGCACGAGCCACTAGCTCGGGCGTAGAGTTCGTGGGCTGCTGATGGATAACGGAACCACGTCCGGCTTGCCGAACCACGTCCGCCTTGCCGGGACGTCCGGCTTGCCAGTGGTTGGGAGCGTCTCCCGTCTTCTGGGAGCGTCTTCATTGACTGCCGGAAATCGTTCATGCTATCGTGAATCGCTCCCACCCGCGGCTGCCTGACCGACCCGCGGGGCTTCGATCCCGGACCGAAGGGACCGGTCCGATGCATGATCTGCACGATCTCGGTGCGGCGGAGAGGAAGGCCGACCCCCTGGTCCCCGGGCGGCTGGTGGTGCTCACGGGCGGCTGCGGGTTCCTGGGGCAGCACCTGACGCGTGAGCTGCTCGCGGGCGACGGCTGCCGGGTGCGGCTGCTGGACCTGGGGCGGCGGGAGTGCTGCCTGTACGACTATGAGTGCGACGACCATGTCGACATCCGGCTCGGGCGGGACGTGTCGCGGAGGGAGTCCATGGAGGGGGACTTCGACGGCGCACACGCGGTGGTTCACCTTGCGGGTGTGATCTCGTTCCTGCAGCGGGACCGGGATCGGCTCCGGCGGGTCCACGTGGAGGGGACGGCGAACGTGGTGGAGGGTGCGCGCCGGGCCGGGGTGGGAGCGTTCATCCACGTGAGCTCGGTGGCCGCGCTGGGGTACGGCGACGGGGCGTCTACGCTGGTGGACGAGGAGTTCCGCTTCGACTGGCGGGAAGCGGAGCGGCGCCGGAAGCACTACATGCTGTCAAAACGGGACGCCGACGCGGTGGTCCGGGAGCGAGCCGACGGGATGCACGCGGTGATCATCTACCCGGGGCTCATGTTCGGGCCGGGCGACCTGGCGAACGCGCCGAAGTTCGCCCGGGCGTACGGGACGGGAGGGACGCGGGTGTCGGCTCCCGGCGGGACGAACGTGGTGGACGTGCGGGACGTGGCCCGGGGGATCGCCCGGGCGGTGGAGTCGCCCCCGCCGCCGGGCGGCTACCTCCTGTCCGGCCACAACGTCCGGCACCTGGAGATCGGGCGGGTCTTCTCCGAGAGCCTGGGCGCCGCCCCTCCGGAGCGCGTCCTTCCCGCCGGGCTCCGGCCGGTCCTCTACGGTACGGCGCTGCTGCTGGAGCGGCTCTCCCCCCGCCCACCGCAGTTGACCGCGGACGCCGTGGACTCGGGGTTTCGGTTCCGGTACTACACCCACGACAAGGCCACCGCCGTCCTGGGGTGGCGCCCGGAGATCCCGCTGGAGACTTCCGTCCGGGACACGGTCACCTGGCTGCGAGAGAATGGGCTCGTCGACGGCGCTGGTAACGGGCGCGACTAGCGGCGTGGGCCGGGCCACGGCGCTGCGGCTCGCGGAGCGCGGGTGGCGGGTCGGGCTGACGTCGCGGCGTGAGGGGATGCTGGATGAGCTGGCGGCGTCGGTCCGTGCCATGGGCGGCGAGTGCGCGTGGAGCGCCGCCGACCTGGGCCGGGAGGCGGACGTGATCCGCGCGTTCGAGGACGTGGAACGGGCGCTGGGCCCCATCGACGCCCTGGTCCACTGCGCGGGGCGGGGGCTGAACCGGGACCTGGTGGACATCGACATCGACGAGTGGCGGGCCACCATCGACGCGAACTACACCAGCTTCTTCCTCTGTGCCCGGCAGGCGGCCCGGTCGATGGTGCCCCGGGGCGGCGGCCGCCTGGTCCTCGTCTCGTCGCTTGCCGGACGGTTCAACATGCCCGGCTTCTCGGCCTACTGCTCCTCCAAGCACGCGGCCACGTCCCTGGCCGTCTCGATCCGCCGCGAACTCCGGCGCCACGGCCTCCGGGTGTCCATCACCCACCCGTATCGGATCGACACGCCCTTCTTCGACGGCTACGACCAGGAGCCCAACCGGTCCCGCATGCTCCAGCCGGACCACATCGCGCGGCTGCTCGTCGCCATGACCGAAGGGGCAACGCTGCGGGTCGCCGGGATCCGGGCGGCCAACCTCGGCCGCCGGACCTGGCGCACCCTTCGGTCTGTGGTCCCCGCTTCGCGCTTCTCAGCAGCCCAAAAACGGTGCTGATCCCCCGACTACGTAGTCGCTCCTACACCTCCCACCCTACACGTCCGAGAGTCGTTCAGCGAGCCGGCCGAGCGCCGCCGGCAGGTCGGGGGCCTCGTCGAGTACGCCGAGCAGCGGATCGTCGCGCATCCGGGCCAGCCGCGCCGGCATCGACCGGATGGTGAACCGGTCGAGCCGAAGTTTTCCGTTTACCTCGCGCCAGCGCAGCGGCGCCGAGACAAGAGCGCCGGGCACGGGCCGCACGCTGTAGGGGGCGGCGAGCAGTTGGCCGCGCCGATTCTGGAGAAAGTCGACGTAGACCTTTCCCTCGCGCTCATCGACGGAGCGCGTCACGGTGGCGATGTCCGGCAGTTCCTCGACCACCAGCCGCGCGAGCAGCTCGCCCAGGGTTCGCGACTGCTCGTAAGCGAAGGCGCGCCCCAGGGGGATCAGCACGTGCAGTCCGCTCGAGCCACTGGTCTTGACGAAGTTCTCCAATCCGATCTCGTCGCACAGCCGGTGCAGCCGACGGGCGATGGCGACCACCCCGGAGAATGGCGCGCCCTTGGGATCGAGGTCGAGGATGCACCAGTCCGGTCGATCGAGGCTCCCCACGCGGCTCGCCCACACGTGGAGGGGAATCGAGCCGAGGTTGGCCAGATAAAGCAGCGACGCCTCGTCGTCGCACACGAAGTAGTCGATCTCCTTGTCAGAGCTCTCGCTGGCCACGGTGACGGTGCGGATCCACTCGGGCGTCGAGGCCGGCGCGTTCTTCTGATAGAATGATTTCCCGTCGATGCCGTCCGGATAGCGCGTGAGGACGAGCGGTCGGTCGGCGAGGTAGGGGAGCAGCCACGGCGCGACGGTCCGGTAGTACTCGTAGAGGTCGCGCTTCGTATAGCCTTCGGCCGGCCAGAACACCTTCTCGGGGTTCGACAACGTCGGCAACCGGGACGCCGATGCCGGCGCTTCGTCTCCCGCCCCGGCGTCGGCCTCGAAGCTCCGGTCATCCTCATCGTCCGCGTCCGGCTCGGGTCCCTCCGGGCCGGACCTGTCCGGGAAGGCGCACTGGGCGGGCGGCTTGTCGTCGCGCAGCCGGATGAACACCGGATGGCGCAACAGCCGCTCGCCGGTCAGCTCGAGATAGCGGACCTCGGCCACCAGCTCCGGCTCGACCCAGACGGAGCCGGCATCGTCCGGCGCGTCCTGTACCGGCGCGTCGTCGCGGCGCAGGGCTTCGAGTCGTTCGCGGAGCTCGACCAGCAGCCCGTCGCCGAACCCGGTGCCTACCCGTCCGGCATAGCGCAGCCGGCCCCCCTCGTAACCGGCCAGATGCAGGGCTCCGAAGCCGGCGCGGGAGCCCCCCGGCGGGGTGAACCCCACCACGACGAGATCGGCCGACCGGTCGGCGCGCACCTTACGCCAAGCGTCGGAGCGGCCGTCGCGATACGGGCTCCCCCGCCGCTTCCCGACGATCCCTTCGAGCCCGAGCGCCAGGACGTGCTCGTACAGCGTCTCGCCGTGTTCGGGAAAGTGATCGACGTAGCGGAGCGGTCCGGCCGGCGGGACCAGATCGCGAAGGAACTCCTTGCGCCGCTCGATCGGCAGTGCTCGCAGGTCGTGCGAGCACAGGCCGGGGAGGTCGAAGGCGTAGAACGTGGCGGGGCGCCGCAGGGAGGCCCACTTGACGTCGAGCGGCCGGCGAAGCCCGGCCCGCTGCTGGAGCCGCTGGAAGCTCGGGCGCCCCGCCGGATCGTGCATCACGACCTCGCCGTCGAGCACGAAGTCGGATACCGGAAGCGCCCTGAGCGCCCGCACGAGCTCGGGAAACGCCCGTGTGGCGTCGTTTCCGTTCCTCGTCAGGAGGCGAACGGAGGGCCCCACGCGGGACGCCAGCATGCGGTATCCGTCGAGCTTGGGCTCGAACAGCCAGTCGGGGTGGCTGAACGGCTCGTCCACCGCCTGGGCGAGCATGACCCCGAGGTGTTCCGCGCGCACCTTCTGGCCCTTCGCCCCGGCGTCCTCGAGCTGCCGGACGAACCCGTCGGTGCGATCGACGCCCGCGCCGAGCTCCTCCACCGTGAGGCCGCTGAGCACCGAGGCGGCCGGAACGCCGGCGTCGGCTTCGGACGCGGCGGCCCGCTCATCCCGGGACATGTGGCGCGTCTCGCGAATCAGCAGCCACTCGTTCTCGGCCCGCTTGATCTTCACCAGGGTCCACACGCCGCGCAGCTTGTAGCCCCGAAGCTCGAACAGGAGCTTGCCGGACTCGAGGCCGGCGACCGGGTCTTCGAGCGCCAGCCAGTCGCCCCTGTCCCAGATGATCATCGGTCCCGCGCCGTAGTTGCCCTTCGGGATCACGTCTTCGAGGTCGACGTACTCGAGCGGGTGGTCCTCGACGTGCACGGCGAGGCGCTTCTCGGCGGGGTCGAGCGACGGGCCCTTCGGGACGGCCCATGACACCAGGGTCCCTCCGATTTCGAGGCGCAGATCCCAGTGCATACGGGAGGCATCGTGCTGGTGGATCACGAACAGGCCACCGCCGGTGGCGTCGTCATCCGGGGCCGGGGCCCCGACGGCCTGATCGAGGCCGGGCTCCGGCGTGGCTCCCGCTCGGCGCTTGTCGCGGTAGGGTTGGAGGCTGTCGGGAGGGCCCATGGAGTGCCGCCGGCTTGAAGGCTGCGGATCGAATGCTGAGATTCTAAGGTCCGTCGCCAGCGGCCGCGAGTGTTCGTGCGGCCTGTCAGGACGTCCAACTCAACCCATCCGTCGTCCGCATGGAACGACGGAGCCGGGACCCGGGACACCACATGCCTGAAGGAGGAATGAGGCGATGAGCGCCCAGTCGATGGGATCGGCCACCGTGTCCTTCGGACTCGTATCCGTTCCGGTGAAGTTCTATTCGACCTCCGACTCCTCGGCCACGATCCGGTTCAACTGGATCTCGCCGTCCTCGGGATCCCGCGTCAAGCAGAGGTACTGGGACCCGCAGGAGGACCGGCTGGTCGAACGGGAAGAGCTGGTGAAGGGATACGAGTTCGCCAAGGACCAGTTCGTCCTGTTCGAGCCGGAGGAGCTGAAGGTGCTCGACGCCCAGTCGAGCGAAGCGATAGACATCGTCGAGTTCATCCCCTTCGAGGCGGTCGAGCGCCTATGGCTGGACAGGGCGTACTTCCTCGGTCCCGACAAGGGCGGCGAGCGCGCGTACCGGCTGCTCAGCGCGGCGCTTCGGAAGACGGGGCGGGCGGCGCTCGGCCGCTACGCGGCGCGGGGAAAGGAGTACATCGTGCTCGTGCGGCCCATCGGCGAGGGGCTTATGCTGGAGCAGCTGTACTATCCGGCGGAGTTGCGCTCGTTTGAGGAAGTTCCGATCGGCGATGCGAAGGTGAAGAAGGCGGAGCTCGATCTCGCGGTGCGGTTGATCGAGCAGGCGGCGGTGGACGAGTTCCACCCGGAGCAGTTCGAGGACACGGTGCAGCAGCGGATCATGGCCCTGATCGAGAAGAAGATCGAAGGCGAAGAAATCACCGCGGCACCCGAGGCGGAGCCGGAGGGCAAGATCATCGACCTGATGGAAGCGCTGAAGGCGAGCCTCGGCGAAGGCTCCGACGG
>JAWOIN010000045.1:0-2556 GCA_046484665.1 Gemmatimonadota bacterium
TCGACGCCGAGCACGAGGTCGTGACGCGTGCGGCCGATCTCCAGCAGGCGCAGGCCGCCCCGCAGGTTCATCGTGGTGAACGCGGGGATCTCGTCGCCGATCGGGCTCCCGATCACGAAGCCGACGTCCTTCTGGGGTCCGTTGTGGCGGACCTGGTACGAGGCCCACCAGCGGCCGCCCGGCCGGCGGTACGCCACCTCGCCGGTGACGCGGCTCGAGTAAGTGTCTCCGATCGGGTTGTTCTCGTCGTTCGTGTCGTTCTCGTCGTCGCCGTCGAGCCAGGTGACGGTCACGCCGAGCGTGAGGCCGGCGACCGGCATGTACTCGGCCAGCAGCTCCACGCCCTGGACCGTGAGGTCCTCTGCGTTCACGTTCTGGAACGCGGGGAACGGGCCAACGGAGTCGCCGGTGGCGGCGATGCGGATCCCGTCGGAGATCGCGTTGCGGAAGTAATAGCCCTCGAACGCGACCTTGTCCCGGCGGTACTTGAGGCCGAGGTCGAAGTTCCAGCTCGTCTCCGGCCGGAGGCCGGGGTTCGAGACCTGGTAGCCGTTGCCCTCTGGCGTCGCCCCGTCGAAGAACAGCTCGATCAGGTTCGGCGAGCGGAAACCGCGCCCGACCGTCCCCACCAGGTTCAGGCTCGGCAGCACCTCGAAGAGGAGGTTCGCGGCCCCCACGAACTTGTCGTTCGTGCTCGTGGCGGGAAGCGGATCATCACGGTTCGGAGTGACCTCGGGATTCGCCCGGTCGTTCTGGTACCGGCCGCCGACGATCACTGCGACCCGGTCGTGCAGCTGGAGGTCGACCTGCGCGAACGCCCCGCGCCGGTCGTAGGTCGCGTTCGGAACTGTCGGCCGGTCGCTCTCCTCCACCGCAGGCGGCACCGGCGGCGGCGCGAAGGCCACCGTCGTCCGGCTGAAGTCCGTATTCTCAGAGTCGTCGTGGTACCAGTCGAGCCCGTAGGTGAGCCGGTGCCGGCGGCCGAGCAGCTTCGAGGCCTCGACCCGGACCCCGAGGCTCGCGAGGTCCGTGAAGTTGTCCTGCTCCACCGCGACCCCAGTGAGGCCTGCCGGATCGAACGGAACGAAGACGTCGAACGTGAAGTCCCGCCGGTTGCTCATGTAGAGCGCCGAGACCTCGACCCGGTCGGCGATCGCCGTGCCCAGCTGCAGGCCCCGGTAGCCGGCCGAGAACCGCGACACCTTCTGGTCTGGATAGCGCAGCAGGATGTCCGGCGCGCCCGTGGTACCGAGGTCCTCGTTGGAGACGTAGCCGAACCCCGCGTCCTGCGCCCGGTAGTAGTCGAACGAGCCCCAGACCTTCTGGTTCTCGCCGAGAGCGTAGTCAAGCCAGGCGCCGTAGTTCTGGTCGCGGACACCCGTGTCGTTGACGGTCACGTCCTGGTCGAGCGTGATGTCGCCGAACGAGCCCGACGGAGCCTCGTAGTCGCCCGTGTCCCGGAACGACGCCGAGAGGCCGTAGCCGATCCGGCCGCTGCGCCCCCAGACCTCGCCGTTCGGCCAGACCTGTTCGCCCTGGTCGCGATAGGAGACTCCGAGGCTGCCGCGCACGGCGTCGCCGGCCGAGTAGGGCGGCGCCTCGTTCGTGATCATGTTCACCACGCCGCCGATCGCGTCGCTGCCGTAGAGCACGGACGCGGGGCCGCGCACCACCTCGACCCGCTCGACGGTGTTGATGTCGATGATCGACGGAAGCTCGCCGAAGTCGGCCTGGCGCCGGGCGTTGTTCAGCCGGAGGCCGTTCTCGAGCAGCAGGATCCGCTGGCCGCGCTGACCGCGGATCGCGGGTCGCTGCTGGTTCGCGCCGACGCCGTTGATGTCCACGCCCGGGAGCGCCTGTACGAGGTCGGCCGCGTTGTTCGGCTTCCGTTCCCTCGCGACCGAGCCGTCGACGACCGATACGGGCGCCGCCGTCTCGAAGGTCCCCTTCGCCTCGCGGGTCGCCGTCACGTTGATCGGGTCGAGCAGGATCGGCCTGAGCGTGTCGCCGCGGGCCGGTCGGGGCTCCTCCCGGGGCGTCTGCTGAGGGATCGGGGAAGCCGGGAGATTCGCCGGAATCGAGACGAGAAGCACGGCGAGCGCAACGGGAAGGAGCGAAGGCGGCTTCGCGCCCGGGATACGTTCGCGCGGTGATCGTGCGGACACGGAATCCTCCAGGGATGCGGCTCCGGGAAAAAGGCTGGCGGGACGCCCTCGGAGAGCGCCCCGCCAGGTTCGGGGAGAGCGTGGGAGAATGTTAGGGTCGGGCCCAGGGGCCGGACATTCGCAATTCTACGGACGGGGCCCTCCGTAACAGTACGGAGGCCGGCGGCGGGTCTCTCAGGCGCCCGACTCCTCGCCGAGCAGCCCCTCCTCCAGCGCGAAGCGGGTGAGACCGGCGACCGTCCGGATCCCGAGCTTGCGCATGAGGCTCTCCCGGTGGCTCTCGACGGTCCGCCTGCTGATCCCCAGCTCCGAGGCGATCTGCTTGTTGCTCCTCCCGGCTGCCACCAGGCGAAGCACCTCCAGCTCGCGACCCGTGAGGGAGCCGAACGGG
>JAWOIN010000031.1:0-2727 GCA_046484665.1 Gemmatimonadota bacterium
GGGCCGCCGCCAGGCGCATCCGGGCGCCGTCGCACTTGTTCCGGCCGATCCGATCTCCGATCATACGGGAGTCGGCAGCCGCGGGCGCCCTTGGGGCTCGCCGGACCGACGGCGCCACCCCAGGAGCAGGACTCGAGGAGGACGTCTCATGGCCTACCAGATCCGCCGCGTCGACTACTACTACTCGTCCGTGAAGGACCAGCCCGGCGAGTCGTACGAAATCCTCAAGGAGCTGGCGAAGCAGGGGGTCAACCTGCTCGCGTTCACGGCGGTGCCGATCGGGCCCACGACGACCCAGATGGCCCTGTTCCCGGAGCACGGCTCGAAGCTCCAGGCGGTCGCGACCCGCGCGGGCATGACCCTCGACGGCCCGCACCGGGCGCTGCTCGTCCAGGGGGACGACGAGATGGGCGCCCTCGCCGCAATCCACGAGAAGCTGTACCGGGCCCGGGTGAACGTCTACGCGAGCACCGCCGTGACCGACGGGAAGGGCTGCTTCGGGTACCTGATCTACGTCCGCCAGGAGGACTACGAGCGCGCCGCGGGGGCGCTGGCGGTCTGACAGTACGAGGCGGGGTCGGGACGAAACGGCCCCGGCCTCCGGCACGCGACGGGACATGTTAGCAGACCCCCTACGGATGGGCCCCGCCGCAAGCCCCCGCCTGGAGGGGCGATCGGGGACCGGTCGTCTGGTCCCGGTCTTGCTCCGCCCGATGTCTAGAGAGTCCGGCCGTGGCCGGCCGGCGGCAGTGAACGGCCCGCCCGGTTTCCGTGATGCAGCAGGGAGGCGCCCCGCCTCCCGGGAGGAGAAAACGATGGCCGAGTCCGTCACCGGTGCCCGCACGGGCACGCAGAAGGAAGCTCGAGGAGACCGCCCCATGGCCGACACGCTGACGATCATCGACAACCGGACCGAGAAGAAGTACGAGGTCCCGATCATGTACGGGACCTATCCCGAGTACGGCGCCGCGATCCCCTGCGTCGACCTCCGGAAGATCAAGCAGTCGCCCGAGGACTTCGGGCTGCTGGCGTACGACCCGGGATTCACGAACACGGCCTCGTGCAAGAGCGCGGTCACGTTCATCGACGGCGAGAAGGGGATCCTGCGCTACCGCGGGTACCCGATCGAGCAGCTGGCCGACAAGAGCAACTACCTCGAGGTCGCGTACCTGACGCTGTTCGGCGAGCTGCCGGCGCAGGACGAGCTCGACCGGTGGATGTACGACATCACGCACCACACGTTCGTGCACGAGAACATGAAGGACCTGATGACCGGCTTCCGCTACGACGCGCACCCGATGGGGATGTTCGTCAGCATGGTGGCCGCGCTCTCGACCTTCTACCCCGAGGCACGGAACATCCAGGACCCGGAAGACCGGATCCACCAGATCAAGCGGCTGATCGCGAAGGTCGCCACGATCGCGGCGTTCGCCTACCGGCACGGCCGCGGGCTGCCGTACGTGTACCCTGACAACGACCTCAGCTTCACGGGCAACTTCCTCAACATGATGTACAAGACGACCGAGCTGAAGTACGAGCCGAACCCGGTGCTCGAGAAGGTGCTCGACGTCCTGTTCATCCTGCACGTGGACCACGAGCAGAACTGCAGCGCGAACGCGATGCGGAGCGTCGGAAGCTCCCACGCGGACCCGTACGTCGCGGTGGCGGCGGCCGCGGCCGCGCTCTACGGGCCCCTGCACGGCGGCGCCAACGAGATGGTGCTGCGGATGCTCCGTGAGATCGGCAAGACGGAGAACATCCCGGGCTACATCCAGCGGGTGAAGGCGGGTGACTTCCGGCTGATGGGCTTCGGCCACCGCGTGTACAAGAACTACGACCCGCGGGCGCGGATCCTCCGCGAGATGGCGCCGGAGGTGTTCAAGGCCACGGGGAAGGACCCGCTGCTGGACATCGCCGTCGAGCTCGAGAGGATCGCCCTCGAGGACGATTACTTCGTGAGCCGCAATCTCTACCCGAACGTCGACTTCTACTCCGGGATCATCTACCAGGCGCTCGGGATCCCGGTCGCCATGTTCCCGGTGATGTTCGCGATCCCGCGAACCGCGGGCTGGCTCGCCCAGTGGCTCGAGATGCTGAAGGACAGTGATCAGCGGATCGCCCGCCCGCGGCAGGTCTACACGGGCTACGACACCCGCGACTTCGTCGCGATCGGCAAGCGCTGACGGAACGTCCTCCCGGCGAGGAACCGGTCCCCGCGACCGCCCATCCGCGGACGCAGGGGCCGGCCCCGCCGGCCTCCCCCGCGCGAGGGTCGATGCCGAAGGAACGGCGTGCGTTCCGCGGTCCGTCCCGGCTCGCGACGGCGGCGCTCTGGCTGCTCGCGGGCCTGCTCGTACTCGTCGGCATGGCGCTGGACGCGCGCGGCCTGCTGGTTCCCTCGTTGCTCCTGTTCCTCCTCGCATCCGCCGCCCTCGTCGCGCCTCTCGCGCTCCACCGGCGCGCCGGCGCCCGCGGCGGGTCTCCGGACGGGCCTCCTCACGGCGACGATCCGCGGGCTTGACGCTCGGCGGGCGGCCGCGGTATTCCTTTGCCGTCAGGTTTTAGTCACGGCTAAAAGTCGGAGCTTTCATGATCCGTGTTCTCGGCGCGGCGATCGGACGGGTCCGCGTGGTCCTCCTGCCGCTCGCCGCGATCCCGGCGGGTGGAGCCTGCGCGGACCCGGGTGACGGGACGTCGGGGCCGCCCGGCCCGCTCCAGGTCGTGGCG
>JAWOIN010000033.1:0-3324 GCA_046484665.1 Gemmatimonadota bacterium
GCCGCCGTCGGCCCCGCCCGCCCCCCCGAGCAGCGCTCCCAGCACCGCGACTCCTGCGACCCCTCGACACATGCCCCGACCGCCTCCTGTCCGCGCGACGACCTGTCCGAGATCCACGGGGTCACGCGTCACGCAGGGGGGAGAGGCGGCGCGGGGCCCGGGGAGCTCCGGGCTATGCAGGGATACAATGCAGTGCCCGCGTCAAGCAGACATCATGCGGAACGGACCGTCGCCAGGGCCCGGGATCGAGAGTCGACCGCGGGCTCGACCGCCGGCCGCGGCTCACCCGAGCGCGGCGGCGAGCCCCCGGTCGAACGTCCTCACGCGCGTCACGCCCCGGCGCGTGCAGCAGGCCACGTGGAGGAGGTCGCGGGCGCCGAGCGCCGGGTGCCGCTCGACGAGCAGGCGGGCGAGCTCGACGTCTTCCGCCTCGACGGGCCAGACGACGGGAACGCGGGCCCGCGCCAGGGCGAGGGCCGCGTCCAGCGTCTCGAGCCGACCGACCCGCAGATAAGCGTGCAGGAGCTCCTGCAGGACCTCCGCCGAGGTCGCGAGGACCTCCCCCGACGCCAGGCTCTCCGCGAAGAAGGACCGCGCTTCGGCGCGGAGCGGGTGCGGGCGCCCGACCGCGTACATGAGGACGTTCGCGTCGACGAAGATCACGCGTCCGGGAGCCCCTCGCCCATCGAGTCCTCGATCTCGCGCCGGTGGGCGGACCAGTCCGGCTCCGTCCCCTTCTCGCGCGCGTCGCAGCGGTCGAAGAAGGCGCGGAGCTCCTCGAGCGTCCGGATCTCCACGCCGCCCTCGCCGCGCACCAGGGCCTGACGGGCCACGTCCCGAAGCCACTCGCTAATGGTCATTCCCTCCTGCCGGGCCCGCGCCCGGTAGCGCTCCTTCTCGGCGGGCTCGACGACGATGTGGATCCGGGCGTTCATCGTACCTTCAACCACTCCGGCGAAATCCGGTCTTCATACACATAGATCATCCACACACACATAAATTATGTACAATCCGTCGAACCGCAACCCTCTTCGCGCGCCTCCCCCGCCTTGCTCCCGCCCCGCCCGAACGGCGATCTTCGCCCATGCCCGAAACGCCCGGCTACCAGAAGTTCTTCGCGGAGCTCAAGCGCCGCCGCGTGTTCCGCGTGGCGGCGGTCTACGGCGCCACGGCGTTCGTCATCCTCCAGGCGGCCGACCTCCTGCAGCAGGCGCTCCGGCTGCCCGAGGGCTTCCTCACCGGCGTCACCGTCCTCGCGCTCCTCGGCTTCCCGGTCGCCGTCGCCCTCGCGTGGGCGTTCGACCGGACGCCGGGGGGCGTGGTCCGCACGGAGGCCGCTTCGACCGGGGAGATCGAGGCGATCGTGGCGCAGCCCGCGTCCCGCCGCTGGCCGGCCGGGCTCCTGGCCCTCGTCGGAATCGCGGCGCTCGCGGCGTCGGCGTGGCTCACCTTCGTGCGTGCGCCCTCCGGCGCGGCGACCGGCACCGGAGCCGACGCCGCGCACCGCGCGGCCCCGGCCGCCGCCTCGATCGCGGTCCTCCCGTTCGCGAACCTGAGCGGGGACACCGAGACGCAGCCGTTCGCGGACGGGCTGCACGACGACCTTCTCACCCAGCTCTCCAAGATCGGCGCCCTCACCGTGATCTCGCGGACGTCGGTGCAGGAGTACCGGAACACGACGAAGAACGTGCGGGAGATCGCGTCCGAGCTCGGCGTGTCGACGGTGCTCGAGGGAGGCGTGCAGCGGGCCGGAGACCGGTACCGGATCAACGTGCAGCTCATCGACGCGGCGACGGACGCCCACCTGTGGGCCGAGCAGTACGGCGGCGAGCTGACGACCGCGAACATCTTCGACGTGCAGACCGACATCGCGACCTCGATCGCCGGCGCGCTCCAGGCCAATCTCACGGCCGGCGAGCTCGAGCAGCTGGAGCACCTCCCGACCGGGAGCCTCGAGGCCTACCAGTTCTATCAGCAGGCCCGCGAGCGGCGTCGGAACTACGACGAAGTCGATCTGCGCACGGCCGATCGCCTCGTGTCGCAGGCGATCGAGCTCGACCCCGACTTCGCGGAGGCCTGGGCACTCAAGGGCGTGATCGCGTCCGAGCTTTACTGGTTCTACGCCGACCGGTCCGACTCGGTGGTGTCCGCGGCCGACGAGCTGTCGCGGCGGGCGCTCGAGATCGCCCCCGGCCTGGCGGAGGGGCACTGGGCGCGCGGCCACTACCACTACCGCACGCAGCTGGACTACGACCGGGCCATGGCCGAGGTCGAGCGGGCCCTCGACAGCCGCCCGGGCGAGGCGGACTTCGTGTCGCTGTCGGGCGACATCCTGCGGCGGAAGGGCGACATGCGGGAGGCGCTGGCGCGCTACGAGCGGACCGTCGAGCTGGCGCCGCGGGACCCGAACGCACGGAGCGCCGTGTGCGAGACGCTCAGTCTCCTCAGGGACTACGAGGAGGCCGAGGCGGCCTGCGAGCGTGCCCTGGAGCTCCGGCCCGACTATTTCATCTCGTACCACCAGCTGGCGCAGATCCGGATCTCGATGGAGGGCGACACGGCCGGAGCGCGGCGGTGGCTGACCGAGGCGAGGACCCAGGGAGAGAGCCGCCAAACCATCGAGTCCCTGGAAGCGTACGATCTCGAGCTGCTGACGCGGAACGCCGGCGCGGCGGTCGAGGTGGCGGCGAACGTGCCGGGGGGGGCCTTCAGGAGCCAGTACCGGTACCTCCCGGGCTCGCTGGCGGCGGCCTTCGCCCATCGCCTCGCGGGGGACACGGACGGCGCGCGGGCCGCCTTCGACGCGGCGCGGATCGAGCTCCAGGCCCTCGTGGACGAGAACCCGGACGAGCCCCGCTACCGAAGCTCCCTCGGCCTCGCCCTGGCCGGCCTCGGACGGAACGACGAGGCGATCCGGGAGGGGGAGGCGGGCCTTCGCCTGATGCCGCCCGAGAAGGAGGCCTGGCGCGGCGCCTGGCGCGCGGCGGACCTGGCCCGGATCGAGGCCATGACCGGCCGGGAGGACGAGGCGATCGAGCGGCTCGAGTACCTGCTCTCGATCCCCTCGGACATGTCGGTGTGGATGCTGCGCCTGGACCCCGCGTGGGACCCGCTCCGGGGGAACCCGCGGTTCGAGGCGCTGGTCGGGGAGGGGTAGGGGGGGCGCTTCGGGAGACAACGTCCGGTGGTGGCCGTCTCAGCCCCGGTGAAGCAGGTCTCGGGCGCGATCTACTCGGCGCCGGTCTCCGCCCCGATGTGGTAACCCGCGATGAACATGTCGCCGCGCGCGTCGCACCGAACGCCACCTTCGGGCACGCCGTCTCC
>JAWOIN010000072.1:0-30379 GCA_046484665.1 Gemmatimonadota bacterium
CGGTCAGCGCCGCGGGAAAGCCGAGGAACAGGTAGCTCTGGAGGAGTGCCTCCTCGACCGCCGGCGCGGGCGCCGCGCCCGCCGCGGCCTTCCGCAGCTCGCGCTCGAGCGCCGCTTCGTCCCGGCGCGCGAGCGCCGCCGACAGTCCGGCGAGGAGACCGGTCTCCGCGTCGAGGGCCCGCTCGCTCACCGCTCCCCGGCCGGCTCCGGCTCCGTCTCACGGCGGGCCGTGATGTGTCCCACCTCGGCGCCGAGCGTGTTGAGCAACGGCACCCGCCGGAGCGCGGCGAGGCGCTCGGACTCTCCGTCCCGGATCATTCCCGCCTCCTCCAGCACCCGGGCGACCGCCGGGCCGATCGCCCGGAGCCCGCCGTCCTCCACCTTCAACGCCACCCCCCAGTCGTCGTCCACCGAGGCGAGGCAGAGAAGTCCCTCCGCCCCCTCCTTCGCCAGCAGCCGGCCCCCCGTCGCCTCCATCAGTACGAGCGGCACGCGGCCGGGGGACGACGTGAGATCGGGACGCAGCGTCATCGCCTCCACAACGGGCGCCGCCGCCCGGTGCCCGGAGCGCGCCCTACGGACGAGTCGCGAGTAGGCCCGGGCCATCTCGCGCAGCGGCAGCCGCGGCGTCGGCACGCCGCACCCGTCGAGCGCCCACTCGTGGTCGTCGGGATCCACATCGAGCCAGTCCCTCAGCGACGCGCGGATCCGGACCTGGACCGGGTGGTCCAGCCGCCAGTAGCCCTCCGGGTCCCATCCGTGGTGGAGGGCGAGGGCCAGCATTCCCGCGTGCTTGCCGGAACAGTTGTTGTGGAGCCGGCCGGGCTCCCTCCCGGCACAGCGCAGAACCGACGCCGCCTCCGCGTCGAACGGCGGGTGCGGCCCGCAGTGCAGCGCATCCGCCCCTAGTCCGAGCCGGTCGAGCATCCGCGCCACGACCTCGAGATGGATGTCCCGGGCGCCGTGCGAGGCGCAGCAGAGGGCGATCTCCTCGAGCCCGAAGCCGAACGCCTCCACGACGCCGTCCTCGAACAGCGGGATCGCCTGGAACGGCTTCATCGCCGATCGCCAGAACGTGTGCATGCCGGGGTCCCCGACGCAGGTCTCCACGGAACCGTTCACCCGGCAGGTGATCCCGTGCGCCCGGTGCCGGGACTCGACGGACCGTCCGCGCGTGACATCCACCACCAGCGCGTGCGTGCTCAGGCTTCGCCTCCCTGTTCCGTTCCGTCCGCCGGTCCGACCGGCGCCTGCGCGCGCAACCGGGCTCTCAGCGGCAGCCACACCCCGACGAGAATCAACGCACCGCCGAGCCAGGTGTTCCAGCCGGGGATCTCGTGCCGGCCCAGCACGAGGACGGCCAGCACCGTCGCCCCGATGGGCTCGAGCATCTGCACGAGGCTCACAACATACGCGCGGACATGACGCAGGGCCCAGTTGAAGCCCGTGTGCCCGAGCAGCATCGGGCCGAGGGCGAGGCCAACGAACGCTCCCCACGTCCCCGCGGACCACCCCCCGAGGGGCGAGCCTCCGGCCACGGCCACTCCGGCGCACGCAGCCGCGGCCGCCGCGTAGACCGGCACCGTGTAGCTCCAGATTCCGAGTCGCGCCCGCAGCCTCCGTCCGACCGCGAAGTAGAGCGCCCCGAACCCCGCCGCCGCGATCGCGAGAAGGTCCCCGCGCAGCGGGTCCGGCCCGCTCAGGAAGTCGCCCCAGCCGATGCACGCGGCGCCGAGGACCGCGATCACGATGCCGGCCCACTCCACGCGTCCGGGCGGCTCGCGGAGCCAGAGCGCCGAGAGCGCGCCCACGAACAGCGGGTGCATGCTGACCAGCACGGTGGAGCTGGCCACGCTCGTGTAGTCGAGCGAACGGAACCAGGCGATGAAGTGGAAGGCGAGGCAGGCGCCGGCCAGGGGGAGCAGCGCCAGCTCCCGCCGTCCGAGCACCCGCCACTCCCGCCACCCCCGGGTCGCGGCGAGGGCCGGCAGCAGCAGCGCGACCGACAGCGCGAGCCGCCAGAACGCCGTGACCGCCGCGGGGGCGTCGGCGAGACGCACGAGAACGGCCCCCGACGAGGTGCCGAGGGCCGCCAGCGCGAGGACCGGCGCGGCGCGAACGAGACCGCTCCGCTCCGCCGCCGCTCTCATGCCGGTCTCGAGGGGCTCGAGACGGAGGTCAGCAGCAGGGCACGGCCTCCGTGACGCGGTGCCGGGCCTCGTTCCAGGCGGTCATGTGGCCCTCGAGGTCCCGGACCTTCCGGAAGCCGGCCTCGGAGAGAGCCGCCTCCGCGATCTTCGCCCGGCGGCCGGTCCGGCAGTAGACGACGACTTCGTCCTCGCGGTGCTCCGCGATCTCCTCCAGGCGCCCGGGAAGCTCGTCGTAGGGAATGTTCAGGGCGCCCGGAATGTGCCCCTTGGCGAACTCCTCGCGGCTCCGGACGTCGAGCATCAGCGGTTCGTCCTCGCCGCCGAGGCGCGAGACGAGCTCGACGCCGTCGATCTGGTCGGCCGCGACGACGCGGCCCTCGTCCCTGGCGACATCGGCCGGAGCGCCGGGCGCGGGAGCGGAGGCCGGCGTCCCGGGACGGTCCGTTCCGTCCTCCTGCCGTGGCGGACCCGAGCAGGCCGGGGCCGCGAGGATGACGGCGGTCAGGGCGAACGCGAGAGCGCGGAACACGGCATGGAGCATCGTGAAGGTCCCTCCCCGGAGCGGGCGTTCCGGCGGCCCGGAGAGAGTCCGGTCTCCCGCCCGGGCCGCGTCCCGGCCGTCAATGTCCGTGGCCGGGCCGGAGGCGTCAAACGCGGGGCCCCTGCCCGGGGGCCGATCGATCCCCTAGCTTCCCGCATGGAGTGGACCCGGCTCGTCCCCGTCGCGCTCACCGGACTCGGCGTGGTGCTCGCCTCCGCGACCGCGGTCTGGGCGCTCAGCCTGCGGAAGCGGGACGCCAGCATCGCCGACGTGGCGTGGGGGCCCGGCTTCGTCCTGCTCGCGGCTACGTGGACTCTCCTCACGGACGGGCACGGGCCGAGGCGCGCGCTCGTTCTCGCACTCGTGACGCTCTGGGGACTCCGCCTCGCCTTTCACATCGCGGCCCGGAACCGCGGGAAGGGAGAGGATCCCCGCTACCGCAGGTTCCGCGAGAGGGCCGGCGGCTCGTTCCCCGTCCGCAGCCTGGCCAGCGTGTTCTGGCTCCAGGCGGTCCTGATGTGGATCGTGGCCGCCCCCCTCCTCCCCGCCCTCGCGGCCGACCGGCCGGACCGGCTGACCCCGCTCGACGGGCTCGGCGCCCTGATCTGGCTGACGGGCTTCCTGTTCGAGGCGGTGGGCGACGCGCAGCTGCGGCGGTTCAAGGCGGACCCGGCGAATCAAGGGAAGGTGCTCGACGGCGGCCTGTGGCGATACACGCGCCATCCGAACTACTTCGGCGACGCCACCCTGTGGTGGGGCCTCTGGTGCTTCGCCGCCGCCGTCCCCGGAGGCGTCATCACCGCCTTCGGTCCCCTCCTGATGACCTATCTGCTGCTCCGCGTGTCGGGTGTCCGGATGCTCGAGGCGGACCTGCGGAAGCGAAAGCCGGAGTACCGGGAGTACGTCGAGCGCACGAACGCGTTCTTCCCCGGCCCTCGACGACGGAGGCCGGTATGACGGGTCCTCCTGGAACCCGTCCTCCGGATTGCCCTGTTCCGCCGCGGCAAACGTCGATTCGACGCCTTGCGGGCCGCGGAGACTTGCTACATAATAGGCCAGTCCGGCGGTTCATTCGTTCCATCCCCATCCAAAGGAGACGAACGTGACCAAGCAGGATTTCGCCGAGAAGCTCGCCAAGAAGACGGATCTCTCGAAGGCCAAGGCCATGGACGTCATCGACGCCATCTTCTCGACCAAGTCGCGCGAGGGCATCATCGCGACGGAGCTCGACGGCGGTCGTGACTTCACGATCACGGGCTTCGGCACCTTCAAGACGCGCAGGACGAAGGCGCGCAAGGGCCGCAACCCGCAGACCGGCAAGGAGATCATGATCGCCGCGCGAAAGAGCGTCTCGTTCCGGGCCGGCAAGGGCCTCAAGGAGCGCGTGCGCGCCTGAGTTCCTTCCCCGCGCAGGGCTCGCGCCGCCTTCCGGCTTCCGGACGGCGGCGCGACGCTCCCCGGGTGGATGGTGGATGATGGAGAGCGGGCCCCCGATCGGGGGCCCGCTCGCGTAGAGTCCAGGGAACTCGCGGTCGGAGGTGGGAGCCGCGGGGCCGGTCCCGACCGGCCGCGACCCGGAGACGGGAATCAGCGGGCCGGACCCGCCGCGTCCCGCATCGCCGGCTCCCCCGCGCCCGCCGGCGCGCGACCTTCCCCGACCAGCCCGAGGAGCTGCTCGGGCGTGTCCGCCCTTCGCAGGAGCTCCACCGCCGCGGCGACCTGCCGGTCGCCCACGTGGAAGCGCCGCAGCCGCTCCGTCTCGTCGAACGCGTTGTTCGCGAGCTGCGACGCGAGGAACGGGTCGACCAGGCGCCGCACGTCCGCGTACAGCTCCCGCTCGAGCTCGACTCCCTGCTCGACCAGCATTCCGTAGAACTCGTCCCTCATCTCCGGAGTGACCTCGAAGTCGCGCGACAGGTCCGGGTGCGTCCGGTTCCAGCCGGCGGCGAACCGCACCGCCACCTGGTTCAGCGTGAGGGCCGCCTCGCTCAACGCCCTCGCGAACTCTTGCTCCCGCTCCGTGAGCGTGTCGGAGACGACGATGTCCGGCTCGATCCCGCCGCCCCCGGAGACCCGTCGGCCCGCGCTCGTCCGGAAGGTGTCCGGCTCCGCGACGCCCGGCCGCTCCTCGTTCCCGCCCCCGACGGGCGGCACCGCGACGAGCCTGTACTCCACGTCACGCGGCCGGTTGATCGAGCGGCCGCTGGGCGTGTACCAGCCCGCCGTGGTGAGCTTGAGATGGTGCCCGCCGGGCAGCTGGTAGAGGGTCTGAACGGACCCCTTGCCGAACGTCGTGTCGCCCACCACCGCGGCGCGGTCGTGGTCCTGCAGCGCCCCGGCCACGATCTCCGAGGCGCTCGCGCTGAACCCGTCCACAAGGACCACGATCGGCAGCCCGGGGAAGGCGTCCTCGGTCGGGGCACGGAAGGTGAAGTTCTGGTCTTCGAGCCGCGAGCGGGTCTCCACGATCTCGGCGCCGCGCGGCAGGAAGAGGTCGGAGATGGCAACGCCCTCGTCCAGCAGGCCGCCGGGGTTCCCCCGCAGGTCCAGCACGAGGCCCCGCGCCCCCTCGGAGCGCAGGCCCGAGATCGCGCCGGCCAGCTCGGAGCGCGCGTTCGCGCTGAACGTTTCCAGCCGGACGAACCCGATTCCCTCCTCGATCAGGTAGGCGACGACCGGCTCGACGTGGATCTCCTCCCGCACGATCGTGAGCCGGATCGGCTCCCTCGCCCCCGGACGGAGCACGGACAGGCTCACCGGCTCGCCGGCCGGGCCCCGGAGCCTCTCGACCGCCTCGTCGTCCGTCCAACCCTCGGCGGACTCCCCCTCCACCTCGAAGATCCGGTCGCCCGTCGCGAGCCCCTCCCGCTCGGCCGGCGTCCCGCGCAGGATCCCCATCACGGTGATCCAGTCTCCGACCCGCTGGATCCGGATTCCGAGCCCCCCGTAGTTCCCCGTTGTGGTGAGCTTGAGGTCTTCGGCCTCGTCGGCGCCGATGAACACGGAATAGGGATCGTCGAGTTCGCGGAGCATCCCGTCGATCGCCATCCGGTTCAGCTCGGACTCCGAGATCGGCTCCACGTACCGTTCCGCGACGAGTCGCTGGACTTCCTGCAGGAGACGCGCCTTGTAGGAAGAGGTCTCCTGCGCGGACGCTCCCTGCTGCAGGAACCAGCCGCCCGCCGCGACCGCCAGCATCGCGACCACGAACGCGGGAATCCAGGGACGTGTGCGGTTCATCTACCCTCTCCGTCTTTGCCGTCTGTCATCGGGCTCGCCGCGGCGGCGAGCGCCAGCAGGGAGTCCGGGGTGTGCGCGCTCCTGAGGAGCTCCGCCGCCCGCCGCACCTCGGGGCTCCGAGCCAGGAGCACCCGAAGGCCGGCGGACTCGCCCGCGGCGATCACCGCCAGCTCCCGGGCCACGATCGCGTCGACCGGGTCCCGCGCGAGGTCGAGCGCCCCCGAATCCACGACCCCGCCCGAAGCCTCGGCCACGAACCGGTCGAACGCGGCGCGGACCGCCGGCGTCAGGGAGGGGTCGCGGGCCGCGTCCGGGCTCTCGATCTGCCGGCGAGCCGCGAATCGGAGGGCCAGTTCGGGAAGCCGGACCTCGCTCCCCCGGAGGAGCTCGAGCAGCTCGCGCTCGCCATCCGTAGCGCTGTCCGGCCGCACGACGACGTCCGGCACGATCCCGCCGCCGCCGGACACGGTCCTTCCCGCTGCGGTCCGGAAGACCTGCCGGCCCGCCGTGTCCACCTCGGCGACCGGCACCTCCCCGACCGCATCGGGGCCCAGTTCCACTGCCACCGCCACCGCTTGGTCGAAGCCCTCGGAACCGAGCGCGAACGCGTGCAACTCGCTCGCGCTCCGCCGCCGATGGATGGACCGGCCGCTCGGCGTGTACCAGGTTCCGGTCGTCAGCCGCAGGTAGCTTCCGCCGGGCAGCGGGAACACGCTCTGCATCACGCCCTTGCCGAACGTCCGCGTGCCGAGGATGAGCGCCCGGTCGTGGTCCTGGAGCGCGCCCGCCACGATCTCGGAGGCGCTGGCCGACATCCCGTTCACCAGCACCACGATCGGGAGCCCCGGATACCTGTCGGGGCCCGGAGCCGTGAAGCTCTCGCTGTCGCGCGGGTCGCGCGCCCGGGTGACGACGACCGGCCGGCCCGGATCGAGGAACAGGTCTGCGATCTCCACCGCCTCGCGGAGGATGCCTCCCTGGTTCGACCGGACGTCGAGGATCAGCGAGCGGGCGCCCGCCGCGATCAGGTCGCTGATCGCCGCCTGCAGCTCGCGGCGCGAAGACTGGCTGAACGTCGTGAGCCGGACGTACCCCACGTCACCGTCGAGCAGAAAGGAGTCGACGGCGACGAGGTGGACGTCGTCGCGCACGATCGCGACCCGCAGGGGCTCCGGCTCCCCCGTTCGACGGATGAGGATCTCCACCGGCTCGCCCTTCGGGCCACGCAGGGCTCCGACCGCGGCCTCCTGGTCCCAACCGGCGACCGGCTGACCGTCCACCTCGACGATGAGATCGAAGCGGCGGACCCGGAGCCGGTCGGAGGGGCTGCCCGGGATCACGTCGAGGACGAGGATTCCCTCCCGCTCCGCGAGGACGCGCATTCCCACGCCGCCGTAGTCGTTCGTCAGCAGCGCGGCCTTGCGGTCCTCCGGCCGGATCAGGGCGGCGTACGGGTCGCCGATCTCCTTCAGCAGCCCGTCCACCGCGAGATCGTACAGGGAGTCGCCGGCCACGGGGTGGACGAAGTCGCGGGCGACGTGGGAGCGAACGAGCTCGAACAGCCCGGAATCGAGGCGCGGCATCGCCCGGACCGCTCCGGTGAGCGGGCCGACCCCGACCGCCGCGAGCGTCGCCGCGGCCGCGACCGCGACGACGGTCCATTCTCTCCTCATTCCCTCTCCTCCTGCGCCCCGGCTCCGCGCCCGGCGGAGAGCCGCGCGCGTGCCGTTTGAAACTCGCAACCCCGGGGTTGGTTCCTCAAGGCTCGGACGTGCCGGGGGGAAACCGGTCCGGCCACCGGGAGGAGAGCTCGGACCAGATGGCGCGGTGCACGGCGTCGGGCGTGCCGGATGACGCGACCCGGATGATCCCGGGCTCCGATCCGGCGAGACGGACGTAGGCGTCGGCCACGGCCCCGTGGAATGCCTCGTCCTCGCTCTCTATCCGGTCGGCGGCGCCCAACTTCCTCGCCCGGCCGTCCGCGGGGTCGAGCTCCAGGAGCACCGTGCCGTCCGGTCGGAGGCCGCCGGTCGCAAAGTCGTTCAGCGTCCGCGCGAGCTCGATCCCGATGCCCCGCGCGACGCCCTGGTAGGCGAAGGTGGACAGCTCGTAACGGTCCGCGAGCACGAGCTCGCCGCGCGCGAGCGCGGGCCGGACGACCCGCCGCGCGAACTCGGCCCGGGCGGCGAGGATGAGGAGCAGCTCGGTTTCCGCGAACAGCTCCGAGTCCGGGTCGAGGACGACCGAGCGGATCCGCTCTCCGGCGGGCGTCCCGCCCGGCTCGCGGACCACGAGGTGCGCGATCCCGATCCGGTCGAGGCGGCGGGAGATCCTCCGCAGATGCGTGGTCTTCCCCGCCCCCTCCACGCCCTCGAAGACGAGGAAGAGGCCGGGATGACCTTCAGTCGTAGTACTCGACACCGAGATGGGTGATCTGCTCCTCGCCCGCCAGCCAGCGGAGCGTGTTCTTGAGCTTCCAGTGCTGGATGAAGATGTCGTGCTCGGGATAGAGGCCGGGTGCGATCTGCGGGCTCTTGAAGTAGAACGAGAGCCACTCCTGGATGCCGTGCAGGCCGGACCGCTGCGCGAGGTCCAGGAACAGGGCCAGGTCGAGGACGATCGGCGCCGCGAGAATCGAGTCCCGGCAGAGGAAGTCGATCTTGATCTGCATCGGGTACCCGAGCCACCCGAAGATGTCGAGGTTGTCCCAGCCCTCCTTGTTGTCCCCGCGGGGCGGATAGTAGTTGATCCGCACCTTGTGGTAGATGTCGCTGTAGAGGTCCGGGTACAGCTTCGGCTGCAGGATGTACTCGAGCACGCCGAGCTTCGATTCCTCCTTGGTCTTGAACGACTCGGGGTCGTCCAGCACCTCGCCGTCGCGGTTACCGAGGATGTTCGTCGAGAACCAGCCGCTCAGGCCGAGCATGCGGGCCTTGAGGCCCGGCGCCAGGATCGTCTTCATCAGGGTCTGGCCGGTCTTGAAGTCCTTCCCGCCGATCGGCACCTCGTTCCGCTTCGCGAGCTCGAGCATCGCGGGGACGTCGAGCGTGAGGTTCGGCGCTCCGTTCGCGAACGGGACGCCCTCCTGCAGCGCGGCCCAGGCGTAGATCTGCGAGGGAGCGACCGCGTCGTGGCTCTCCCGCATCGCCCGCTCGAACGACTCGACGGTCGCGTGGACCTCGTGCGGCTTCATGTAGACCTCGGTCGAAGCGCACCACACCATTACGAGTCGGTCGCAGCCGTTCTCCTCCCTGAACCGGCGAATGTCCGCCCGCAACTGCTCGCCGAGGTCGAACTTGCTCCCGCCCGTCTTCACGTTCGTCCCGTCGAGCTTCTTGACGTACCGCCTGTCGAACACGGCGGGCATCGGCCGGATCGAGCGCAGGAACTCCGCCTCCGCCTCGATGTCCGCGCCGCTGAGGACGCCGGCGACCTTCGCCGACTCGCAGGCGTCGTCCGGAATCGGGTCCCAGGCGCCGAATACGAGGTCGTCGAGCTCCGCCAGGGGCACGAGCTCCTTGATCAGGGGGCTGCGCCCCTCCGTCCGCTTTCCGAGCCGGATCGTGTTCATCTGGGTGAGCGACCCGATCGGCTTCGCCCGCCCGCGCCGGATCGCTTCGACGCCCGCGATCGTGGTCGTGGACACGGCCCCAAGCCCCACCAGCAGGACTCCGAGCTTCCCGTCCGCCGGCCGGATCTCCCGACCCTCTCGTTCCGTGGTCATTCGTCGTTCGTTCCCTTCTGCCGTTCGCTCGTCGGCCGGGCTCAGTCGCTGCCCCGGCGGAGAAACCGAGTTCCCGGCTTCCGCTCCGCCGCGCCGACCGCGACGCCCTCGGGCCGGGTGTTGCGCCACACCCACCAGATGCGCTGGAGGACCGTGAAGTTCGTGAGGATCGCGAGGAAGTACAGCACGACCTCCAGCACGATCCCGCCTCCTTGCTCGCCGAACAGGAGAGCCGCGGCCCCGATCAGGATCACCCGCTCGGCCCGCTGCATGAGCCCGACGCTGCAGTGAATCTCGAGCGCCTCGGCCCGGGCCCGCGTGTAGCTGATCATCAGTGAGCCCGCCATCGCGAGCATCACGACGTAGATCATCCCGACGTCGCCGAGCTCCAGCCGGTAATCGTTATAGAGAGAGAGCAGCCCCAGGTAGACCACGATCTCGGAGAGCCGGTCGAGCGTCGAGTCGTAGAACGCGCCGAACGGGGAGGCGAGCCCGGTCCGCCGCGCCACGGTGCCGTCGAACAGGTCGAAGATCCCGCCCACGAGGATCAGGAGGCCCGCGGTCCGGACGTGGTGCTGGTGGAAGAAGAAGCCCGACGAGCAGGTGATCAGGAACCCGAGCGTGCTGAGCGTGTTCGGGTGGACCCGCCACCGCGCCAGCGCCCCGACGATCGGCTCCACGGCGGCGCGGAGTCCGCGCTCGAGGGTGTCCCGGATCGCGTTCAAGTCGGGCTCAGGGAACGATGATCCCGCTCTTCTCGCCCGCCACGATCCCGCGGCCGATCGCCTCGTCGATCCGCTCGCGCAGCTCGTCGAAGCGCTCCTGCGCCGTGATCAGCGACCGGAAGCGGGGGTTCTCCTGGACCCGTTCCGTGAGCGCGGCGAGTTCCTGCTCGAGCTCGTGCGGCGGCTCCTCGTCCCGGCCGAGGTACCCGATGATGCTCTCCTGGAGCTCGCGCATCCGGTTGAGCATTCCGGTCGACTCGCGGTCGTCCCCGATCTCGCGGTGCGCCGACTTGAGAGTCCTGTACTCCGCCGTCGCGGCGATCAGGCGCCCGACCTCGCCGGCCTTGTCGAAGATGCGCTCGCGGTCGTTCGTTTCCATCGGCTCGCGGATGCTGGGGGTGCACGGGGGGAGCGACCTTCCCCGCTCGGCGGTCGATCCCGGCTCTCGTCCCGGAGGACCGGTCAGTATAACGCGCGGCCTCCGCGCACGCGACCGGCCGCGGCGTCAGGTCGAGGCGACGGCGATCCGCTCGCGTCCGGACAGGTCCCGCCGGATCTCGATCCGCCGGAAACCCGCCGAGGACGCGAGGATCCTTCGCACGTCCGCGCCCTGGTCCGCCCCGATCTCGAGGAACAGGGCGCCGCCGGCCGAGAGCCGGCCGGCGGTGCCGGACGCGATCTCCCGGATCACCGCGAGCCCGTCCGGCCCGCCGGACAGGGCGAGCCGCGGCTCGTGGTTCCGGACCTCGGGCCGGAGCCTCTCGATCTCCTCGTCCGGGACGTACGGCGGGTTCGAGACGATCGCGTCGAACGCCTCGCCGGGGCGGACCGCGTCCCACACCGAGCGTCCGCACGGCCGCAGCTCGACCCGGTCCTCGAGGCCGAGCCGCGCACGGTTCTCGGCGGCCAGCTCCAGGGCGTCCGCGGAGACGTCGAGGGCGACGACCCGGGCGGCGATCCCCTCCCGGGCGAGCGCGAGGGCGATGGCTCCGCTCCCGGTCCCGATGTCGAGGACGCGGTCGAGCGCGGCGGACCGCCCGGGACGGGGCACGCGGAGGACACCGCCAGCTGTCGCCGGTCGGACCGCTCCCCGTTCCCGGGACCAGCGGGCCACCAGCTCCACGAGCTGCTCCGTCTCCGGCCGCGGCACCAGGGCGCGGCCGTCGCACGTCAGCAGCAGGTCGCGGAACTCCACCTCTCCCTCGATGTGCTGGAGCGGCGTGCCGCCGAGCCGCCGCGACAGCCCGCGGGCGAGCGCTCCCGCCTGCCCGGGTCGCAGGGAGACGTCGGCGGAGAGCGCGAGCTCGGAACGCGACAGTCCGGTCGCGAGCGCGAGGAGCCTCTCCGCTTCGAGTCGCGGGCTCTCCACGCCGGCCGCGGCGAGCTCCGCCGCGGCCCCGTCGATCGCCTCGCGGCGGTTCGGCGGGCTGCTCACGCCCCTTCCTCCGCCTCCAGCCGCTCTCGTACGCCGGCGGTGCGGAGGGCCTCCAGCAGCTCCGAGAGGTCGCCCTCGAGGATCGATTCGAGGCGGTGCAGCGTGAGGCCGATCCGGTGATCGGTGACTCGGTTCTGCGGGAAGTTGTAGGTCCGGATCTTCGCCGAGCGGTCGCCGGTGCCTACCTGGAGCCTGCGCTCCCGGGCCCGCTCGGCCTCCTGCTCCGCCACCCGCATGTCGAGCAGGCGGCTGCGCAGGACCTTGAGCGCCTTCGCCTTGTTCTTGTCCTGCGACTTCTCGTCCTGGCAGCTGACCACGATCCCGGTGGGGGCGTGCGTCACCCGCACCGCGGAGTCCGTCGTGTTCACGGACTGCCCGCCCGGGCCCGAGGAGCGGAACACGTCGATCCGCAGATCGGACGGATCGATCGCGACGTCCACCTCCTCGGCTTCGGGCAGGACCGCGACGCTCGCAGCGGAGGTGTGGATGCGCCCGGAGCTCTCCGTGAACGGGACGCGCTGCACCCGGTGCACGCCCGACTCGTAGCGGAGCTGTCCGTACGCATCCCGACCGCGGACGGAGAACACGATCTCCTTGAAGCCCCCGAGCGAGCCCTCGCTGCTGGAGAGCACCTCGACGCTCCAGCCCCGGTCGTCGGCGAAGCGGGCGTACATCCGGTAGAGGTCCGCCGCGAACAGGCCCGCCTCGTCCCCACCCGTCCCGGCCCGGATCTCCATCACGGCGGGGCGGTCGTCGAGCGGGTCCCGGGGCACGACGAGATCGCGAAGCCGCTCCTCCAGCGCGGTGCGATCCTCCTCGAGTCGGGAGGCCTCCTCCGCCGCGAGCTCGGCCAGCTCGGGCTCGGGCCCCTCCGCCATCTCCCCGGCCTGGCGGAGCTCGTCGAGGAGCCGGAGGTAGCGCCGGCCGGGTCCCACGATTCGCTCGAGATCCGCGTGCTCCCGGGCGGCCTCGCGCAGGCGGGTTGGGTCCTCGAGCACGGCCGGGTCCGTCAGCCGGAGGGCGAGCCGGTCATGCCGCTCCAGGAGGGAGCGCACCCGGTCGGCGAGCGTGCGGGGCTTCGTCTTCATGCGAAAAGCGGGGGCTCGTGAGCCCCCGCGACTGTGCGGTGCCGGTCCGGCGCGGGGCTCACTCCGCCGCCGCCGACTCCTCGACCGCCGACTCCTCGACCTCGGGCTCCCCCTCCGAGTCCGGCTCCTCGGCCGGCGTCGCCTTCGCCCCGGGTCCCGAGTACTTCCTCCGGAACCTCTCCACGCGACCCGCCGTGTCGACGAGCTTCTGGCGCCCCGTGAAGAACGGATGACAGTGGGAGCAGATCTCGACGTGCAGCTCGTCGACGGTGGCGTACGTCTCCGTCGCGCGCCCGCACGCGCAGGTGATCTTCGTCGGCTTGTATTCGGGATGGATCCCGGCTTTCATCGTCTCGCTCCGCCTCTCGCGCGTCCGCGGGGGAACCACCGGTCCGCCCCGCCATTTCGTCCGAAACACAATAGAATGCGGGTGCGGACGGCATCCGTCAACCTCCGTCCACGGCCCGGGCGGAGCTGCGGGAGGCGCCCGACGTTGCCCACCGCGTCCCGGGACCCGAGATTCGCCGTGGTGTCGACCGCGGGGAGGGGACCGGGACGGCCCGGCCATGCCGGGGACGTCCCGCGACGAGGGAGGTGGGCATGCCACGCATCGCGAATCCCGTCGTCCGGCTGCTGACGCCGGCGCTGCTGCTGGCGTTCGCCGGCTGCGGCGACGACGACCCGTCCGGTCCCGGCTTCGGCGACCTCGAGTTTCCCGCCGGGGTGCCGGCCCTGGGAACAGATCGAGTCTGGGTAACGACACTTACCAACGTGGCGGATGTCGCAATCGGGCCGATCCTGATCGGAAGCGATGCGGCAGGCCTGGGGGCCGAACCTCCTATCGAAGGCGTTGAGTGCGTTCCGATGAAACCGGCCTCCGTGAGTCCCTTCACCATCTCGTCGCTCGCGCCGGGCGCCGACGTGGACATTACGGTCACCTTCGACCTGGCCGGTGTGACAGTCGATGAGTGTCCGGCCGGCGACTATCTCATGACCATCAGGGCGTCCGTGAACGGCCGCGGGCTCGCCGCCGCGACCGTCCGCCTCTCCTTCTCGGGCGCCGGCTGATCCGGGTCAGCAGATCCGGGGGAGCTGGTCGCCCGGCAGCATGTCGACCACCCGGCTGCCGCCGAGCGCCGTCCGCAGGCTGACGAGTCCGCGCGGCGCCTCCCGCACCACGCCGATCCGGGCCGCGCCGGCGCCGGTCGGGTGCGACCGGAGCGCCGCGAGCGCGCCCTCCGCCGCTTCCGCCGCCACCACCGCGAGCAGCACGCCCTCGTTCGCCACGTAGAGCGGGTCGAGCCCCAGCATCTCGCAGGCCGCCGTCACCGCGTCCGGCACGGGGAGTGCCCCATCCTCCAGCGAGATCGCGACGCCCGAGGCGCCCGCGATCTCGTTCAGGGCGCTCGCCACGCCGCCGCGGGTCGGGTCCCGGAGCGACCGCACAGAGTCGCCGCAGCTCTCGCGCAGCCGATCCACCAGTGGCCCGAGGTGCGCCGTGTCGCTTTCCACCTCGGCCTCGAACGCGAGGCCCTCGCGGACCGCCATGATCGCGATCCCGTGCCTGCCGACCGGGCCGCTGACCAGCACCACGTCGCCGGGCCGGGCCCGGTCCGGCCCGGGCCGGAAGTCGGCGCGGAGCCGGCCCACGCCCGTCGTGTTCACGTACAGGCCGTCCGCCTTGCCCCGCTCGACGACCTTGGTGTCCCCCGTCACCAGCGGCACGCCGGCCTCCGTCGCGGCGCCGGCCATCGAGTCCAGGATCCGGTCTAGGACGGCGAGCGGAAGTCCCTCCTCGAGCACGAAGCCCGCCGAGAGGCAGACGGGCTCCGCGCCCATCATCGCGACGTCGTTCAGGGTCCCGTGGACCGCGAGGAGCCCGATGTCCCCGCCCGGGAACTCGAGCGGGCTCACCACGAAGGTGTCCGTCGAGATCGCCAGCCGCTCGCTCCCGACCTCGATCGCCGCCCCGTCGCCGAGCGCGGCGAGGGCCGGGTTCGCGAAGCGCGGCAGGAACCGTTCGCGCAGGAGCCGCGCCGAGAGCTTCCCCCCCGACCCGTGTCCGAGCAGCACCCGGTCGCCCTCCGCGGCCGGCGCCGGGCACGCGAGACCCGCCGCCGCGAGGCCCGCCGGCCGCCACCCCTGCCCGCTCATCCGGGCTGCCCCGTCGCGTCCGCCTCGACGCGCGCGCCGCTTCCGGGCACCGCTACCGCGGCCTCGCGGTGGCGGGCGCAGGCCCAGTAGGCGGCGCAGGCGCCCTCCGACGACACCATCGGGGCACCGAGCGGCCGCTCCGGCGTGCAGGCCGTGCCGAACGCCGCGCACTCGACCGGCTTGATCCGCCCGCGCAGGACGTCGCCCGCGCGGCACTCGGCGGGCTCCGTGGCCCGGATGTGCTCGAGCCCGAACTTCCGCTCCGCGTCCCACGGAGCGAACTCCTCCCGGAGCCCGAGGCCGCTCATCGGGATCTCCCCGATCCCGCGCCACTGGCGGTCGACGAGCCGGAACACCCGCGACACGAGGTCGCGGGCCGGCCGGTTCCCCTCCCGCCGCACGGAGCGCGCGTACTGGTTCTCCACCTCGTGGCGTCCCTCCTCCAGCTGGGCCACCGCCATCGAGATCCCCTCGAGGATGTCGACCGGCTCGAACCCGGTGACGACGATCGGCACCCGGTAGCGGGCGGCGATCGGCTCGTACTCCTCCCAGCCCATCACCGTGCACACGTGACCGGCCGCCAGGAAGGCCTGGACCCGGTTGTCGGGCGACTCGAGGATCGCGGTCATCGCCGGGGGCACGGTCACGTGGGAGACGAGCACGCTGAAGTTCCGGACCCCCAGCTCGCGCGCCCTCCACACCGCCATCGCGTTCGCCGGGGCCGTCGTCTCGAACCCGACCGCGAAGAACACGACCTCCCGGTCCGGCGTCCGCCGGGCGAGCTCGAGCGCATCGAGCGGCGAGTAGACGACCCGGACCCGGCCTCCCCGCGCCCGGACCTGGAACAGGTCGCAGGCGCTCCCGGGAACGCGAAGCATGTCACCGAACGAGGTGAAGATCACGTCCGGCAGGAGCGCGAGGTGGAGCGCCCGGTCGATCTGCTCGAGCGGCGTCACGCACACCGGACACCCGGGGCCGTGGATCATCTCCACGGCGTCGCCGAGCACGTCGGAGATTCCCTGCTTTACGATCGTGTGGGTCTGACCGCCGCAGACCTCCATCAACGTCCATCGGCGCGTGACAGCGGCGCGGATCCGCTCCACGAGGGCGCGCGCGAGCTCCGGGTCCCGGTACTCGCTGAGGTACTTCACGACGCGCCCCCCACCTCCCGGGGGCTCCCCGTCGGCGGCCTCGAGCCGATGCCGGTCATCCACTCCAGCTCGTCGAGCTGATCGAGCTCCCGCAGCGCCTCGTAGGTGCGCCGCGCCTCCTCCTCGTCGACCAGCGAGATCGCGAAGCCGACGTGGACGATCGCGTAGTCGCCCACCTTCGCCTCGTCGGCCACGTAGGCCAGGCAGACCTCCCGCCGGACCCCGCCGAAGTCGACGATCCCCATCTGGAGGCGCTCCTCGCCGTACGTCTCCACGATCCGGCCCGGGATTCCAAGACACATGCGTCACCTCCCCCGTTCTGCGAGCCGCGCCGCCGCCACGGCGGCCTGCCCGTAGCTGATCGCCCCGTCGTTGGGTCCGAGGCGCCGCGCCGTCAGCACGCGCAGGCCCTCCGCCCGCAGCGCTTCCCGCACGAGCGGCACGAGAAGCGCGTTCTGGAACGTGCCTCCGCCGAGCGCCACCGTGCCGATCCCCTCCTCCCGGCAGACGTCGGCGGCCGTCCGGGCCGTCCGGTCGGCGACCGCGAGGTGGAACGCCGCCGCGAGCGCGGCCACGCCCTCCCCCTCACGCCTCCGGCGGCCCAGCTCGGCGAGGAGCGGGCCCGGCTCCATGAGGCGGAGCCGCTTCTCGCTGCGCGCCTCCGGAAACTCCAGCGCGGGCACCCCCAGGCCGCGCGCGCGCGCGCGGAGCAGGTCGCCGTCGGCCGGCGTCGCCTCCCCCTCGCCGACCATGACCGCGGCGGCCGCCGCCTCGAGCTCCATCGCCGCCTGTCCCTCGTAGCGCGCGCGGCGCCGGAGCCCGAGCACCGCCGCTGCGGCGTCGAACAGGCGCCCCATCGACGAGGCGAGCGGCGCGTTCACGCCTTGCAGGGCCTGGCGCTCGGCGATCCCGCGCTCGACTTCCGGCACATCGCGGAACGCCTCCGCGAACGAGGCCTCCTCGCGGGGCACGAGCGTCAGGTATCCGAGCGCGCACCGCCAGGGCGCCCGCGCCGCGAGGTCTCCGCCCGGCATCGGAGCGTAGCGGAGCCCGGCCGCGCGACGGAAGCCCACCAGGTCGGCCACGAGGATCTCCGCGCCCCAGGTCCGTCCGTCCTCACCGTAGCCTGTCCCGTCGTACGCCACGCCGACCACCTGGCCGGTGACGCCGTGCTCCGCCGCAACCGCCGCGACGTGCGCGTGATGGTGCTGGACCTCGATCGTGGCCGGAGCGCCGAGCGCCTCCGCCAGCTCGCCGGCCACGCGCGTCGACAGGTAGCCGGGGTGGGCGTCGCGCGCCACGACCTCGGGCCGGATCCGGAACAGCGCGCGAAACCTGTCCAGGGAAGACCGGAAGTGCTCCAGGGTCTCCAGGTTCTCGAGGTCGCCCACGTGCTGGCTGACGAAGGCAGCGTCCCCGGCCGCGAGCGCGAAGGTGTTCTTCAGGTGCGGCCCCACGGCGAGGATCGGTCGCTCCGCCGCGACCGGGAGCGGGACCGGAAGCGGGGCGTAGCCGCGGGCCCGTCTCAGGAACGTCGCCTCCCCCCCGATCAACCTCAACACCGAGTCGTCGTAGCGGGAGACGATCTCGCGGTCGTGCATCAGGAAGGCGTCGGCGATCCCGCGCAGCGAGCGCCGCGCCTCGTCGTTGCCGGTCGCGATCGGGAGCTCGCTCGCGTTGCCGCTCGTCATCACGAGCGGCCGCCCCGCCCGGCGGAGGAGCAGGATGTGGAGCGGCGTGTAGGCGAGCATCACGCCGCAGGCGTCGAGGCCTGGCGAGATCGACGGCGCGAGCGGCGCGCCGGGTCGCCGCCGGAGGAGGACGATCGGCCGCTCCGGCGCGTCGAGCAGCCGCGCCTCGGCCTCGCCGACCGCTCCAAGGGCCCGCGCCGCGTCGAGGTCCTCGACCATGACCGCGAGCGGCTTCTCCCAGCGGCTCTTGCGCTCGCGCAGCCGGCCGACCGCCGCCTCGTCCCCGGCGTCGACCGCGAGGTGGTACCCGCCGAGCCCGCGCAGCGCGAGGATCCCGCCCTCGCGGAGAAGCCGGGCCGCCGCCTCGATCGCCGCCCCTCCCTCCGGGCGGCGGCCCGGCCCCGCGGCGTCCTCGAGCCATACACCCGGCCCGCACGCCGGGCAGCTGTTCGTCTCCGAGTGGTAGCGCCGGTCCGAGGGGTCGCGGTACTCCCGCAGGCAGGCCGGGCACTGGACGAACCGCCGCATGCTCGTGCGCTCGCGGTCGTACGGCATCGACTCGATGACGGTGTACCTCGGGCCGCAGTCCGTGCACGTCACGAACGGGTAACCGAACCGGCGATCCGTCGCGTCGAGCAGCTCCGCCCGACAGGGAGCGCAGACCGCGACGTCCGGGGAGATCGGCAGGCGTCCGTCGCGGGTGGCGAGGCTGGGGAGGATCCGGAAGCCGGCGGCGCCTCTCGGCCGGACCGCTTCCCACTCGAGGCCGTCGATCCGCGCGAGCGGCGGGGCCTCCTCCCGCAGGGCCCTGTCGAACGCCTCGAGCGACGCGGGTTCCCCCTCGACCTCGACGAACACCTCTCCCGACTCGTTGCGGACCCAGCCGGCGAGGCGGAGACGCTCGGCGAGGCGGTGCACGAACGGCCGGAAGCCCACGCCCTGCACCACCCCGCGGATGTGGAAGCGGCGGGCTTCCGGCGCGGCGTCGCGCGCGTCGCGGGCCCGGGCGCGGCCGGGGGCGGCGGCGCGCTCCATCAAGTCGGCGCCTCCACGCCCCCTCGAGCGTGCGACCGCAGGAACTCGCACCAGCCGTCCATCCCGTCGCCCGCGAGGGCGGAGGTGAAGAAGAACTCGAGTCCCGGGTTCACCTCCCGGGCGTGCGAGACGGCACGGTCGACGTCGAACGGAAGGTACGGCAGGAGGTCCGTCTTGCTGAGCACGGCCCAGCGCGACCGCTCGAACATCTTCGGGTACTTGAGCGGCTTGTCCTCGCCCTCGGTGACCGAGAAGATCACGATCTTCGCCGTCTCCCCGAGGTCCCAGCTCGCCGGGCACACGAGGTTGCCGACGTTCTCGACGACCAGCAGGTCGGTCTCGTCGAGCCGGATCTCGTCGAGCGCCGTCAGGATCTGCCGCGCGTCGAGGTGGCAGGCGCCTCCCGTCACGACCGCCTGGACGAGCCGGTCCGTGTGACGCGACAGCCTGACCGCGTCGTTCTCCGTCTGCACGTCGCCGGTCACGACCGCGATCCGCAGCTCCGGACCGAGCCGCGCGAGCGTCCGCTCGAGCAGCGTCGTCTTCCCGGAGCCGGGGGACGAGACGAGGTTGAACGACGGGACGCCCGCCGCGACGAGCCGCGCGCGGACCTCCGCCGCCAGCTCGTCGTTCTTCGCCATCACCCTCTCGCGCACCTCAATCCGCCGGATCGCCATCCTCGATCTCCACGTAGGTCACCCGCAGCTCATCGCCCGGCGTTCTCCGGATCCTGGGCACGGCGCGCTCGAACGGCGGCGCCGAGAGGAGGCTCTCGAGGCAGAACTCGAAGCTCCCGAGCTCGACCCCCGACCGGTCTCCGACCTCGAGGCCCACCTCCCGGACCCGCGGCAGCGCCTCGCGCCCCACGTTCTCCTCCGTGATCCGGCAGACGTCCAGGGCGAGGCTGAGCTCGTGCACGGCACTCCTCGGGGCGCGCGGGGCCGTGCCGGCCTGCGGGTCGGGCCCCGGGGCCGGCGGCGTGCCGCCTTGCCGGGGCGCAATCGGCGTGCCGACCCCAGTACGCGCAATCCTGTCACATTCGCGCTGTTTCGCGCGCCACTTTGTCAGCGCAGGTGTCGTTTCGTCACATGCCGATCCCCGCCCGATCGAGCAGGAAGGCGTACGTCAGCGCCGTCTCGCGGAACCGACGGAACCGCCCGGACTTGCCGCCGTGCCCGGCGTCGAGGTTCACGTGCAGGAGCACGGGCGCGTCGCCGGTCGACCGGTCCCGGAGCCGGGCCACCCACTTCGCCGGCTCCCAGTACTGCACCTGCGAGTCGTGCAGGCCCGCCGTGACGAGCAGCGCCGGGTAGGGGTGCGCGCCCACGTTGTCGTACGGCGAGTAGGAGAGCATGTAGTCGAAGTGCTCCTTCCGTTCCGGGTTTCCCCACTCGTCGTACTCGGCCGTCGTGAGCGGGATGCCGGGGTCGAGCATCGTGGTCACGATGTCGACGAAGGGCACCGCCGCGATCGCGCCGTCCCACAGATCCGGGCGCTCGTTCACGACCACGCCGACCAGCAGGCCGCCCGCGCTCCCGCCGAGCGCGTACAGCCTCCCGGGGTCGGCCCACCCCTCGCGGACCAGGTACTCGCCGGCGTCGATGAAGTCGTGGAACGTGTTCCACTTCCGGAGCAGCTTGCCGTCGTCGTACCAGGACCGGCCCAGCTCCTGGCCGCCCCGTACGTGGGCGATCGCGTAGACGAACCCGCGGTCCAGGAGGCTGAGGATCGCCGGGTTGAACCAGGGGTCGACGCTGAAGCCGTACGACCCGTACCCGAAGAGCAGCAGCGGGCTCGCGCCGTCGGGTCCGGCTCGGTCGGGCCGGAACGCCAGCGAGACCGGGACCCTGGCCCCATCCCGGACCGTCGCCCACAGCCGGCGGGTCTCGTAGCGGGACGGGTCGAAGTCCCCCACCACCTCGTCGCGTTTGCGGAGCGTCCGCGCGCGGCTCGTCATGTCATAGTCGTACTGGGACGTCGGCGTGGTCAGCGACGAGTATCCGAACCGGAGCACCGGCGTGTCGAGCTCGAGGTTCGCGCCGACGAACGCGACGTAGGCGGGCTCGTCGAACGCCACGAAGTGCTCGCCTCCCCCCTCCGTGGAGATCACGTGAAGCCGCGTCAGTCCGTCCTTCCGCTCCTCCGCGACGAGATGGCCGGTGAACGGCTCGACGCTCTCGAGCAGCACGTCCTCCCGGTGCGGGAGCACCTCCTCCCACCGCTCGGGGCGCGTGTCCCCGAGGGGGGCGCGGACGAGGCGGAAGTTCTCCGCCTCGCGGTTCGTGAGGATGTACCAGTGGTCGCCGAGGTGCTCGACCGAGTACTCGTGTCCCCGCTCGCGCGGCAGCAGGACCCGGGGCTCCGCGCGGGGGTCGTCCGCGTCGAGCCAGCGGACCTCGCTGGTCAGCGTCTGGTCGGAGCGCAGCAGCAGGAAGCGGCCCGACTTCGAGCGCCGGACGCCGACGCCGAACGTCTCGTCCGTCTCTTCGTAGACGATCCGGTCCGCCGCCGCGTCCGTCCCCAGCTCGTGCCGGAGCACCCAGCGGTAGCGCAGGGTCTGCGGGTCCTGGCGGACGTAGAACAGCGTCCGCGAGTCGCTGGCCCACGCCATCGAGGGGGTCGCCGACTCGATCTCGTCGGGCAGCCAGAGCCCCGTCCCGAGGTCCCGGAACCGGATCGTGTAGATCCGCCGGCCGATCGTGTCCTCCGCCACGGCGAGGACCCGACCGTCCGGGCTCACCCCGAGCGGGCTCACGGAGGCCGCGTAGTAGTCGTGCCCCTCGGCTCGCTCGTTCGCGTCGAGCAGCATCTGCTCGGGACCGCCGGGCTCGCCCCGGGCGCGGACGTGGACCGGATACTCCTTTCCTTCCTCGAAGCGCGTCCGGTACCACCAGCCCCCGAGGGCGACCGGCGCGGTGGCGTCGTCCGGCGGGATGCGGCCGACGATCTCCTCGAACAGGCGCTCCTGTCGCTCCTCCGTGCCCGCGAGCGCCCTCCGGGTCCACGCGTTCTCCGCCTCGAGGTGGGCGAGGACCGCCGGGTCGTCCCGCTCGCGGAGCCAGTAGTACTCGTCCAGCCGGGTGACGCCGTGAAGCGTGAGTTCCACGGGCCGGGCCTCCGGCCGCGGGGGCGCCGCGACCTCCTGGGCGCGGGCCGTCCGCGCCCCGGTCACGACCGCGCTCCCCAGCAGCAGGCCCAGCCAGGCTTTCGTGCGCACCCTCTCATCTCCGCTCTCTGGCGAGGAGTCCCTTCGTCCGTCCGGGGGCCGCCGCCCCACCCGGCGACGCGGCACAAGATACGGCGCCCCGGGTCCGGCGGGGCAATCCGTTCGCCCGCGGCTTGCCGGCGGGCCGGGCTCGGGCCAGCATCCCTTCCGGACCGTCAACCCGTCGGAGGACAACATGCGCTCTCGATCCCGCCCGGTCGCGACGTCGGCCCGTCGCGCCTCGTTCGCCGTCCTGCTCCTGTCGCTCCTCGCGGCCCCGTTCGCCGCGGCGCAGGAGAGGGCCCTGACGCCGGAACTGCTCTGGCAGCTGCGCCGCGTTTCCGACCCGGCGGTCTCGCCGGACGGAACCCGCTTCGTCTACGGCGTCACCACCTACGATGTCGCCGCGAACGCGGGAAGCTCGGACCTCTGGATCGCGACCGTGGATGGCGGCGAGGCGGTCCGGCTCACGGATCGCGAGGGCAGCGAGGGAGGCACGGCGTGGCGCCCGGACGGGGAGCGGATCGGGTTCCTCGCCGGAACCGAGGACGGTCGGCAGTGGTTCGAGGTGCGACCCGACGGCAGCGACGTCCGGCAGGTGACCCGCGTGCCCGGCGGGATCGCGAACGTCCGCTACGCGCCGGACGGCGGGCACCTCTCCTTCACCCGGGACGTGCAGGTCGACCGGACCCTGCGGGATCTCCATCCGGACCTCCCCGAGGCCGAGGCGCGCATCGCCGACGACCTGATGTACCGCCATTGGGACTCGTGGGAGGACGGCGCGTACAGCCACCTGTTCGTGGCGACCTACGAGGACGGCGCGGTCGGCGAGCCGACCGACGCCATGCCCGGGGAGCGGTTCGACACGCCGCTCTCCCCGTTCGGCGGCGTGGCGCAGATCGGCTGGAGCCCCGACGGGCGGCGGATCGCCTACACCGCGAAGAAGCTCACGGGGGTCGAGTACGCCGTCGGCACGAACTCCGACATCTTCGTCTACGACGTCGTGACGGGCGCGACGAGCAACCTGACCGAGGGGATGACCGGGTACGACGTGGAGCCCGTGTTCTCGCCCGACGGGCGGCGGATCGCCTGGCTCAGCATGAGCCGCGACGGCTACGAATCGGACCGGAACCGGCTGTTCGTCCAGGAGCTGGACACCGGAGAGCGACGCGAGCTCTCCGCCGGCTGGTACGACGACCTGCACGGGCCCGCCTGGTCCCCGGACGGATCGACGATCTGGGCCACGGGCGACGTCGACGGCACGCTGCAGATCTTCGCCACCGACGTCGAGCGGGGCGGCATCCGACAGGTGACCGACGGCGACTTCGACTACACGAGCGTCGCGGTGGGTCGGCTGGGGGGACGACCGGCGCTCGTGGCCGCGCGCCGATCGATGTCCGCTCCCACGGAGCTGTTCCGGGTCGACCCGGAGACGGGCCGGAGCGTCGCGCTCACCGGCGAGAACCGAGAGATCCTGGACGGCGTGACGATGGGTCGGGTCGAGAGGCGGATGGTGCCGTCCACCGACGGGCAGGAGATCCTCACCTGGGTGATCTATCCGCCCGACTTCGAACCGTCCCGTCCGTGGCCGGTCCTCCTCTACGCCCAGGGCGGGCCGCAGGGCACGGTGAGCCAGTTCTTCTCCTACCGCTGGAACTTCCAGCTGATGGCGGCGCACGGCTACGTCGTCGTCGCGCCAAACCGTCGGGGCACACCGAGCTTCGGACAGGCGTGGAAGGAGGAGATTTCCGGTGACTGGGGCGGACAGGCGATGCGCGACCTGCTCAGCGCCGTCGACCACGTCGCCGCGGAGCCGTGGGCGGACGGGACGCGCATGGGAGCGGTCGGCGCGAGCTTCGGGGGCTACTCCGTCTTCTGGCTCGCGGGCCACCACGAGGGACGGTTCGACGCGTTCGTGGCCCACGCGGGCGTGTTCAACCTCGAGTCGATGTACGGGGCGACGGAGGAGCTGTTCTTCGTGGACTTCGACCTCGGCGGCCCGTACTGGAGCTCGCCGCGACCCGGCAGCTACGACCTGCACTCGCCGCACAGGTTCGTGCAGAACTGGGACACGCCGATCCTCGTCATCCATGGACAGAAGGACTTCCGGGTGCCGGTCACGGAGGGGATGCAGGCCTTCACGGCGGCGCGCGCCAGGGGGATCGACGCGCGGTTCCTCTACTTCCCGGAGGAGGGACACTGGGTGCTCGGCCCGCAGAACGGGATCCTCTGGCACCGGGTGTTCTTCGACTGGCTCGGCCGGTACCTGAAGCCCGCGGCCTGACGGGGCCGGCCCGCTGCGAGGCGGGCGGAGCCCCGGTGCCCGCGCCTGCGGCCGACCCGGCAGGCGCGCTCAGCGCTCGGCGTTCACGAGCGCTGCGGCCCGGCGGGTGATCGCGCGCGGGAAGAGCCGCGGAAGCCGGGACGCGACCCGGTTGAGGGCGCCGGGCACCACGACGGCCCGACTCCGCATCGCGCCCCGGTAGCCGGCCTCGGCCACCCGGCCCGCCTCCATCATGAACGGGTTCCGCCCGATCCGGCTGCCCGTCATCGCGGCCCGGGCCTGGAACTCCGACGCGGTGGGGCCGGGACAGAGCGCCGTCACCGAGACGCCGCTGCCGCGCAGCTCCTCCCGAAGCGCCTCCGAGAAATGGAGGACGTACGCCTTGGAGGCGTAGTAGACGGCCATGCCCGGTCCGGGCTGGAAGCCGGCGAGGGAGGCCACGTTGAGCACCACGCCGTGCCCCCGCGACCGCATCCGCGGCAGGAACCGGCCCGTGAGCTCGGTGAGCGCCATGACGTTCACCCGGAGCATCTCCAGCTGGCACTCCAGCGACTGCTCGACGAACGGCCCCCAGGTCCCGAACCCGGCGTTGTTCACCAGGAAGTCGACCTCGAGCCCGAGCGCCTCCAGCTCGCGCTCGACGAGGGCGGGCCCGTCCGGCGCGGCGAGGTCGGCGGGAACGACTCGTACCTCGGCCCCGTGGCGGGCGCGGAGGTCATCGGCCAGGGCCTCCAGCCGTTCCGCGCGGCGCGCCACAAGCGCGACCCGCCAGCCGTCCGCGGCGATCCGTCTCGCCAGCTCGCGGCCGATGCCCGACGACGCCCCGGTGACGAGCGCGCCGCCCCGCCCGGCCGGCCGGGACCCGCTCACGGCCGGTCGACGGTCCGGAGCCGCGCCCGGCCCACCGTTCCCGCGTCCGTCCCGAACCAGATCTCGCCCGTGGAGGGCTCGAAATGCACATGGCGGACCGACCCCGCCCCGCTCGGGATCTCCGTCACCGAGAAGTACTCGCCCCGGGCCGGGGCGAATCCGACGAGCCGGTTCGGAACCGGGCCGGTCTCGACGAACCAGATCCGGTCGCTGTCGTCCGCGACCATCGCGTACGGGCGGGAGCCCTCCCCGGCCGGCGTCGGCCACTCGCGGACCGAGCCGTCCGCCGGATCGATCCGGCCGAGGTATCCGCCCGCGAAGTCGGCGTACCAGACCGCGCCATCGGAGGTGAGGACCAGGCGCCGCGGGCGCGCTTCGGGACGCGGCAGCGAGATCTCGCTCACGCGCATCGTCACCGGATCCACGGTCCCGATCTTCCCCGCCGCGAACTCGGCGAACCAGGGACGCCCGTCCGGGCCGACCACGATGCCGTAGGGACGGGCGTTCGGCGTCGGCACCTCGACGAGCCGCACCTCGGCCGGGTCCCGCTCCGGGAGGAGCCGGCCCACGAAGTTCCCGTTCTGGACGCTGAACCAGATCTCCCCGTCCGGCCCGAAGGCTAGCGTATGCGGGTCGCGGGCCGCCGGGTCGGGCATCGGGATCGAGACGTACCCTGCGTCCGGGCCCGGCGGAAGGGCGAGGATCTCGGTCGACCGGTTGCCTGCGATCCACACCGTGCCGTCCCCGCCCACGATCAGGTTGTGCGGACCGGTTCCCTCCGGCAGGTCCCGCCGCTCGAACTCCCCGCTGGCCGGGTCGAGACGGGCGATGTAGTCGCCGGTCTGGCCGACGAACCACACCGACCCGTCCGGCGCCACGTACGGGTCGCGCGGCCGGGTGTCCGGCCACGGAACCGTCCACTCGTCGATCGGGACCGGGTTTCGCTCCTGGCCCGGCGCGCCGGAAGCCGCGAGGGCGATCCAGGCTGCGGCGAGCAGCCCGGCGCGGAGCCGGAGGATGCAGGTCCGGGTGCGGTCGGGCATCACGGTTTCCTCCCGTCGGGGGTCGGCGGCGTCGGTGAATCCGGACCTGGATACCGCCTACTCCGCGGGAGGATCCCGCGCGCCTCACTCGTAGCGGAGGGCCACCATCGGGTCGATCCGCGTCGCCCGGTGCGCCGGGACGAGGCTGGCGGCCGCCGTCACGCCGGCCAGGAGCAGGCCCGTCGCGACGTAGGTGAGCGGATCGGTCGAGGGGACACCCGGAAACAGCCCCGCGGCGACCCGGGTGAGCACGAGCGCGCTCACGGCGCCGATCGCGAGGCCGGCGGCCGCGAGCGCCAGCCCGCGTCGCACGACCCTCGCGAGGATGTGCGGGGGGCGCGCTCCGAATGCCATCATCAGGCCGATTTCCCGCGTCCGCTGGCGGGCGATCGAGGAGACGACGCCGTACAGCCCGACACCCGCGAGCAGGAGTGCGACGATCGCGAAGATGCCGATCAGGCTCACGGCGAAGCGCTGCGCCGCGGTCGCGTCTCGGACGTAGCTCTCCAGCGTGCGCACCCCGGCCAGCGGCAGGTCGGGATCGAGCGCGACGACCGCCTCCCGGATCGGGGGGGCGAGTGACTCGGCCCGCCCGGAGCCCCGGACGACCATCGTGACGGATTCGAAGGCGTTCTGCGAACGATACGGGAAGTAGAGCGTCTCGCGGGGTTCCATCGCCGGCCCCTCGGAGTGGATCGTCTCCACGACGCCGACGACCTTCCAGGCACCCGGCGTCCCCCCGAACGTCTCCGCTTCCACCGCGCGGCCGATCGGTTCCTCGCCCGGCCAGGCGCGCGCCGCCATCGCCCGGTCCACGATCACGACCCGCCGCGCCTTCGCCTCGTCCTCCGGCGTGAACCGTCGTCCGGCGAGAAGGCGAGCTCCGATCGCGTCGAACAGTCCCGGCGTGACCCAGCGGTAGTCCGCCTCGCCGACGAGCTCGCCCCCGGACCCGCGGTCCGTCACCCGGTACGGCGATGTCCAGAACTGTCCGCCCATCGGCAGCACCTGCGTCGCTCCCGCCCGGCGCACGCCGGGCAGCGACTCGATGCGCTCCTCGAGCTTCGCGAGCAGCTCGGACCTCTCCGCGGGCGACCGGAAACGGGCCGGCGGAAGCGTGACCCGGAACGTGAGCACGCCGCGCGGCTCGAAGCCGAGGTCGACCGTCTCCATCGCGCGCAGGCTCCGGAACATCAGGCCGGCACCGACCAGCAGCACCATCGCGAGCGCGACCTCGGCGATCACGATTCCGTGCCGGAGCCGCCTTTCCCCCGGGCCGAAGACGGACGTCCCGCGGCCGGTCAGGCACCGGTTGAGGTCGGGGCGGGACGCCTGCAACGCCGGCACGACGCCGAACGCGCACGCCGCCACCACCGTCGCGGCCAGCGTGAACAGGAGTACGGGCGCCGCGATCGGAACGTGGTCGAGCCGCGGCAGACCGGCCGGACGGAGCGCCAGCAGGAGGTCGATCGCCCAGCGCGCGAGAAGCAGCCCCGCGAGCCCGCCGATCCCGGCAAGCAGGCCGGCCTCGGTGAGGAACTGGCGGACGATCCGGCGCCTCCCTCCTCCCACGGCGGCGCGGATCGCCACCTCCCGCTCGCGGGCGCCCGCCTGGACGAGCAGGAGGTTCGCGGTGTTCGCGCAGGCGATGAGCAGGACGAACAGGACCGCGACGAACAGCGCGAGAAGCACGGGACGCACGTGCCCGACGATCTCCTCGTGCATCGGTCTCACGGCGACGGAGATCCGGCCGTCGCGGTGATAGTCGTACCGTTCCCGCTGCCACGCGCTCAGGGCCATCGCCTGCTCCCTCGCGTCGTTCAGCGTCGCCCCGTCCGCGAGGCGGGCGATCACCCTCCGATTCGCGTTCGGGCTGCTGCGGGCCTGGAGGGCGTAGGGATACCGGTCGACCGTGAACAGGTCGATCGAGGTGGGCATGCCGGCGTCCGCCGGCATCAGCAGGCGGAAGTCCGCGGGGAGGACGCCGACGATCCGGCTCGGCTGTCCGTTGAGCACGATCTCGGAGCCGATCGCGCCCGGGTCGCCGCCGAAGCGGCGCTCCCACAGGGACCAGCCGAGGACGACCGGCGGCACGGGCCGCGCGCCGCCCTCGCCCTCCCCGCCCCCCGGCCTCTTCATGTCGTCCCGGGGCGGAAACGTCGTCTCGTCCTCCCATCCGTCCGCACCGACGAACGTCCGCCCGAGGTACGCCTTCGCGCCGAGCACCTCGAAGAAGTTCGCCGAGACGGTCGCGAGCCGGACCGTCTCGGCGGGACCGTCGCCCGTGAGGTTCACCTCGAACGTCCGGTCCGTCGCCGCGACCGCCGAGAGCGCCGGAAGCCGTGTCCGGAAATCGACGATGTCGGGCGGCGGGATCGGGGCGGCGTCCCACTCCTGGGCCTCGATCACGTGCCAGAGGAGCACCAGGCGCTCCGGGTCCGCGTACGGGAGAGGACGGAGCAGGACCGCGTTGATCACGCTGAACAGGGCCGTGTTCGCCCCGATCCCGAGCGCGAGCGTGACCACCGTGACGGCCGTGAACCCCGGATGCTTGAGGAGGAACCGGAGGCCGAACCGAACGTCCTGCACAAGTCGGGTCATCGCCGCTCCCGCGTGTCGGGCCAGGCCCGACGCGGGCCCGCCCCACCCCGAACCGGGCACGCCGCGTGCCAGGCGGGCCGATCCGCCCAACCTTCCAGGAAAAATGGAGTTACGGGATCCCGGCGCGAGACCGAGAATCGGCCGGGTGTCCGGTTACGGGATCCGCGGTCCCGCCCCCGGACGCCCGCCCGGCCCGGGCGACGGCCGTGCCCCTCGATCAGGCGCTCTCGCGCGGGGGCGCCGAGATCGGCCCCGACACCGGCGCCGCGAGCCGCTCGTACTCCGCGTACGCCATCTCGATCGCGGACCTGTGGTCGCCTGCGTGGAACGAGATCCGCTCCGACTCGCGCAGGCGCTCGTCCACGAAGGTCGGCTGACCGTACAGATTCCCGAACGGCGGCATCGCGCCCAGGTCGCAGTCCGGGAACAGGCCCGCGAGCTCGCCCTCCGTGGCCAGCTCCACGCGCTCCGCCCCGCTGATCTCCCGGAGTCGGTCGAGATCGAGGCGTCGGGTGGCGGGAATCACGCAGATCGCGGGGCTCCCGTCGAGCATCACCTCCACGGTCTTCGCCCAGCTGCGACCGGGCACGTGGCTGGCGGCCGCCTCCTCCTGCGCCGTGAACGCGGGCGGATGGTCGATGACCTCGTAGCCGACGCCCGACTCCTTCAGGAGCACTTCCAGTCTCGCGGCGATCGTCATGACGCTCCTCCTCTGTCGGCGGCCCGGGTCATCTCCGGGCCGCGATCTTCTCCAGCACCGCGCCCGCCGCGACCGGGGCCGTGCACTCCGCCCCCCGCCGGTTGAGCGCGTCGAGCACCGGGCGCAGGGTGTCACGCAGGGCGTCGCAGTAGTGGTCGTGCAGCACGTGGTGCGCCGCCTGGCGGAACCACATCGAGCGGGAGTGCCGCGTGATCCCCTCGAGCAGGGGGACGAGGCCATCGCACTTCAGGGAGATCAGCGCCTCGGCCGCCAGCCAGCGGACGCCGAACTCGTGGTCGTCGAGGGCCTCGACCAGCGACGGGGCCGACGACGGACTCGCGATGTACAGGAGCGTCTCCGCCGCCTCTATCCGCAGGTGCGGCCGCTCGTCGACCAGCGCCTCGAGCAGGGCCGGCACCGCGCGTTCCCCGACCCGGATCAGGCAACGACGCGCCCGCTTGCGCGACAGGCCTTCATCCGAGGCCAGCTCCACGATCAGAGCGGCCACGTCGTCGGAACAGCGGACGGACGGTGTACCGGGATCGACGGAGACGGCCTCCGGCATGGGATCCTCCGTTCCGGTGGCGCTCGCAGGCCTGCGGTCCTGCTCAATTTTACGGCCGGCGGGGGAGCGGCGCACCCGGCTCGTCGCGCCCCGGCGGCGACGCTATCTTCGACCTGTGTCCTCGCGCCCGGGGAGCCCGTCCCCGGACCGCGATCGCGCGTCCCCGGACGGAGACTC
>JAWOIN010000176.1:0-16170 GCA_046484665.1 Gemmatimonadota bacterium
CTACTCCCATGACAGACTTGTAATAACTTATACCGCGACCGCGCCACTGCCCGCAATAAAGCTCTGTGTACCTTGACTTGCTACCTGCGCACGATCAACCTTGTACAGCGACACTCGTATAGGCCACAAAACTTGTACCCGGACGGCAAAAACACGGCCCGCGCGCCCTGCCGGAGGCGCTCGGCCCCTCCGGCCGCCCGGAGCACGCGCGAGCCTACGCGGGCGCCGTCGCCGACACCCACCCGGACCCGGGGGTCCGGGCGGTCGCGCTGGGACACCTCCTCGAGGACGCGCTCCGGCGCGACGACCCCGAGGCGCTGGTTCCGCTCTACGAGCGCCTGGTGGAGGAGCACCCGGACTCCAGGCAGGCCGCGCGGGCGCGGGAGCTGTACGCGCCCGACCGGCCGATCCAGCCCGGCCGTCCGGTGCCCGAATTCGCGATCGGCTCGATGGACGACCCCTCCCGGACGATCACGAGGAAAAGCCTGCTCGGCCGCACCTACCTCATGGATTTCTGGGCGACCTGGTGCGGCCCCTGCATCACCGAGATGCCGTGGCTGCACGCGGCGCACGAGCGGTTCGGGCCCGAGGGGTTCACGATCCTCAGCCTCTCCTTCGACCTCGACCCGGAGGACGTGGCCCGGTTCCGCGCGGAGGGGGACTGGACGATGCCGTGGCTGCACGCGTACGTGGCGGGCGGCATGGACTCCAGGCTCGCGGAGGACTTCGGCATCGTGAACATCCCGCGGGCGATCCTCGTCGGCCCGGACGGCCGGATCCTCGCCACGAACGAGGCGCTGAGAGGCGGACGGCTGGCGGAAACGCTGGCCGGATCGCTCGAGGCGGAGGGCGCACGATGAGGGAGAAGGCGGGCCCGGGGAGGGGAGTGCGCACGGCCGTCGCTGCCGCGCTGTCGGCGATCCTGGTCGCGCCGCCGGCGACCGCGGCAGCGCAGGGCGTCAGCGGCGGGGCCGACTCGGTCAAGGTGCGAGTGGCCGGGGTGGAGCGGGTGGAGGCGGCCCGCGGGGGGAGCGGCGGGCTGGTCGAGATCCGCGTCGCGCTCGAACACGCGAGGGGCTTCCACTCGTGGCCCGACGAGCCGGTCGTGCCGCCCGAGCTCGCCGGGCTCAACCCGATCGCGACCGCGATCGAGGTCGTCTCCCTTCCGGAGGGCGCCGCACTCGAGGGGATCGACTGGCCGGACCCGGTCCCCGTGACCGTCCGCTACGCGACCGAGCCGCTCGAGCTGCTCTCGTTCGTGGACACGACCCTCGCGCGGGTCCGGATCCGGCTCCCGGCGGCGGGAACGCCGGACGACGCGGCGGCCGGCCTCCAGGTGCGCCTCCAGTCCTGCGACGAGACGTATTGCTATCCGCCGCGACGCGTTCCCCTCGTCGCACCGCTGAAGACGAGCCCGGCCCGCGACTGAAGTCCGGCTCCCGGGATTCCCGTTCGCTCTTGTCCCGGATATCCTGGGACGCTCGTCGCGTCGGTCGCTCGCCCGGTCGACGGTGTCCCCTGACGGAGGAGGTCCGGTGAGCGACTCGAACAAGGTCACGCGGAGGACCGCGGTGCAGCTGGGACTCGGAGCGGCGGGGGTGGGTTTCGTCTCCCGCGGCCTGCTCGCCAGCACGCCCACGGACGCCGACGCTGACTGCAGCACGCCGGCACAGGCGGAAGGGCCGTTCTACCCGACGCGGGACCAGCCCGACGAGGACGTCGACCTCACGCGCCTTCAGGGACGCCAGGGCCGGGCGACCGGCGACGTGATCCGCATCCGGGGCCTGGTGATGGACGAGAGCTACCAGCCCGTTTCCGGAGCCCTCGTCGAGATCTGGCAGGCGAACCGGCACGGGCGCTACCACCACGAGGACGATCCGAACCCGGCTCCGCTCGACCCGGACTTCCAGGGATGGGGAGAGGTGCGGACGGACGGGGAAGGAAGATACGCGTTCACGACCATCGTCCCCGGAGCCTATCCGGTCGACGAGGACTGGTGGCGTCCTCCCCACATCCACTTCAGGGTGGCCAGGCGCGGCTTCCACGAGCTCACCACCCAGATGTACTTCGCGGGCCACGAGCTGAACGAGAAGGACCACCTCCTGCGCGAGATTTCCGACGAAGAGCGGGGGCGGGTCGTGGTCGCCCTCGCGCCGGCGGGGCCGGAGGATGAGCCTGGAAGCCGGGTGGGAACGTTCAACATCGTGATCCGCCGGGTACGGAAGAGCTGAAGCGAGAGCGCGGCGGCCACGCGGCGGGCGCCGAACGGGAGCGGAGGAGCGATGCGATCGGAAGCGACGACGGTGGAGGCGTACCTGGCGTCCCTCCCCGCGGACCGGCGCGACGTGATCTCCGCGGTGCGCGACGTGATCCTGAAGCACCTGCCCGACGGATACGAGGAGTCGATGAACTGGGGAATGATCGCCTACGAGGTCCCTCTCGAGGCGTGCCCCGACACGTACAACGGGCAGCCGCTCTGCTACGCGGCGCTCGCCTCCCAGAAGAACCACATGGCGGTCTACCTCAACGGCATCTACACGGACGACCCGGAGCGCGTGGCGTTCGAGGACGCGTGGCGGGCCACCGGGAAGCGGTTCGACGCCGGGAAGTCCTGCGTCCGGTTCCGGAAGCTGGACGACCTGCCGCTCGACCTGATCGGCGAGACGATCGCGAAGCTCCCGCTCGAGGAGTTCGTCGGCCGCGTGAGGGCGGCGACCTCCGTCCGCGGGGCGAAGGGACGCTGAGCGGGCTCCCGGGCGGACCTCGGGCCGCCGCGCGTCCCTCAGGCGAGCGGCGCGAGAGCCGACGCCAGGTCTTCGATCAGCAGGTCCGCCCCCTCGAGCCCGACCGACAACCGAATCAGGCCGCGCGGGATCCCGAGCTCGTCGAGGCGCTCCTGGTTCGTGCCCCGGTTGGGGGAAATCACGAGGCTCTCGACTCCGCCCCAGCTGACGCCGATCCGGAACCGCCTCAGCCCGTCCACCGCACCCCGCACGCTCGCGAAGTCCGCGCGCGCGAGCTCGAAGCTCAGAACTCCCGTCGTTCCAGACAGCTGGCGCTCCACGAGCCGTCCCTCCTCTCCGTCCGCCAGCGCGGGGTGGAAGACGCGGCGCACGGCCGGGTGCCCGCGAAGGAACTCCGCCACCGCCAGCCCGTCGGCCTCGTGCTGCCGGAGCCGTACCGGCAGCGTCCGGATTCCGCGCAGCAGCAGCCAGGCGTCGAACGGGCCGAGGATCCCTCCGTTCAGCAGGAAGGCCCGGTAGAAGATCTCCTCGATCCGCGCCGCCGTGGAGACGACCGCTCCGGCGATCAGGTCCGAGTGCCCGCCGAGGTACTTGGACGCCGTGTGCATCACGAGGTCCACCCCGAGCTCGAGCGGCTTCTGGCAGAGCGGCGTCGCCCAGCTGTTGTCGATCCCGGTGAGGATCCCGCGGCCGCGGGCGATCGCGGCCACGGCCGGGACGTCCAGCACGCGGAACCGCATCGTCCCGGGGCTCTCGAGCCAGATCAGCCGCGTCTCCGGACGGATCGCCCGCTCCACCGCCGCGGGGTCCAGGTCGAGCAGGAGGTCGTGCGCGATCCCGAACCTCCGCAGGTGCTCCGCAAGCTTGAGGGTCGGCCCGTAGGTGTCGTTCACGAACAGGATGTGGTCCCCGGAGCGGAGCAGGCCGAGCATCACGGCGCTGATCGCGGCCATCCCCGACCCGAAGCAGAGGCAGGCCTCGCCCCGCTCGAGGGCGGCGATCCTGCTCTCCACCGCCGCGACGGTCGGGTTCCTGCCGCGGGAGTAGACGCTCGTCTGGTGCTCCGCGCCGAGGCCCTCGAACAGGGCGTCGAGTGTCGGGAAGGCGAACAGCGAGGTCTGGACGATCGGCGGCGCGGCCGGCTCCGGCCCGCTCGAGCGGCGCCCGCCGGGCGCGTCCGGCTCCGTCGCCGGGTCGTCCGCGGCGCAGATCGCGACGTCGCGAGGATCGATGCGCATCCGGCATTCTCCCCGGCGGGCGTCCCGGCCGTCAAGCCGGCGGGTGTGGAACGCTCCCCGCTCCGCGCCTAGCTTGACGGAGTCGGGGACCTCTCCGGAAAGGACGGCGGCGATGCGCGAGACGGATGGGATGGAGCGGCAGCGGGCGGGGCTGAGTCGGCGTGAGTTCCTTGGATACGGCGCCGCAGGCGGGGCGCTGCTGATCGCGGGCCCGGCGGCGTGCGGGCCCGGCACGCCCGACGCGCGGCGGGATGGCGCCGACGGAGGCGCGGCGCAGCCCGGCGCGGTTGCGGAGTTCGAGCTCGAGGAGCTCTCGATCGACGTGCTCCAGGAGGGGCAGGAGTCGGGGCGGTGGACGGCGCGCCGCCTCGTCGAGCTCTACCTCGAGCGGATCGAGGCGACGAACCTTCGCGGCCCGGAGCTCCGCGCGCTGATCGAGACGAACCCCGATGCTCTCGAGATCGCGGACCGGCTCGACGCGGAGCGGCGCGAGGGGCGGGCGCGGGGTCCGCTGCACGGAATCCCGATCCTCCTCAAGGACAACTTCGACACCGCCGACCGGACGACGACGACGGCGGGGTCCCTGGCGCTGGAGGGCTCCGTTCCCGGCGCCGACGCCTTCGTCGCGGCGCGCCTGCGCGCCGCCGGCGCGGTGCTGCTCGGGAAGGCGAACCTGAGCGAGTGGGCGAACTTCCGCTCGACGCGCTCGAGCAGCGGCTGGAGCGCCCGGGGCGGGCAGTGCAGGAACCCGTACGTCCTCTCCCGGAACCCCTGCGGCTCGAGCTCGGGATCGGGAGTCGCCGTCTCGGCGAGCCTGGCCGCCGCGGCGCTCGGGACCGAGACGGATGGATCCGTCGTCTGCCCCTCGCACGCCTGCGGCATCGTCGGCGTGAAGCCCACCGTCGGCCTCGTGAGCCGCACCGGGATCATCCCGATTTCCCACACCCAGGACACGGCCGGCCCGATGGCGCGGACGGTGACGGACGCCGCGATCCTGCTCGGGGCGATGGCCGGCGTCGACCCCGAGGACCCCGCGACGGCCAGAAGCGCGGCTCGGGGCCGCTCCGACTACACGTCGATCCTCGACCCCGGCGCCCTGAAGGGGGCGCGGATCGGGGTCGCCCGCGGCTACGCCGGCTTCCACGAGAAGGTCGACGGGCTGCTGGAGGATGCGCTCGCCGCGATGCGCGCGGGGGGCGCGGAGATCGTCGACCCCACCGACCCCGGCTCGATCCGGGAGATGGGCGAGCCCGAGTGGGAGATCCTGCTCTACGAGTTCAAGGCGGACCTCGACGCCTACCTGGCGCGGCTCGGGCCCGGGGCGCCCGTCCGCTCGCTGGCGGAGATCATCGCCTTCAACGAACGCAACGCGGAGCGGGAGATGCCCTGGTTCGGCCAGGAGATCTTCCTGCTGGCGCAGGAGAAGGGACCGTTGACCGAGAAGGCGTACCTCGACGCGCGCGCCGCGGCCCGGCGGCTGGCGAGAGAGAGGGGAATCGACGGCGTGATGGACCGCCACGGCCTGGACGCGCTGGTGGCGCCGACGGGCGGCCCGGCCTGGGTGACCGACCTCGTGAACGGGGACCACTTCGGCGGCAGCAGCTCGGAGCCGGCGGCGATCGCGGGCTACCCGAACGTGACCGTGCCCGCCGGCTTCGTGCACGGCCTTCCCGTCGGGATCTCCTTCTTCGGACGGGCCTGGAGCGAGCCCGTGCTGCTGCGGCTCGCCTACGCGTTCGAGCAGTCGACGCGCCACCGGGCCCGGCCCCGGTTCCTGCCGGAGCTCCCGACGTGACCCCGAAGCCCCGGCCCTCCGACGAGGAGCGCCTCCGACTGGCGCTCGAGGCCGCGCTCGCGCGCGAGGGAGACGAGCGGGCGGCCTTCCTGAAGTGGCTCCGGGCCGCGGACCCCGAGCTATGTCTCGACGTGGAGGCGCGCCTCGTCCCACGCCGCGGCGACCGGCCCCCCGGGCCCGTGGAGGACGCTTGACGATCGACCCGCGCGCCGACATCGGGCACATCCACCTGAAGGTGGCCGACCTCGAGCGCTCGATCGCGTTCTATCGCGACGTGCTCGGATTCGAGCTCACCCAGCGCCTCGGGAACCAGGCCGCCTTCCTCGGCGCCGGGGGCTACCATCACCACATCGGGCTGAACACGTGGGAGAGCGCGGGCGGAGCCCCGCCTCCAGCCGGGTCAACGGGCCTGTTCCACCTCGCCATCCGGTACCCCGACCGTGCGACGCTGGCCGACGCGCTGCTGCGGCTCCGGGCCGCGGGCATCCCCCTGGACGGGGCGGCGGACCACGGCGTCAGCGAGGCCCTCTACCTGCGGGACCCCGACGGGAACGGCGTGGAGCTGTACCGGGACCGCGATCCCTCCTCCTGGCCCCGGAGACCGGACGGGTCCCTGGCCATGTTCACGCGGGCCCTGGACCCGGATGCCCTGCTGGCGGACGCCTGATCTCAGTCCAGCAGCCGCAGCGGCATCACCAGGCAGAGGTAGTCCGGCGCGCCGGATGCGGGCATGAACGTGGCGGCGCGCTCGGGCGCCTTGAACTGCAGGAGCACGTCCTCGTCCGGCATGTAGCGCAGCACCTCGAGCAGGTAGTTCGCGTTGAACCCGATCTCGAGCGGGTCCCCCTGGTAGTCGACAGGCATCTCCTCCTCCGCCTCGCCCAGGTCCGGGGTCTGCACCCGGAACGAGAGCGTCCCGTCGCCGAACGCCATGCGCACGCGGTGCGTCTGGTCGCTCGCCACGACCGCCATGCGCCGGATCGCTGCGGCGAGGCTGTCCCGGTTCGCCGTCGCGACCCGGTCGTTGTCGCTCGGGATCACCTGCTGGTAGTTCGGATAAGGCCCCTCGATGAGTCGTGTGAACACGCGCCGGGCGCTCGAACGGAAGCCGAGGTGGTTCCGTGACCGCGCGACCTCGATCTCATCCTTCGCGTCGAACATCCTCTGGACCTGCTGGAGCGCCTTCGGGGGGACGATGAGGTCCACTTCGGGAGCGCCGAGACCCTCGATCGGAACCCTCATGCGTGCTAGGCGATGGCCGTTCGTGGCGACCATGGAAACTGAATCCGGACGGAGCTGCCAGAGAACGCCGTTCAGGATCGGGCGGCTCTCTTCCGTGGAAACCGCGAATGAGACCCGGGCGATGAGTTCCTGGAGATCGGAGGCCTTCATCCGCCAGCTTTCCTCGAAGTCAACCTCGGGGAAGCTGGGAAACTCCTCCGGCGCGAGCCCGAACAGCTTGAAGCGGCTCTTTCCGCTTTCGATCCGGATCTCGACTCCGGCGACGGTCACGTGGACGGGGGCTGCGGGCAGTTCGCGCGCGATCTCGGCGAACTTCCGGGCCGGGATCGTGACGGCCCCCTCCTCTTCCACTTCCGCGTCGATGCGCACCGAAACGGAGATGTCCAGGTCCGTTCCGCTCAGCGACAGGCCCCCCTCGCTCGCCTCGAGCAGGATGTTGGACAGGACGGGAAGCGTCGTCTTCGTAGGAATCGTGGCTGCGACGGCTCCGAGGCCCGCGTGAAGACTGTCCCGCGTCACCGATAGCTTCATGCCGTGCTCTCTCTCCGTTCGGGGCTCCGGGTCGTTTTCCCCCGGAACGTCGTTACACGACTTATCTGAGGTAAATCAATCGTAGAAGTAGTAGAGACCGTGGAAATCGGGACAACTGCCTCCGGTTCCGCTCGAGCGCCGGCGCGGCGCGGCGATCGCTCTCGCCGACGGCGTGGGCTCGCAGGGGGAAACTACGCTCTCCTTCCCCCCGCTTCCACGGCGGCGATGCCGGTTCCCCGAATCGTCCCCGCAGCTCCCCCGAGATTCCGCGGGAGTTATCCACGGCCGAGCCTCTCACGAAGGTGCTCGATCCGTGCCCGGAACTCCGGGTCGGAGGCCATCTCCGCCTCGACCTTGTTCACCGAGTGGATCACCGTGGAGTGATCCCGCCCGCCGAACAGCGTTCCGATCTCCGTGTACGGGAGGTCGAGCATCGTCTTGATCAGGTACATGGCGACCTGGCGCGGCTGGGTGATGGGCCTGTTGCGCCGTTTGGAGACCAGGTTCTCGACCGTGACGTCCCAGGCCGCGGCCGCCTTCTCCCGGATCTCCTCGGCCGTGACCCGGGGGCTCTCCTCCTCGGCGCGGGGACCCAGCGCCTCACGTGCCAGCTCCACCGTGATCTCGCGACGGGTGAGGGAGCTGTAGGCCAGGAGCTTGATCACCGCCCCCTCGAGCTGTCGAACCGACGTACGGCGATTCCGGGCGATGAACTCGATCACGGAGTCCTCGAGCACGAGCCTGTCCTCGGCGGCCTTCTTCTGGAGGATCGCGACGCGGGTCTCGAAGTCGGGCGGCTTGATGTCGGTGACGAGGCCCCACTCGAAGCGGGAGACGAGGCGCTCCTGGAGGCCCGGGATCTCCTGCGGCGGGCGGTCGCTCGTGATGACGATCTGCTTGTGGGCGTCGTACAGGGAGTTGAAGGTGTGGAAGAACTCCTCCTGGGTCCCTTCCTTGTTGCCCAGGAAGTGAACGTCGTCCACCAGGAGGACGTCGATCTGGCGATACCGCTGCCGGAACTCCGGCGTGCGCCCGCTCTGGATCGCGCCGATCATCTCGTTCGTGAACTGCTCGGACGGGACGTAGGCCACCCTCGCGCGCGGGTTCCGCTCCAGGATCGCGTGCCCCACGGCGTGCATGAGGTGCGTCTTCCCGAGTCCCGTGTCACCGTGGATGAAGAGGGGGTTGTAGACCTGCGCGGGCGCGTCCGCGACCCCCCGGCAGGCGGCCGCCGCCAGCTGGCTGTTCGCGCCGACCACGAAGCGCTCGAAGGTGTAGCGTGGATTCAGGCCCGCCGTCCGTGCGGCGCCCTCCAGGGTTCCGGGCTCCGGGACCGTCGAGCGCGCCGCGGAGCCCGCCCGGGCCGGAGCTCGGGTCTCCTCGGTGCCGCGGATCTCGGGAAACACGAGGCGCTCGCCTCCGCCCCCGTGCTCGAGGTGGATCTGGATCGGGCGGCCGAGCTCCCGGCGCGCGAGGTCGCGGAGGAGGTCGGAGTACTTGTCCTCGATCCACTCGACCGCGAACCGGGTGGGCGCGGCGACGACCAGCGTGTCATCCGCGAGGACGACCGCCTCCGTGGACGCGAGCCACGTGCGGAAGGTCTGCTCCGGCAGCACCTCGCGCGCCGCGGAGGTGATGGCGGCCCAGGCTTCGGCGGCGGTCAGTTCCATCGCGCAGACCGGATGAAGGAGCGATCGGGCGCCCGGACGGGGCGGGGGACGGATGGTACGGTGAGTTTTCCACAGTGTCAACGACCCGCCGTGCGGCGAGAATCCGGTTTGACAGAGACCGGGTAAGCGTCTAGTCTCAATGGCTCTTTACGGACGAGTGCCAGAACGGGGGGACGGAGCCCATGCAGCCGACATTTCGCAACCCGAGCCGGCGGAAGCGCGTGAAGGACCACGGGTTCCGCGCTCGCATGAAGACGAAGGGCGGGCGCAAGATCCTGAATCGTCGTCGCCGGAAGGGTCGCCATTCCCTGACGGTCAGCGACGAGGTCCACCGCAAGCACCGCGGCTGAGCCGCGGGGCGGGCGTTACGGGCCCGTGTCGGAGCGCCGTCCCTTTCCTCGCGCCGCGCGTCTTCGCCGCTCCGGCGAGATCCGCGCCGTGTTCCGCTCGGGCGAGCGGCGGAGCTGCGGGCCGTGCGACGCCTTTCTGCTCGACGCCGGCGCGGAGCGTCCGCGCGCGGCGATCGTCGTGCCCCGGCACGGCCGCACCGCCGTGGAGCGGAACCGGCTGAAGCGCCGCCTCCGGGAGATCATCCGCCGCTGCTGGCTTCCCGTGGCGCCTCCCGCCGACCTCGTGATCCGGGCGCGGCCCGCCGCCTACGCGCGGGAGTTCGGGGAACTGCGCGACGGGATCGTGCGAGGCCTGGGGCTTCCCGGATGCTGACGCGGGCGATGACGGCGCTGATCCGCCTCTACCAGGCGGGGGTGTCGCCGCTCCTGCCCGCGAGCTGCCGGTTCGATCCGAGCTGCTCGGAGTACGCGCGGATCGCGATCGAACGATTCGGCCCGGGCCGCGGCCTGTGGATGGGCATCCGCAGGATCGCGCGTTGTCATCCCCTCGGCGGTTTCGGGCACGATCCCGTGCCCGAGCCCGGCCCTCCCGACCCCGGAACGGAAAGCTTCGGTCGATAGATGGAGAAACGCGTCGTCCTCGCCGTGGTCCTCACGATCGCGGTGATCTACCTGACGAACGTCATGTTCCCACCGGGGCCGCCGCCGGAGCTCGCGGAGCCCGGGGCGACGCCGGACTCCGTGGCGGGCGAACCGACGGCGGGCACCGACACGGCCGTCGGCGGGCTGGGAGCGGAGACGGGCCCCGGGGCTCGCCAGGAGGAGGTCGCGGGAGAGCAGGCCGGGCTGGCCGCTGCCCCCGCGCTTCCGGAGGCCGACACGGTCGTCGTCAGGACCGACCTCTACGAGCTGCGCTTCTCGACGGTCGGAGCGTCGATCGTCGGTGCGCGTCTGCTCGACTACGAGTCCTACGGCCCGGACGCGAACGGGGACGACCGGGTACGCCTCGTCCGCCCGGGCGACGCGGTGCTCGGGTACCGGGTGGCGGCGGCGGGAGACACGGCCGACCTCGCGGTCCGGGCGTTCACGGCCTCGCGGCCGTCGCTGGAGGTCGCGTCCGGGTCGGCCGGCGACTCGCTCCGCTTCACGTACGGCTTTCCGGGCAGCGCCGTCCGGTTCGTCGTGACGTACGGGTTCCAGCCCGGGAGCTACCTGGTCGACGTCGCCGGGCGGCTGGAGGGGCTCGGGGAGCGCGGCTGGTCGGTGGTTACGTCCCTCGGCAGCGGTCTTCCGACGAACGAGAAGAACGCGGGGGACGATCTCCGACAGCTCGCGTTCGTGACCAACGGGCAGGCGTCCGGGATCGAGAGCGTGCAGTTCGACAAGCTGCGTCCCGGAGAGGCCCGGACGGCGGAGGGAGGGCCGTTCTCCTGGGTCGCGGTCAAGAACAAGTATTTCCTGATCGCGCTCGTCGCCCCCGAGGCGGGGCCGCGGTTCGGGGGCCTCATCGCCCGGGCCGGTGCGGAGGCGCACGTGGCCTCCCTCGCGGCCTCGATGCCGGTGCCGGCGGGAAGCGAGGGCTTCGCGTTCCGGGCCTACCTGGGCCCGCAGAAGTACGAGCGTCTCGAGGCGGTCGGACAGAACCTGGAGGGGGTGAACCCGTACGGGTGGCGCTGGCTGCGCCCGATCATCCGGCCGCTGGTGGGGATCGTGATGCTCGTCCTCGACTGGATGCACGAGACGCTGAACCTCGCCTACGGCTGGGTGCTCATCCTGTTCGGCGTTCTGATGCGCGTCGTGCTGTTCCCGCTCTACCAGAAGTCGATGCGCGCGCAGCTCGCCCAGATGCAGGTCCAGCCGTTGATGAAGTCGATCCAGGAGCAGCACAAGGACGACCCGCAGCGGCTGCAGCAGGAGATGATGAAGCTCTACCGGGAGCACAACATCAACCCGCTGGCCGGGTGTCTCCCGATGCTGCTCCCGATGCCGATCCTGTTCACCCTGTTCTTCGTGTTCCAGGGGACGATCGAGTTCCGCGGCGTGCCGTTCTTCTGGCTGCCGGACCTCTCCCTGAAGGACCCGATCTACATCATCCCCCTCCTGATGGGCGCGTCGATGTTCCTCCTCTCGTGGATCGGACAGCGGGGGATGGAGCAGGTGAACCCGCAGATGAAGATGATGACGTACGTGCTGCCCGTCGTGTTCACGGTGATGTTCGCCAACTTCCCGTCGGGGCTGAACCTCTACTACACGACGAGCAACATCGCGTCGCTGCCGCAGCAGTTCTACCTCGCGCACGAGAGAAAGTCCGCGCTCGCGCAGCGGCCTTCCGCCCCGCCGCAGGAGAAGCAGGACGTGAGGCGCGGCGGGAGTCGCAAGCGCGACTGAGGGCTCCCCTGGCCATTGGATCGACGGACGCCCGAGCCCTCCGGGAGACGATCGCGGCGATCGCGACGGCGCCGGGACGTGGGGCCGTCGCGATCGTCCGCGTCTCGGGACCCGACGTCCGTGGCGTGATCGAGCGGCTCGGGCTCGGACCTCTCCAGCCCCGGCGCGCCTCCCTCCGCCGCCTCGTCTCTCCCGGCGGAGAGGGAGCGGTCGATCGCGTCCTCGCCACCTTCCACCCCGGCCCGTCGTCCTACACGGGAGAGGACCTCGTCGAGATCGGGTGCCACGGGGGCGCTCTCCTGCCGCAGCTCGTGCTCGACGCCACCTTCGCAGCGGGAGCCCGCCCGGCCGCACCCGGGGAATTCACGCGGCGGGCGTACCTGAACGGCCGGGTCGACCTGCTGCAGGCGGAGGCGACGGCGGACCTGGTCGACGCCGGCGCGCCGGCGCTGGGGCGCGCGGCCCTCGATCAGCTCGAGGGGGGCCTGTCGCGACGGATCGCCTCGCTGCGCGAGGGACTCGTCGAGGCCCAGGCCCTTGTGGCCTACGAGATCGACTTTCCGGAGGAGGACGAGGGCCCGATCGACCCGGCGCGGGTGGCGGGCGCGGCGTCGGAACTGCTGGCGACGCTCGACGACCTGCTGCGGCTGGCGCCGGAGGGCGAGATGCTCCGGGAGGGCGCGCTGACGGTGATCGCCGGCAGGCCGAATGCCGGTAAGTCGAGTTTATTCAACGTGTTAGTTGGTTTCGAACGGGCCATCGTCACCGAGCATCCCGGCACGACCCGCGACGCGATCGAGGCGGTCGTGTCGGTGCAGGGATACCCGTTCCGCCTGGTGGACACGGCGGGCCTCAGGGCCGATCCGGACCACGTCGAGGAAATCGGGATCGAGGTCGCGCGCAGCTACCTGGCCCGCGCCGCGGTGGTCCTGTTCTGCGTCGAGGACGGGCGGGTCCTCGACCCGGAGGAGCGCGCCTTCCTCGGAGCGTCGTCGTCGACCGCGCGGTGGATCCTCGTCCGGACGAAGGCGGAGGGCGGCGAGCCGGGAGCGGAGCGGGACGCAACGGCGGGCAAGCCGGACGGGCTGCCGGTGGCGCGCGTCTCCTCGAGGTCGGGAGAGGGAATCCCCGAACTCCGCTCGCTGCTCCTGCAGGCGGCCTTCGCGGGGCTCCGAGCGGCCGGGGAGGCGCCTCTCGTCACCCGCCGCCGCCACGTCCGGGCCCTCCACGCCGCGCGGGAGGAGGTCGGGGCGTTCGCGCGGGCGCGCGCCGGGGGCCTGCCGCCGGAGGTGGCGGTGACGCACCTCCAGGAGGCGACGCTGCGACTCGAGGAGCTGCTCGGAGTGGTCGGGACGGAGGAGATCCTCGATGCCGTGTTCGCGAGCTTCTGCATCGGGAAGTGAGGGGCGGAGGGAAGGGAGAGGAGGGGGAGGCGCGGACCCGGTCCGCCCCGCCCCCTCGTTGACGCCCGCGGCCCGAAGGGGGGAATCCCGGAAGGGCCTCTCAGGTCGTCCGCTGGCAGCGGGGGCAGAGCCAGGTCTTCCGGCTCGAGATCGTCATCGACTTGAGCCGGGTGCCGCAGCGAGGACAGGTCTTCCCGGCGGCCCGCTTGTTGATGAGCCAGCCGGGATCGGCGTGCGCCGCCTGCCAGTGGAGGGTGGCTCGACGAAGCACGCGGCGCAGGTACCGGTGGACGCGGACGAGCTGCTCCTCCGTCATGTCCTTGACTTTGAGATCGGGGCGGTAGCCCGCCTGGAAGCAGATCTCGTCCGCGTACTCGTTCCCGATGCCGGCGACGACCTCCTGGTTCATGAGGACGCCCTTCAGGGTAGTCCGCGGCCTGGACCGGGCGAGCGACACGAAGATCTCCGCCGTCAGTTGCTCGCTCAGCGGGTCGAGGCCCAGCGTCTCGAGCGTGCCGAGGCCGCTGAAGTCCTCGCCGTCCACGAGGTGGATCTCCCCCTCGTCGCCGGGCGAGGCGTACCGGAGCTCGCGACCGGCGGCGAACTGGAGCCGGATCTTGCTGTCCTCGTCCGGCGGCGTCGTCTGCGACTCGAGGAAGATCCGACCCTCGTTCCCCATGTGGAAGACGAGGTTCGCCCCGGAGCGGAAGCGGACGACGACGTAGCGGCCGTGCCTCTCGATCGTGTCGATGGCGTGGCCCCGGATCTTCTCATCGGTAAGGTCGGCGTCGATATCGACGGCCTCGGGGTCGTCGATGAGAACGGCGGAGACCGTCTTGCCGGTGGCGTACCCGGCGAAGGCGTCGATCATCCGCTCGACGTCGGGGAGCTCTATCATGGAGGATCCTCGTTGCGTTAGGGACCGAACCCCATACACCCGTTTTCCGGAAAAGTGCCGTCAGGGAAGGACGCGGAAATCCGGGGGAAGGGAGCCGGAGGACGGGATCGACTCCACGGCGTCGACCCGGGCGTGGGCCGGTCCGTCCCGGAGCGCGGAGGCGAAGCGGGAGAGGGCGGAGCGGGGGCCTGCGGCGTGCACCTCGACCGAGCCGTCCGGCCGGTTCCGGACCGTCCCGTGAAGCCCGAGGCCGCGCGCCGTCCTGAGCGTCCACCAGCGGAACCCCACGCCCTGGACGCGGCCCGCGACGAGGAAGCCGGCCCGGGCTTCGTCTTGGTCCATCCGCTCCGTTCTCCTATCTTCGCGCTCGGCCGGGGCTCGCCCCGGGTCCGGCCCGCGCGGCCCCGGGAAGGACCGCGACGGCGCCGGGACGGCGGAGGCGAGGACACGTGAAGGATAGGGGAGAGGGGCCGTGACGCGCGACGGAACGGGATACGACGTGATCGTGGTCGGGGGCGGGCACGCCGGCTGCGAGGCCGCGAACGCGGCGGCGCGGCTCGGGGCGCGCACCCTCCTCGTCACCTCGTTCCTCGCCCGGGTCGGCCAGCTGTCGTGCAACCCGGCGATCGGCGGGGTTGCGAAGGGAACGGTGGCCCGCGAGGTCGACGCCCTGGGTGGGATCATGGGACGCGCCACCGACCGGACCACGCTGCACTTCCGGATGCTGAACCGGTCCAGGGGGCCGGCGGTGTGGGCGCCGCGCGCCCAGTGCGACAGGGGCCTCTACCCGCGGGAGGTCCGCCGGGAGCTCGAGCGGCGGGAGAACCTGGATCTGTACCAGGCGACCGTCGACGCCCTGAGGATCGAGGTCGGTCGGGTGACGGGCGTGGTCACGGCGGAGGGGAGCGCGTTCGCGGCGAGGGCCGTGATCCTGACGACCGGAACCTTCCTTCGCGGCGCGATCCGGCTCGGGACCGAGTCCCGGATCGGAGCTGGGCGGGCCGGAGATGCGCCGGTGACGGAGCTCGCCGAGCAGCTGCTCTCCCTCGGCCTGAGCCCGGAGCGGTTCAAGACCGGGACGCCGCCACGCGTCGACGGACGGACGGTGAACTTCGACCGCTTCGAGCGGCAGGACGGGGAGGACGAGGGGTTCCGGTTCTCGCACTGGGAGAGGGCGCGCCGTCCCGCCTCCGTGCCGTGCTGGATCGGCACGGCCGGGCCCGAGGTGAAGGAGACGGTCGCGGCGAACCTGGCCCGTTCGGCCCTCTACGGCGGCGCGATCGCGTCGCGCGGGCCGCGGTACTGCCCTTCGATCGAGGACAAGGTGGTCAAGTTCCCCGATGCGGAGCGCCACCAGGTCTTCCTGGAGCCGGAGGGCCTTGAAACGCGCGAGCTCTATGTGAACGGGCTGTCCACGTCCCTCCCGCCGGACGTCCAGCGCGAGCTCCTGCGCCGGGTTCCGGGCCTCGAGCACGCGCGGATGACCCAGCCGGGCTACGCGATCGAGTACGACTACTTCCCGCCGGAACGCCTGACGCCAGGCCTCGCGCTTCGGGATCTCCCCGGCCTCTGGCTCGCGGGCCAGGTGAACGGGACGACCGGGTACGAGGAGGCGGCCGGACAGGGAGTCGTGGCGGGAATCGACGCGGCGCTCGCGGCGCTGGGTCGGGAGCCGTGGACGCCGGCGCGCGACGAGGCGTACCTCGGCGTCCTCATTGACGATCTCGTGACCCGCGGCGTCGATGAGCCGTACCGCCTGTTCACGTCCCGGGCGGAGTTCCGCCTCCTGCTCCGCCAGGACAACTGCCTGCTGCGCCTCGGGCCCGTGGCGGCCCGGCTCGGCCTCCTCACGGAGGCCGAGCGGCGGCGGCTGGACGAACACCTCGAGGAGATCGCGCGGGCCCGGGCGTG
>JAWOIN010000021.1:0-25895 GCA_046484665.1 Gemmatimonadota bacterium
AAGGAGTTCCCACCAAATGGCATAATGTTGTCAGATTTCCGCCCATCACAGGCCCCTTTGTTAAGCCGGTTTTTATTGAAATAGCCACTGGATCAGATATGGATAAAACTTTTTCCGAGGTCAGAAGGGAAAATACGGCAATGATTGTTTCCTTATCGGCATCGGCAAGGCTTGTTACAGTTGGCCCGTGCCACCACGCAGTCGAGCAGGTCGTTCCAGACGGCCCCGGGGTCCAGGTCGATCAGGTCATCGAAGCCCTGCATCGTGGGGCCGGACATGTTGCCCGGCTCCGTGTCCACCTCCTGGCCGACCCAGTAGGTGATCGACGGGTCCACGCAGCCGCGCACGTTCTCGCGGTAGTCGTCGGCGCCCTGCTGCACGGGAGGACGCCACGGGTAGTACCAGCTCGGGTTCATGCCCCCGTTCGCGGTGTTCGACTTGATCGTGAACTGCGTCCCGATGTCGTGCTCCGCGTACCCCGTGAAGCCGTCGTTGATGACGGGGGGGTCGGTACCCGGCTGGAGCCACGGCACGTAGAAGTCGCCGCGCTCGGGGTTGAAGTCGTCGGGGTCGTTGCCCGGCCCTCCGGCCTCGTACCAGCGGTCGGGCAGGGTGACCGGCAGCGGGCAGTTGATCCCGGCCGCCGGGGACGCCTCCGCCGTGCCCGAGGCGCTGACGTTCACGGTATTCACGCCGAACACGCGGGCGAAGAAGGTCCGCATCGGGTTCCCGCGCTCCGCCGTCCGCAGCGCGGCCACCGTGACCCGCCGCTGGGCGAGGTCGACGCTCACGTCGTCCTCGAGGATGTTTGCCGGCTGGCCGCCGATCGAGTTCCGTCCGCCGTACTCCATCGCGTACAGCGTCGCCAGCCCTGCGTTGTCGGGGGAGACGATGAGCGCGCCCGCCCCGGCGAGCGCGGCGCCGTCCGCCGCGCGCTGCGCCTCCGTCCGGGCCGTGTACAGCATCCCCACGTCGACCGCGAGGGCGGCGACGGAGGTCAGGGCGAGCATGCTGCCGGCGGCGATCACGAGCGCCACCCCGCGCTCGTCGGCGCGAGCGCTCCGCCAGCGGTCTCTCAGGTGGGCGACGAGTCGCTTCATACGTTCCCCTCTCCTGGCTGCGCGCCGGCATCGGCTCGGGTCGTCGGCGCAACGTTCCGGCGCTCCTCGAGGGCGAGAATCGTGCGAGTCGACGGGATCGGGATGAGGCGCCCGATACCCGTTGCGTCAAGCGACTGTCAGACTGACGGTTAGACGGACGACACGAGCCTGCGGCAGGATGGGTCCGGGACCGCGGGCGACCCCGGAGGGTGCACTTTTTGGGAGCGGGTGAAGGTTGTATCGAGGGATCGTTGCAAACTGCCAGACGGCCGTCCGGTCACTTCAGCAACAGCACCGCGCCCGGCAGGAGGATCGAGGTCTGGTAGGCGATTCCGGACCACGCGCCGGCGGGGTGCCCGGGATCCACGGTCCGGGCGACGAGGACGACGAGCTCGGCCTCGCACTCCCGCGCGCAGGCCAGGATCTCCGGCACCCGGGCGCCGAACTCGATCCGCGACGCGACCGCGACCCCGGCCTCGGAGAGGCGGGCCGCCAGCACGTCGACCACCGCCTTCGCCCGCTCCTCGAGCTTCGCGTAGAAGTCCTCGAGCTCATCGAACGGCAGGTCGAGCGTCTCGATCACGTGCAGGAGCGTGACCTCCGCGCCGGGTCCGGAGGCCAGCTCGCGCGCCGCGTCGACGGCGCGCACGTCCTTCTCGCTGAGCTCCACGGGCACCAGGATTCTCGAGAACATCGCGGGCTTCCTCTCTTCGCGCGGTTCCGGGTTCCGGGGCGAGCGCGCGCCGGAACGCCCCGGAGCGGACCGCCGCCCGGGAGACGCGCCCTCCGCGCCGAGGCCGTCGACGGCATTCTAGACCGCGTCGGCGGCCGGCGCGACGGGGGCTCCGGGGGCGAGCGGCGCGCGTGGCCCCGGTCGGCGGCCGGACTTAGCTTTCGCGCCATGATCGCCCGCACGTCCCTGCGCCTCGTCCCTCCCGCGACGCTGGTCGTCGCCCTGCTCGGGTTCCTGCCCGGCCGTTCCGCCGCCCAGGCGCCGGCCCCGGCGGTCGTCGCGCTCTCCGACTCGTCCGTCGTGTCGCTGATCACGATCCTGCCGGGTCGGAAGCTCTACAGCCTGTTCGGGCACACGATCCTGCGGGTCCGCGACCCGGTCGCAGGCCTCGACGCGGGCTTCAACTTCGGCACGTTCGACTTTCCCGAGTCGCCGGCGGGAGGGGCTGCCTTTGTCGCCCGCTTCGCCTACGGGCGGCTCGACTACCAGCTGTCGGCGTCGGGCGCGCCCCTGCGGGCGGTCGCGTGGTATTGGGAGCAGGAGGAGCGGCCGTCGATCGAGCAGACGCTCGACCTCACACTCGCGCAGCGCCGGGAGCTGTTCCGCGCCCTCGTCGAGAACGCGAGGCCCGAGAACCGGAGCTATCGCTACGACTTCTTCTTCGACAACTGCGCGACGCGTCCGAGGGACGTGATCGAGTCCGTCGCCGGCGACGGACTGCGCAGCCGACTCGCCGAGCCCGCGGAGAGCTTCCGGCGGCTGCTCGACCCCTACCTGGCGGAGAGGCCCGGCCTCGACCTCGCGATGGACCTGGGCCTCGGCCCCCCGGCCGACCGCGAGGCGTCGGCCCGGGACGCGCTGTTCCTCCCGGAGTGGCTGATGCGGTGGGTCGCGGCGGCTCGGATCGAGGGGCCGGAGGGAACCCGGTCGCTCGTGTCCCGCACGGACACGCTCGCGTGGGGACCGGGCGCGGCGGAGCGGGAGCGCGCGCCCGACTGGCCGCGGGTCCTGCTCTGGCTCCTGGCGATCGCCGGAGCCTGGACGACGATCCGGGACCTGCGCGTCGGCAGGCCGATGCGAAGGTGGCTGGACGGGGCCCTGTTCACGGCGCTCGGCGCGGCGGGCATCGTGCTCGCCTTCCTGGTCTTCGTCTCGATCCACGCCGTGACGAAGGGGAACCTGAACCTGATGTGGGCGATCCCCTTCCACGTGGTCCCGGGATTCGCGCTCCTGCGGGGATGGCGGCGGCGCTGGCTCCGGCCCTACATGCTCGCCACGCTGGCGCTGCTCGTCGTCTTCCTGGCGGGCTGGCCGGTCTGGCCCCAGGAGATCCCGGGGACCGTGCTCCCCCTCGTGCTGCTCGCGGCGGCCCGGGCCGGCGTGCTCGCGCTGCCTGCGCCCCCGGCGTCGAGTGACGACCAGGCCGCGGAGGCCACCTCGCGGTAGCCCCCTCCCGCCCCGTTCCGCACGATGAACAGCACCGCGATGCCCTCGCGCTCCGCCGCCTCGACGCCGTGCCGCGGCCCGAGCACCCCGAGCCCCGTCGCCCACGCGTCGGCGACGGCGGCGCTCCCGTGCAGCACCGTGACCGAGAACCCCTCCCAGCGGACGGGCCTGCCCGTGCGGGGATCCACGATGTGCGCGTACCGCACGCCGTCGCGCTCGAAGAAGTTCCGGTAGTCGCCCGAGGTCGCCGCGGCGAGATCCTCGAGGGCGAAGCTCCGGAGGACCCTCCGACCGCCCGGGTCCGGTGTCTCGATCCCGATCCTCCACGGCGTGCCGTCCGGCTTGCGCCCGCGCGCGCGCACCTCGCCGCCCACTTCGATCGCCCACGACGCGATCCCGAGCCCGGACAGCGCCTCCGCCGCCCGGTCGACCCCGTAGCCCTTGGCGATCGCTGAGAGATCGACGTGCAGCGCGGGGTCGTCCTTCACCACGGCCCGGCCGTCCTCGACGAGCCGCAGGCCGCGGAAGCCCGTGTGCGAGAGCGCCTCGGCGAGCGCCGACGGGTCGGGCGGCTCGCCCGGCCCGTCGCCGGGCCCGAACCCCCACAGCTCCACGAGCCGCCCGACCGTGACGTCGAACGCGCCGTCGGTCGCCTCGCTCACCCGCCGCGCCCGCGCCAGCACGTCGGCCACGGCGGGGGATACGGGAAACGGCTCTGAGGACGCGTGGCGGTTGAGCCGGGAGATCTCGGACTCGGGGTCCCAGGTCGACATCCGGTCGTTCACCGCCGCGAGCCGGGACGCGATGGAGTCCGCCGCCGCGGCGACCCGCGCGTCCGCCCCCGGCGGCGCGACCACGCGCGCGCTCCACGTGGTCCCCATCGTCCGCCCCGACAGCTCCCGCACGACGGGATTCCGGTCCGGATAGAACAGGCGGGAGACCAGCGATCCCAGCACGAACAGGAGGAGGACGGCGGCGACGGCGAGCGCCGTCCGGCCGCGCGCGCCCCCCGCTCCAACGGCGATTCTCTCGCGCGTCGTCACGGCCGGATGTTCAGCTCGACCTTCTCGCGCGGCTGCTCGTAGGCGACGATCTGGTGACACAGCTCGCATTCGACGGAGATCTTGCTTCCGTCCTCCGCCGTGAACGCGCCGCTGTGGCAGCGGAAGCACCCTCCCTGCATGCCGGCGTGCCCGAGGTGGTCCGGGTAGGTGTTCCACTCGACGTTCATCGCCGGGAAGACGTTCGTGGCGTAAACGTCGCCGAGCGTCTCCGCCGACTCTTCGATCAGGTGCGCCTGCCCGGCGGCGAGATCCGGGTACGACTCCCGGTAGAACGCCGCGAGGTGCTCCCGGATCGCCTGCCTCCCCGCCTCGTGCGACTCGTAGTCGCCCTTCACCGTCTTCAGCCCCTCCCGCCGGATGTAGGGGAGGTTGCGGTTCAGGATGCCGAGCTGGAGCACTCCGTCCACGGCCTGCTCGGGGGACTGGTAGACGTGCGTGGGCCGGTTGTGGCAGTCGATGCAGTCCATCGTCCGCCAGCTCTCCGCACGCGGCGCGTCCTCGGCGCGATCCCGGTGGTAGACCCGGACGGTGCCGTCGGGGTAGTGCGTCTCGATCTCCTCCACGTACTCCCGGCTCGCGTCCGAGCGGTACGTGACCCGGAGCGAGGGGTCCACGTGCCAGTGGATACCCTCCGAAATGCCGATCTCCTGGCCGCCGCCGACCTTGTTCACGATTACGGTCTGCGTCTCGGTGTTCGCGGAGTCGCTCCGGAACCGCGTGATCACCTTGGTCCGCACGCCGTGGAATTTCGTCGGCCAGTGGCACTCGTTGCAGGTCGCGCGCGCCGGCCGGAGATTGTGGACGGGGGTCGGGATCGGCCGGTTGTAGGTGTTCGTGACGAGGGCGATTACCTGGCGGACGCCCGACAGCTTCGCCTGGACGAAGTTCCCGGCTCCCTCGCCGACGTGGCACTGCACGCAGTGCACGCGCGCGTGCGGCGAGCGCTGGTAGGCCGTCCACTCCGGCTCCATCACGTGACACGTGGTGCCGCAGAACCGGTTCGAGTCGACGTATTCCACGCCTTTGATCGTCGTGGTCGCGAGCAGCACTGCGGCCGCCGCCCCGAAGCCGCCGGCCGTGAGCAGCCAGGTCCGGGTCCGGTCGTCGTTGAGGTCGATGATCGGGAACTCCGGGGCAACCTCGCCTTCCGCCTCCGCTGCGAGCCGCGCCTTCGTCTGCTTGCGGATCCCGCTCACCACGAGCACGAGGCCCGCGAGGAAGACGAGCGGCAGCAGCATGTAGGTGAGGATCCCGAGGTAGGGATGCTCGCCCCCGCCGATGATGTCGTACGCCATCAGCGTGACGATCAGGAAGCCGCTGGAGCCCGCCAGCATCGTTCCGAACAGCCCGCGGGGGCTGCGGGTGAGAGAGGCAAGGAAGCGACGCGTGCGTTCTCTCATCTCGAAGTCCTTCCGGGCTCAGTCGCCGAGCGTGGCGACCATGATCGCCTTGATCGTGTGCATCCGGTTCTCGGCCTGGTCGAACACGATGGAGGCGTCGGACTCGAACACGTCGTCCGTGACCTCCACGCCGTCCAGCCCGTGCTCCTGGAAGATCCGCTCCCCGACCGCGGTCCTGCGGTCGTGGAAGGCCGGCAGGCAGTGCAGGAACTTCACGTCCGGGTTTCCGGCGAGCTCGATCGTCCGCCGGTTCACCTGGTAGGGCCGGAGCGTCGCGATCCGTTCCGCCCACCTCTCCTCCGGCTCCCCCATCGACACCCAGACGTCCGTGTACAGGAAGTCCGCCCCGCGCACGCCCTCCTCGACGCTCTCCGTGAGGGTCAGCCTCGCTCCGCTCTCCGCCGCGAAGCCGCGACAGCGCTCGACCAGCGACTCGGCCGGCCACAGGTCGCGGGGCGCGCACAGCCGGACGTCCATCCCCAGCCGGCTTCCGCCGATCATCAGCGAGTTGCCGACGTTGTTCCTGGCGTCGCCGAGATAGCAGTACGCGAGGCCTTCCGGCCCGCGCCCGGCGTGCTCCACCATCGTCATCACGTCGGCGAGGACCTGGGTCGGGTGGTACTCGTCCGTAAGCCCGTTCCAGACGGGGACGCCCGCGTGCTCGGCCAGGATCTCGACCCGCTCCTGTCCGAAGCCCCGGTACTCGATGCCGTCGTACATCCGGCCGAGCACCCGCGCCGTGTCGGCCACCGACTCCTTGTGACCGAGCTGCGAGCCGGTGGGACCGAGGTAGGTGACGTGCGCCCCCTGGTCGAACGCGGCCACCTCGAAGGCGCACCGCGTCCGGGTCGACGTCTTCTCGAAGATGAGCGCGATGTTCCTGCCGACGAGTCGCCGCCTCTCGGTCCCCTCGCGCCTGGCGCGTTTCAGCTCGAAGGAGAGGTCGAGCAGGTGGCGGATCTCCTCCGCCGAATAGTCGAGGAGCGTCAGGAAGCTCCGTCCGTGCAGGTTCAAGCGGCAACCTCGTTCAGGGTGTCGTCCTCGGGACGCGGCAATATAGCGCCCGTCGCCCTCGTGCGAAGGGCTTCCGGCACGTCCCGCCGGACGGCCGCCGGCCCCCGGCCACTCTGGCTCACGGCTCGACAGGTTGTCCGGCGCTCCGGGCGCTCGTGGGACCCGTGCGGGGGCAGGCGAATCGCGGATCCGCAGACGGCCGCCAGCGTCCGGGCAGCCGACCCGGGCGACCCGGCGCGCGGCACGGACGCTGCGGATCTTACTTTGTTTCTCCGGACCGCCCGGCGGGCGCGTTCGAGCCCCGGCGGGCCGGAAAGGCGGGAGCCCGTGAAGACCCGGGACGGGAAGTGATGCGACGGGAGGAACCGATGGCGAGATCTCGAACGACGATCGCGGGGCTCCTGGCCCTGCTCGCCGCGGCGCTGGCGCCGGCCTCGGCGGCCGCGCAGCGGACGCCGGCCGGCGAAGTGGAAATCCCCTACACACGGCACGTGCTGGACAACGGCCTCACGCTCCTCGTGCACGAGGACCACAAGGCGCCGATCGTGGCGGTCAACGTCTGGTACCACGTCGGCTCGAAGAACGAGAAGCCCGGAAAGACGGGCTTCGCGCACCTGTTCGAGCACCTGATGTTCAACGGGAGCGAGAACGCGGACACCGACTACTTCCAGGTGCTCGAGCCGCTCGGCGCCACGGACCTGAACGGCACGACGAACGAGGACCGGACGAACTACTTCCAGAACGTACCCACCAGCGCGCTCGACCTCGCCCTGTGGATGGAGTCGGACCGCATGGGCCACCTGCTCGGCGCGATCGACCAGGCGAGGCTCGACGAGCAGCGCGGCGTCGTCCAGAACGAGAAGCGGCAGGGCGAGAACCAGCCCTACGGCCGGGCGTGGAACGAGATCTCCGCGAACACCTATCCGAAGGGGCACCCCTATTCGTGGTCGGTGATCGGCTCGATGGAGGACCTCGAGGCGGCCAGCCTGGAGGACGCGCGGGAGTGGTTCCGGACGTACTACGGCCCGAACAACGCCGTGCTGGTCGTGGCGGGCGACGTCGACCCGGCGACCGCGATCGAGAAGGTGGAGACGTACTTCGGCGACATCCCGCCAGGCCCGCCGATCACGAAGCACCAGTCGTGGATCGCGGAGCGGGCGGGCGAGCACCGACAGGTGATGCAGGACCGCGTCCCGCAGGCCCGGGTCTACATGGTCTGGAACGTCCCCGAGTGGTCGTCGAAGGACGCGACGCTGCTCGATCTCGCCTCGGACGTGCTCGCGTCCGGCAAGACCTCCCGCTTCTTCAAGCGGCTCGTGTACGACGACCAGACCGCGACCGCCGCCTCCGCGTTCATCGACGCGCGGGAGATCGGGAGCCAGCTCGTGGTGATCGGGACGGCCCGTCCCGACGTCCCGCTCGCCGAGGTGGAGCGCGCGCTCCGCGAGGAGCTCGACCGGTTCCTCGCGGATGGCCCGACCGACGCCGAGCTGCGCCGGATCAGGACGCAGTACCGGGCGGGATTCCTGCGGGGCATCGAGCGTGTCGGCGGGTTCGGCGGCAAGTCGGACCGTCTCGCCCAGGGCGAGGTCTACGCCGGCGACCCGGAGTTCTACCGGACGGAGCTGGCCCGGGTCGATGGCGTCACGGCGGAGGAGATCCGGGACGCGGCGCGCCGCTGGCTCTCGGACGGCGTCTTCGTGCTGGAGGTCCACCCCTTCCCGACGCTGATGGCGAGCGGACCGGGCGCCGACCGGTCGAGCCCGCCGGCGGTGGGCGAGGCCCCGGTGCCGGACTTCCCGGACGTACGGCGGGCCACCCTCTCCAACGGGCTCGACGTCGTGCTCGCCGAGCGGCACGGGCTTCCGCTCGTGCAGATGCAGCTGCTGGTGGATGCCGGCTACGCCGCGGACCGGGCGGAGATGCCGGGGCTGGCGAGCATGGCGATGGACATGATGGACGAGGGCACCGAGAGCCGGAGCTCGCTCGAGATCAGCGAGGAGCTCGCGCTGCTCGGGGCCGGTCTCGGAACGGGCGCGAGCCTCGACCTCGCCACGGTCTCGATGTCGGCCCTCGTGGCGAACCTCGAGCCCTCGCTCGACCTGTTCGTCGACGTGATCCGGAACCCCTCCTTCCCCGAGGCGGAGCTCGAGCGCCTCCGCGCGCAGCGGCTGGCGCGGATCCAGCAGGAGAAGGTCCAGCCGATGGGACTGGCCCTCCGAACGCTTCCGCCGCTGCTGTACGGGAGCGGCCACGCCTACGCGCAGCCGCTCACCGGCACGGGGACGGAAGCTTCCGTGAGCGCGATGACGCGCGCGGACCTGCGCGCATTCCACGAGACCTGGTTCCGCCCGAACAACGCGACGCTGGTGGTCTCCGGCGACGTGTCGCTCGAGGAGGTCGTCCCGAGGCTCGAGGCGGCCTTCCGGGGCTGGCGGGCCGCGGAGACTCCGTCCAAGAACCTCGCCCGCGTGGAGCGGCCCACGGCCTCGCGGGTCTACCTGCTCGACCGGCCCGACGCCCAGCAGTCGGTGATCCTCGCCGGGCAGGTGATCCCGCCGACCGCTAACCCCGACGAGGTGGCGTTCGAGACGATGAACACCGTGCTCGGCGGAGCGTTCATCTCGAGGATCAACCTGAACCTGCGCGAGGACAAGCACTGGTCCTACGGCGCGTCGAGCTTCGCGTGGGACGCGGCCGGCCAGCGGCCGTTCGTGGTCTACGCCCCGGTCCAGAGCGACAGGACCGCGGAGGCGCTGACGGAGATCCGCCAGGAGCTCGCGGCGATCCGGGGCCCGCGCCCGGTCACGGAGGAGGAGCTGGCGAAGGCCGTCGACAACCTGACCCTGTCGTTGCCCGGCAGCTGGGAGACGATCGGCGCGGTGGGAGGCTCCCTGGCGGAGATCGTGCGCTTCGGGCTTCCCGACGACTGGTTCGACGGTTACGCAGGCAGAGTCCGGAGCGTGACGGTCGACGACGCGACGGCTGTCGCGCGCGAGTTCCTCGATCCGGACCGGCTGATCTGGGTCGTGGTGGGGGACGTTTCGAAGATCGAGGCCCCCGTCCGGGCGCTCGGCTTCGGAGAAGTGCGGGTGCTCGACGCGACGGCGCCGGAGGTCACGGCCGCCGCGCCGTAGTCCGGCTCCCGGGAGGTCAGGGCCGGCCCGCGGGGAGCGTCGCGCTCCCGCGGCCCGGCCCGTCTTTCATGCCACGGTGACCGCGTGGTCCAGGTAGACGTCCTGGATCGTGTGGAGGAGCTTGACGCCCTCCTTCATCGGGCGCTGGAAGGCCTTCCGACCGGAGATCAGCCCCGTCCCGCCGGCCCGCTTGTTGATCACGGCCGTCCGGGCCGCGTCCCCGAAGTCGTTCTTGCCGGAGGCGCCGCCGCTGTTGATGAGTCCCACGCGGCCCATGTAGCAGTTCACCACCTGCCAGCGGCAGAGGTCGATCGGGTGGTCGCTCGAGAGCTCCTCGTACATCCGCTTGTCGAACTTCCCGAAGCTCGTGCCGCCCGCGTTCATCGCGACGTAGCCACCGTTGTTCTCCGGCAGCTTCTGCTTGACGATGTCGGCCTGGATCGTGACCCCGAGGTGGTTCGCCTGTCCCGTGAGGTCGGCGCTCACGTGGTAGTCCTTGTCCTTCTTGAACGCCGAGCTCCTGAGGTAGCACCAGAGCACCGTCGCCATGCCGAGGTCGTGCGCGAGCGCGAACGCCTCCGCGATCTCCTGGATCTGCCGGCCGCTCTCCGGCGAGCCGAAGTAGATCGTCGCCCCCACCGCGGCGGCGCCCATGTCGTACGCCGTCTCCACCGTGCCGAACAGGATCTGGTCGTAGGCGTTCGGATACGTCAGCAGCTCGTTGTGGTTGATCTTCACGATGAACGGGATCTTGTGCGCGTACCGGCGCGACACGTTCCCGAGCACGCCGAAGGTCGAGGCCACCGCGTTGCAGCCGCCCTCGATCGCGAGCTCGACGATCTTCTCGGGGTCGAAGTAGTCGGGGTTCTTCGAGAAGCTCGCGCCGCCGGAGTGCTCGATCCCCTGGTCGACCGGCAGGATCGACAGGTATCCGGAGCCGCCGAGCCGCCCGTGCGTGTAGATCCACTCGAGGTTGCCGAGCGTGCGGTTGTTGCGGTCGGAGATCGCCCACACGCGGTCCACGAAATCGGGCCCCGGCAGGTGCAGCCGGTCCTTCGTGATGCCCTTGCACACGTGCTCCAGCAGGGCCTTCGCGTCGTCGCCGAGCAGCTTCAGGATCTCGTCGTTCATCGGTCGAACCCGTCTGTGGGAGGGTGAAGGTCCGGGATGCGTCCCGTCCCAGGGAAGATGCGGCGCCGGAGCGACGTCCGCAAAGCGCGGGAGACCTCCGGCGGGCCCGCGCGAGCCGCCGTCAGTACTCGATCCGGTCGTGCTTCGCCCGCCACCGCTCGAACGGTTCCTCGGCGCCCTCCACCTCGAGGCGCCGCATCCGGATTCTCCGCTCGCGCGGATTCCGGTCGATCTCCTCGTAGATGAAGGCGTCGTCGAAGCCGACCGCGGCGGCCTCGTCCCGCGGGTTCGCGAAGTAGACCGCCTCGGGACGGGCCCAGTAGATCGCGCCGAGGCACATCGGGCAGGGCTCGCTGGAGGCGAACAGCTCGCAGCCCTCGAGCTGGTGCGTCCCCAGCGTCCGGCAGGCGTCCCGGATCGCCTCGATCTCGGCGTGGGCGGTCGGATCGCTGGCCGGGACCACGCGGTTCCTGCCGCGACCGACGATCACCCCGTCCCGGACGACCAGCGCCCCGAACGGCCCCCCTCCCGTCTCGACGCTCTCCTGCGCGAGGCGGACGGCCTCGGCCATGAACGAGCGCAGCCGGTCGGCCGTCGGCGTCGCACCGGGCCCGTCCGGGAGGGCGCTCACGAGGACACCGGCCCGTCCCCGGCCTCGGCCGCCGCGGCGGACGGCCCGGCGAGCTCCCCGGCGACCGCCGGATCGGGCTCCGCGGGCAGCCAGGTGCGGAACACCCGGCCGTAGATCTCCCACACCGCCACGAACAGGGCGGCGACGACGGGACCGATGATGAAGCCCACTGCTCCGAACAGGAAGAGGCCGCCGAGAGTGGAGACGAGGACGAGGAGGTCGGGCATCTTCGTGTCCCGACCGACCAGCATCGGCCGCAGGAAGTTGTCCACCGACCCCACGACCGCGAGGCACCAGAGGCCGAGCCCGATCGCGGCACCCGGCCGGCCGATCACGGACAGATAGATCACGGCGGGCACCCAGACGAGCCCGCTCCCGACCGCCGGAATGATCGACAGCACCGCCATCACCGTCCCCCAGAAGGCCGCTCCCTGGATCCCCGCGACCGCGAACGCTCCTCCGGCGAGCGCCCCCTGCAGGATCCCGATCACGAGGGAGCCCTTGATCGTGGCGCGCGTCACGGAGACGAACTTCTCCACCATCAGGCTCTCGTCGTCCGCCTCCAGCGGCATGTAATGGAGGATCCTCCCGAGCAGTTCCCGCCCGGAGAGGAGGAAGAAGAACATCGCGTACAGCATGACGAACAGCTGGAGGAGGAACGTCGCCGTCCCGCGGGTCAGAGCCGCGACCTGCCCCACGAGGAACTCACCGAGACGGCCCGTCAGCTCTCCCGCCTTCGCGATGACCTGCTCCTGGTACGGCTCCAGCCGCCGGAGGATCGGGACCTCCGTGAAGACCCGGCCCAGCGGGTCGGGCTGGGCCATCTGACGCTCGATCCAGGGCCCGACGGACGCGGTCACATCCAGCGCCTGGGCCGCCACGACGCCGAGGAACGCAGAGAGCGGAACGACCACCAGCAGCAGGAGCAGCAGGACGGTCAGGAGCGCGGCGAGCCGTCGCCGGCCGCCGAACAGCCGCATCAGCCATTGGAACACGCCCCACAGCATCCCGGCGAAGATCCCCGCCAGCAGCAGCGCCAGGATCATCGAGCGGATCATCGCGAGGAACAGGATCGTGATCCCCACGGTCAGCAGCAGGACGAACCAGCGGCCGAACCGGTCTCGCTGCGCGTCGCCCTCTTTCGATCTGCTCGCCGCCATCGCGCCTCCCGGACCGGTCTCCCGACGCGCGGAGCCGCCGCCGGGGCGGCGCCGTGGACCGGGCGCAAACTACGCCCCCCGTCCGTCCCGCGGGAGCCGCCGCTCGGATTGTCGCCCCCCTGCCGCTTGCGTATGATCGGGCGTCTCACCGGGGCGGGCTCGGCGGCGGATCGGATCGGCGCCCGTTCCCTCCCCGGTCTCCCGGAACTCCGGAGAGGTCCGAATGGATCCGTCGACGGGCCAGCCGCGCGACACCTGGGGCTCGAAGCTCGCCTTCATCCTCGCAGCGGCGGGAAGCGCGATCGGACTCGGCAACATCTGGGGGTTCCCGACGGTGGCCGGCCAGAACGGCGGCGCCGCCTTTCTGCTGGTCTACCTGATGGCCGTCGCCTTCATCGGCGCGCCCGTGATGCTGGCCGAGCTCATCGTCGGCCGGCGGACGGGCCGGAACCCGGTCGGCGCGTTCAAGGCGCTGGCGCCGGGAACGGCCTGGGTCGTGGTCGGCGGGATCGGCGTGCTCACCGGGCTCGCGATCCTCAGCTTCTACTCGGTGATCGCGGGGTGGACGCTCGCCTACATCTTGAAGACCGCGGTGGGCACGTTCGGGCCGGGCGCCGACACCGTCGAGATCTTCGCCGAGGTCGCGGGAGGGCCCGTCCAGGCGATCGGCTGGCACCTCGCGTTCATCGCCCTCACGATCTACGTCGTCCTGGGGGGCGTCCGAGACGGGATCGAGCGCTGGACGAAGGTCCTGATGCCGGTGCTGGCCGTGCTGCTCGCGCTGCTCGCCGTCCGCGCCGTCACGCTCTCCGGGGCGGGCGCCGGCCTCGAGTTCTACTTCAAGCCCGACTTCAGCAAGGTCACGGGCGCGGTCGTGCTCGCCGCGATCGGCCAGGCGTTCTTCAGCCTGAGCCTCGGGATGGGCGCGATGATCACCTACGGATCATACGTGTCGAAGAAGGACGACCTCGTATCCTCGGCGGGCTGGGTGACGGGCTTCGACACGGCGATCGCGATCCTCGCCGGACTCATCATCTTCCCGACCCTGTTCCACGCCGGACTGACGCCCGGCGAGGGCGGGCCGGGCATGGTGTTCGTCGTGCTGACCTCGCTCCTCTCGACGATTCCCCCCGCCCCGCTCGGCGGGATCGTGTTCGGGACCGGTTTCTTCGTGCTTCTCGGGATCGCCGCCCTCACCTCGAGCGTCTCGCTGCTCGAGGTGGTCACTGCGTGGGCGGTGGACGAGCGGGGCTGGTCGCGACGGAAGGCCGCGGTCACGCTCGGCGGCGCCGCGTTCCTGCTCGGGATTCCCAGCGCCCTGGCGAGCGGGGCCGTCGGCTGGCTGACGGACCTGCCCGGCGTCGGGACGGACTTCCTCTCGTTCCTGTTCACGATCTTCGGGCAGTACTCGCTCGTGATCGGCGCTCTCCTGATCAGCCTGTTCGCCGGCTGGGTGTGGGGCGTCCGGGCGGCCGGCGAGGAGGTGAAGGCCAACGACGGGAAGTTCCCATTCGGCCGTCTGTGGAGCTTCCTGATCCGGTTCGTCTGCCCGGTCGCGATCACCGCGATCCTCGCGAACCTGGTCTGGGGCCTGGTCGCGGGCTGAGCGAGCGGACCTCGGGGCGCGAGGCTCGACCGCGCGGCGGTCGGGCCCGGGTCAGGCGTTCAGGCGCCAGATCGAGAAGTTCAGCAGCGCGGCGAAGGTCACCCACGCCCAGTACGCCGCCATCAACCAGCCCGCCAGGCCCGACTGGCGGAAGAACAGGATCGTGGTCACGCCGATCGCCGCCCACAGGACCGTGATCTCCGCGAGCGCGAGCCCCGGCGATCGGAGGGAGAAGAACAGGAGCGACCAGAGGCCGTTCAGGGCGAGCTGCACGAGGAACGCCAGGAGGGCCGGGCGGACGCCGGGCGCGTCGAGCCCCTTCCGCCACACCAGCCAGGCGGCGACGCCCATCGCCAGGTAGAGCGCGGTCCAGACCGGCGCGAACACCCAGGACGGCGGGTTGAAGGAGGGCTTCTCGAGGCCGGGATACCATCCCCGCACGCCACGCGCCGTCGCGAGACCCGACAGAATCCCGACCGCCTGGGGCAGTCCCAGGCTCGCGACAAGTCGCCAGAATCCGCTCACGGGCGGGGCCCGCGCGGGGCCCCGCCCGCCCGCGCGGTCAGCCGACCCCCGTCGTGTCGCTCCCGGACCGGTCGGGTCCCGGCGGCGACGAGTCGACCCAGTCCGGCGTCTCCGGCAGGGAGTCGACCGCGCCCGCCGCTCCCTCGACGTCCTCCCCGGCCTCGGCGGCCGGGTGCTCCCGGCGCTGGATCTCCCCCGACTCGGCGTCCTCGCCGGCCGGCTGCGCGCGACGCACCGTGCGGCCGAACTCGCCCGCCTTCTGGACCCGCCGCAGGGACGGGTTCTCGACGAACGGCGCGTACTCGCGCACCGCGAGCACGACGCTGTCGCCGGGCTCCACGAGGAGGTCGATCTCCGGCACCTGCTTCGTGAACGTCACGAGCACCGCCCCGGCGTCGCCGCCGATCGTCAGCAGGAGGCGCTCCGGCTCCCTGGACTTCGCCTCGACGATTCCGGATACCTCCGCTCCTTCGCCCCGCAGGGCGCCCGGCAGGTAGGGTCGCACAATGCCGGGGAGGAAGAGCGTGCCGAGCACGCCCACCACGAGCCCGAGCAGGAACCAGGTCAGCCACGGACTCTTCTTGTTCGGCGCCGGCTTCGCGGCGCGCGCGGAGCTCTCCATCGTCGTGCCTCTCGCTCGGGACGGGCCGTCCCCCGCCGGGGCCCGGTCCGTCGCTCGTTGCGCGCGCGTCCGGGCTCAGTCCAGGACGCGCTCCAGATACGCCTTCAGGCGGTTCCACGCGTCCAGCGCCGGGGCCCGGGAGGTCTCCGGGTCGCGGTCCACCCAGAGCCAGAACCCGTGCTGGACGTCATCGTAAATATGCAGGTCGTTCTCGATTCCCGCTTCCCGGAGCGCCGACGCGAACTTCTCGACCTCCAACGGCGGGATCCCGGAGTCCATCTCCGCGAACGTCCCGTAGATCGGGTGGTCGACGGCCGCGAGCGTCTCCGGGTCCGTCACGAGCCGGCCGTAGAAGATCGCCGTGCCGTCGTGGTTCTCCCCGCCGATCGCGTAGCTGAGGGCCACGCCGCCCCCGAAGCACCAGCCCATCGTCGCGACGCGGCCCGTCACGTCCGAACGCGCGCGCAGGAACCGCTGGGCGGCATCGAGGTTCGCGATGATCGCCCCGGGGTCGGACTGCGCCTCCTCCATCAGGGCGACGTTCTCCTCGCGGTCGCTTCCCGTCCGGCCCCGGTAGAGGTCCGCCGCCAGGGCGACGTATCCCTCGTCCGCCATCGCGTCCGCCATCTGCCGCACCCGGTCGATCAGGCCGTTCCACTCGTGGATCAGGATCACCGACGGGAACGGACCCTCGCCGACCGGGACCGCCAGGTAGCCGACGGTGGCCTCGTCGCCGGTCACGTAGCGGACGCCCTCGCCGCGCGGCGGCGGCGCTTCTCCGAGGATCGCCGCGGGCATGCTCGACTCCTGCCGTCCCCCCGCCGCCGCGACGACCCCCTCACCGGCCCTGCCGCTCTCCACCCCGGCCTGCGCAGCCCGGTCCTCCCGCGATCCCGCCTGGCCGCAACCCACCGCCACGAGCCAGGCCGCCGTTCCCAGTACGAGCGCCGCCGCCCGCGCGTTTCGCGTCCGTGTCCGCATGGTCCGATACCCTCGTCTGGAGCCGGAATCCGTCCCCGGGCGCCTCGTCGCCGGGGGCGTCCGACCATAAACGGCGGCCGGGACCCGCGCCAGCCGGCGCACTTGGCAATCGCGGGGCGGGACGCGAGGTTACCGATCCCCCACCCGACCGGAACGAGAACGAGAGGGAGACGGCGGAGTTCATGCCCGACACACCCGAGAACGAGCGCCCGGAGGCCGGGGCTCCGGCCTCCGGGCCGAAGGACTTCATCCGCGCGATGGTCGAGGCCGACCTCGCGTCGGGCAAGTACGGAGGACGGGTCGCCACGCGCTTCCCGCCCGAGCCGAACGGCTACCTCCACATCGGCCACGCGAAGTCGATCTGCCTGAACTTCGGGATCGCGGAGGAATACGGCGGCACCTGCAACCTCCGCTACGACGACACGAACCCGGACACGGCGACGCAGGAGTACGTGGACTCGATCCAGGCGGACATCCGCTGGCTCGGGTTCGACTGGGAGGACCGACTCCACTTCGCGTCGGACTACTTCGAGCGGATGTACGAGTGGGCCGAGAAGCTCGTCCGGGAGGGAAAGGCCTACGTCGACTCCTCGAGCGAAGAGGAGATCCGGGAGCTGCGGGGCACGGTGACGGAGCCGGGCCGTCCGGGCCCGTTCCGGGACCGGACGCCGGACGAGAACCTGGACCTGCTGCGCCGGATGCGGGCGGGCGCGTTCCCCAACGGGGCGCACGTGCTGCGCGCGAAGATCGACCTTGCGCACCCGAACATGATCATGCGGGACCCCCTCCTGCTGCGGATCCGGCACTCGGCGCACTACCGGCGGGGCGACGCTTGGTGCCTCTACCCGATGTACGACTACGCGCACTGCCTCGAGGACGCGATCGAGGAGATCACGCACTCGCTGTGCACGCTCGAGTTCCGCAACAACCGGGAGATCTACGACTGGGTGCTCGACGCCGTCGGGATCGAGCGGCCGCGGACGGAGCAGACGGAGTTCGCGCGGCTGAACGTGGACTACACGGTGCTCAGCAAGCGCAGGCTCGTGCGGCTGGTGCGGGAGGGGCACGTGGCCGGCTGGGACGACCCGCGGATGCCGACGATCGCGGGCCTGCGGCGGCGGGGCGTGACGCCCGAGGCGATCCGGTCCTTCGTCGACATGGTCGGCGTGGACAAGGTCGACAGCCGGGTCGACATCGCGAAGCTGGAGTACGCGATCCGGGACGACCTGAACTGGAGGGCGCCCCGTCGGCTCTGCGTCGTGAACCCGCTGAAGCTCGTCATCACGGACTTCCCGGAGGACGAGGTCCGGTGGGCCGACGCGCCGGACTTCCCGCGCGACGTGGACAAGCCGGGCTCGCGGCGGCTCCCCTTCTCCCGGGAGATCTGGATCGACCGTTCCGACTTCATGGAGGATCCGCCGCGCCGCTTCCACCGCCTGTCGCCGGGCGCGGAGGTCCGGCTCCGCCACGCCTTCCTGATCCGCTGCGACGAGGTGGTGAAGGACGCCTCGGGAGAGGTCGTCGAGCTCCGCTGCTCGCACGATCCGGAGACGTGGGACGCGTTCCCGTCGGACGGAAGGAAGGTGCGGGGCACGGTCCACTGGGTGTCGGCCGCGCACGCGATCCCCTGCGAGGTCCGGCTCTACGACCGCCTGTTCTCCGTGCCCGACCCGGACGACGTCCCGGAGGGCGGCGACTTCACGGACCACCTGAACCCCGACTCCCTCGTCGTGGAGAGCGGCTGGGTCGAGCCGTCCGTGCAGGACGACCCTCCCGGAGCGCGCTACCAGTTCGAGCGGCAGGGCTACTTCGTGAGCGACGCGGCGGACTCGCGGCCGGGCGCCCCGGTGTTCAACCGGACCGTGAGCCTGCGCGACGGCTGGGCGAGGATCTCGGGCGGCGCCTGAGCGTACGGCCGGCGCACGCCGGCGCGCCGCCTACTGGCAGCCCACCTCGAACCGGGTGGAGACGGTGTCGCCCGCGACGATCGGGACGCTCCGGGGGTTCTCCCCGGCCACGGCGCAGTTCGCCGGGAGGCTCCCGAGCCTCACGAAGTGGGGGATGGCGGTGAGAACCGGGAAGATGACGGTCTCGCCCACCGAGACCGGCGCGGACAGGATGCCTCCGTCCACGGTCGCGAGGAAGCCGCGGGCCGGGGGATCGCCCGCCGCGAGAACGACCTCGACCTGCAGGGCGCCCACCTCCCCTCGCCCCGCGGCCACGACCACGCCCCGGGCGCCGGTCCCCGGCAGGGCTCCGACCTGGTCCTCGTAGACCCACGTTCCGGCCCGGTTCGGGACGAAGGCGTACCGCTGGCTGTTGCGGAGCGTGTCGCTCCGGATCAGGGATCCGCCGTCGGGCGCTTCGACTGACCGGAGCAGGTGAGGATACGGGTCCCGATTCAGCCACTCGATCGTGTCGCCGGCCACGACGTGGACGGTGTCGGACCCGAACGGGCCCGAGAAGCGGTCCGCGAGGATCTGCACCTGGACGGCCGTGACCTGGAGCTCGAACGTGACAGGCTCGACGCCGGCCTTCACGGAACGCGCCCGGACCCGGAGGGGACCGAGGACCGGGCCCCCGGAGGCGAGCACCTCCGCGAGGCCGAACGTATCGCTCACGCTGGACAGGGCGGACAGGGATCCGACGCCCTCGATGATCTCCCACTCCACCCGGGCGCCCGGCACGGAGTCGCCCCGTGCATCGAACGCCCCCCGGGTCCGCTGCACGAAGACCCTGATCGGCCCGCGGAACGTCTCCAGCGTCCGTCCGTTCTGCGCGTCGCCGCTCCAGATGAGCAGCGACGCGACGGCGCTGTCGCGCGGACCCGAGATCCCCCCTCCCCCGCCGCCTCCACCCGTCCCGAGCAGCGGATCGTTGTCCGAATCGCACGCGAGCAGCGCAAGCGCGCCCGCGGCGACGACGAGGGTCGAGCGGAGGATGGGGCCGGGCGAGCCGACGCGCCGCGGCCGGGCGATCGCTCTCATGAAGCTGCAGGCCGGCGGGGACGGTCCCACCCCGGAACGCCGCGGCCGGAGGCGGCGCGTGCGTCGCTCAGCGTCTCCGGGCCGGGTGACGCGAGGACTGCTCGTAGGCGACGGCGGCCATCCCGGAGGCGGCGCGGAGGCCGACGCGGGCGATGGCTCCGATCGCGACGTCGATGAGCCGGGTCCACGCCCGGTACGCCGGCCCGAGGCCGGCCCAGGCGAACATCCCGGCGAGGAGCAGCACGAAGAACGCGGGTAGCGCCCACGCGGCGACGACGAGGGGAAGCCCGATCAGCGACAGCATAGGCACCTCCATGCGCGGGCGGTCTGGCAGCCCCGCGGGAATGCCCCGGGGGCCACCTCGAAATATAGGGCTGGCTCGATTCCGACGCACGCGAGGAGAAGCGGCGCCCGGCCCCCCGCCCCGACGCCGAGGGCGCCGAACTCGCGCGCGTGCCGCTGGCGGACCGCCACGCTCAGGGCGTGAGCCGAACCAGGTAGTCCGCCCGCAGCGACAGGATGACGGGAGCCGGACGTGGACCGCCAGGGCCGTCGTCCGCCCGGGCATCGCGCACATCGGGATCTTCGAACCGCCCCGACACCGACGTGGGAACCACGGCGATCCGGATCCGGTCGTTCTCCGCCTCGGTCCGTGCCGCCCCCGCGGGCAGCGTCGCGGGACCGGGCTCCTCACGTCGCAGGCCGAGGGCCCGCTCGATTCCGTCGGCGAGCGGGACCTCGATCAGGGTCTCCGCGCCCTCCCGCACGACGACGGTCGCCCGGGCGGAGTCCAGGGCGATCTCGAGCCGTCGGTCGCCGACCTGCAGCGTGTCAGGGAGCCGGTCGCGCTCGCGGAAGATCCAGTCGTATCCGTCGACGCGGAGGCCCTCCACCCCGCGCGCTGCGAAGAGGTCGAATTCCCCCTCCGCCCGGAGCATCGCCCGGGCGTCGACGTATTCCACCCCCACCGCGCCCACGATCGCCGACGCCCGTTCGGCGAGGCCGCGCCGCGGGGCTTCGTCGGCCTCCGTCCCGTCCGCGACCTCCGCGGCCGGGTACCGCTCGCCCAGCCATGCCTCCAGCGCGGAGGTCCGGCCCGTCTCCACGAGGTAACGGACCACCGCCGAGATCTCCCGGCGGTCCTCGTACGGGACCTCGGCCGCCGGCGCGCGCAGCGTCGCGTCCGCCAGCATCCCGTTCGCCTCCAGGAGACCGCGGAGGCGAGCCGTCTGGCTGCGCTCGGAGACGGCGTAGGCCCCCCACGGTCCGACCAGGGTGAGGAACGCGATCGCGCAGAGCGTGGCGGGGATCGCCTTGATCGAGGGTTGTCGACGCACGATGCACCACACCGACACCCCGGCCAGCCACAGCGCCAGCACGACCAGGAAATAGCGGCGCTCCGTGACCCCGTACTGATCGATCCGCTTCCACGCCGCCATCAGGAGCATGGCGACGGACGGCAGGAGCGCGACGAAGAACCAGCGGGCGTAGGTCGCGACCCACCGGTTCTCCTTCCGCTCCCGCACCGGGTGAAGTATGAGGAGCGACAGGATCCCGGCGGCCGCGACGCTCGACACGAGCCAGCCGATCCAGCCGCTCGGCCACACGCGCGTCACGAGGATCTTGGCCAGGTAGACCGTGAGGATGACGAGGTAGAGGGCCACGATCGGCGCCAGGATGTACTGGCCGAACACCTTGAGCACGGCCGGATAGTCCGTCTCGCGATCGAGCCCCGGCAGGTCGTCCGGAGCCCCGCCCAGGAAGTACCAGGGGTGGAACACGAACGCGACCGCGAACCACAGGCGCCCGTACGTCTCCTCCTCCACCGTGACCCCGAGAAGATTGTCCACGGCCGCCAGCGCAATCGCCAGTCCGCCGAAAAGCACGACCGCGAACACGGAGCCGACCAGGAAGCGAAGGAGCAGGAACCGGTTGTACTGCCAGAAGCCGTTCTGATCTCCGGCCCGGAGAAACGGTCCCACTGCGACGAACAGATGGAGGCCCGCGGAGATCTGCACGTAGCGCGCGGCCGCGATCGGGTCGGCCCACCCCGGCCGCAACAGGTACACCACGGCGAGGAGGGCAGCGGCCGCGGCCGCGGGGAGCACGGCCCGGAACCCGGTCCAATCGTGCCGTTCCGCGAGGAGCCGGGCACCGAGGAAGGCCGGGATTCCCAGCGTGGCGACGTACAGGATCCGCTCGGGCAGCTGGCGCGCCTCGCCGCCGTCGGAGCCGAGCATCCACCAGCCGGCGGCGGCGGCGGCGGCCCCGCACAGGAGGACGAGCGGGAAGCGGCGCGCCGTCCGCGCCACGCCGTCCGCGAGAGTCTCGAGAGATGGGAAGCGCATGGCGTGACAGTATAGCACAGGCGACGGCCGGCGGCCTCCCTCGGACTCGCGTCTCCGGGCGTGGCGCCGCATCCTTCGTGTCGGGAGCGATGCCCATCCCCGATCGACGAGAGGAACGGTGCTCGAATTCCTGTTCTGGAGCCTCTCGGGCTTCGTGGCCGCCCTGCTGCTGACCCTCGGCCTCAAGGCCCTGGATCCCCACCTCCACTGGCGGAAGGTGATGATCCTCGGCTACACGCTCGCGGCGCTCGCCGTCCTGTTCTCCGTGGTCGTGTTCACGGGCTGGACCACGCGGGGGGGCTGGCTGCTCGGGTGCGCGCTCGGCTGGCTGTTCGGGGGTCTGTGGGTGGACGACATGCTCTGGTGGCTGCGCGAGCGGGGGAAGCGGACGCAGGGGTAGCCCGCTCGAGGGGAGCGCACGCCCTCGTCCGGAGCCTGAGCCGCTGCCTCGGGCCGTCCGGACCGGCGTCAGTGCTGGTGCCTGGCCTCCCGGCGGTCACGCCAGGCGCACCACGCGCAGTTCCCGGCCATGACCACGATCGCCACGACCGCGACCGCCATCGCCAGCAGGGCCAGGAGCTGGATCCCCTGTGCGGCGGTCAGATCCACGTGACCTCCTCAGCGGGCCCTTGCGTCGCCGCGGGCCCGGCGTTCGCACCCTTCTTCCGCACCGGCGACGCGCGCGCGCCGGACCCGGCCTGGACCCGGCGCGCGACGGTGCGCTTCCCGATCAGTCCGGCATCCAGATCTTCACGTTTCCGACGTCGACCTCGGCGCGCCCCTTCCCGTTACAGTCCGAGACGGAGGGAAACTCCGCGCCCGGGTTCTCCGGGTTGATGTCCGACGTGTCGTAGACTTTCGTCTCGCTCCCCGGCGGGTAGAGCACCAGGCGAAACGTGTCGAAGGCGCCGTCCCCGATCGATCCCGCGTCGGCCGCGAGAACGCGGGCCGACCAGCCCGGCTCGCCCTCGAAGGTCCCGCGCATGGACAGGTTCGCGCGTCCGATGCACTCCGCCGGGTTGTCGCCCTCCTGGATGCCGAGGGAGGCCATCTCGGCGGCGACGAACGTCCCCCCGCTCAGGCCCGGGACGGACACGTGGTCTAAGGTCGTCCTCCAGCCGCCGCGGAGACCGCCTTCGGAATCCCGGTCGACGTGCCCGGCGAACGAAACCTGCCATTCTCCCTCGCGCAGCTTGCCGCTCGCCGCGAACCGAGCGGCGCGCGGCACGGCGTACGAGGCGTCGTACGCGATCCACCCGTCCAGCGTCGAGTTCCCGAAGCCGGCGAGCGGGATCCCGCCCGGCCCGAACGCGGTGATCGTCCCCTCGCCGTATTCGAAGGCATAGCCGGTGGCGCCGGCGAATCGCCCCGTGCCGCCGGTGACGTCGTCGTGCGAGACCCAGAAGAGGTCCGGGAGCTCGGGGTTCGGGCCGGCGAAGCCGTCGTATTCCATCCGGATCTGGTCGCCGGCGGCGGCCCGGATCACGGCCTCCCCGAGGAGGAACGAGAAGTCGGGAGCGATGCAGTGCGATACCTCCGCCGTGATCCGTCCCATGTGCGTGGCCGTGCCCACCCCGCGCAGCGATCCGAGCATGTAGAACGGACCGTCCGTGGAAGTCGGCGGCGGGCATCGACCCTCGGGCGGCATCGTCCAGCCGAGGATCTCCCACTCGACGTCGGCGTGGAACGGGACCGGGGCCGGCGGGGTCGCGTCCTTCTTGAGGACCGCACCGCCGGACCCGGCGCTTCCGTCGGGCGAGGTCGGCGCGTCACGGCAGCCGGAGAGGGCGAAGAGAGCGACGAGGAGAAGAACGAACGGATTCGACCTCATGGGTCACCTTCCTGCGTCGGGACGGCCGCCGGGGGATGCGGCACGTCGTACGGCGTCCGACCGGCGCCGGAGGAGGGGTCGGCGTGCAGTCGGGCGGGACCCCGGAATAATAGGGCGGCCGGTCGGTGGAGGCGAGCGCTGCGGCTCGCCCCGCCGGGACCGCGGAGCGGCTCCGCACTGCGGCAGGGCACCGTATACTGTGGGACCGTCACCATGAACTCACGCGGAGCGCGTCATGCCAGCTCGAAGCCGAATCGGGTCTCCAAGGAATCGAGCCAGCCGAGCGCTCCGGCGGCTGGCGGTACTGCTCCTGGCGACTGCACCGCCGTCCCTGCCGGCGCAGGAGGCGCCCGCCACGCGGGTCGCGGACTCCGCCCTCGCTTCGCCGGCCCGCCCGGGCGACGAGCTCGGGGACCGGATCCGCTCCGCGTTCGGGCGGATCGAGGCGTTCGCGCGCGTGGAGGTGGAAGCCGCCGACGGCGTCGTCCGCCTGTCGGGCACGGTCCCCGAGGTGGCGGACGTCGCGCTCGCGAAGGAGCTCGCCGGCCGGTTCGACGGCGTCCTCTACGTCGAGAACCGGCTCAAGGCGGCGCGCGACGTGCCGAGCCGTCTCGCGCCCGCGATGGAAAACCTCCGGGAGTACGGGAGCGGGTTCGTCGCCAGCCTGCCCACGATCCTCATCGCGCTTCTCGTCCTGCTCGCGTTCGGCCTCATCGCCAGGACGATCGCGACCTGGCGGAAACCGCTGCACCGGTTCGGACTCAACCCTCTCGCCGGGGGCCTGCTGCGGCGGCTCATCGCCACGGGCGTCTTCCTCGTGGGAGTCGTGCTCGCCTTCGACATCCTGGGCGTCACCGCCCTGGTCGGTGCGGTCCTCGGCACGGCCGGGATCGTGGGCATCGTGCTCGGCTTCGCGTTCCAGAAGATCATCGAGAGCTACCTGGCCGGCGTCCTGCTCAGCGCCCGGCGGCTGTTCCAGGTCAGCGACCTCGTCCAGATCGGCGAGCACCAGGGCAAGGTGATCCGACTCACGGCCAGCGATCTCGTCCTGATGACGCTGGACGGAAACCACCTCCGGCTCCCGAACGCGACGGTGTTTCAGAGCCCGGTCACCAACTTCACGCGGAATCCGCTGCGGCGGCTCACGTTCACCGTGGGCGTGGACACGGGCGCCGACCTGTCGCGGGCCACGCGGATCGGCCGCGAGACCCTGTCCGCCTTGAACGGCGTGGTCGCCGACCCCGGGCCGATGGTGCAGGTAGAGACCCTCGGCGACTCGAGCGTCGTGCTCCGGTTCTTCGCCTGGGTCGACCAGCGCACATCCGACTTCCTGAAGGTGCGGAGCGAGGCGATCCGGCTGGTGAAGAAGGCATACGACGACGCGGAGATCGAGATGCCGGAGCCGATCTACCGCGTGAACCTCACGCGTCGTTCAGGGGCGGACGGCACCGCGGAGGAGGCCCGCCGCGTCGAGAGCGCGGACCTGCCGCCCGTGGCCGACGAAGCGGCCGACGCCGACGTCTCGGTCGACCGGAAGATCGAGGAGCAGATCGAAGAGGACCTGGCCCGTTCGGGCGAAAAGAACCTGCTGGAATAGGCTGACCGGCCGGGCCCGGGTTCCACCGGAGTCCGGGACCGGTGTGGAAATCGATCCCACGGCCTGCGGATCGCGCGTAACACGAACCCGGATGGCAGGATACGGGATCATCCTGCCATCCGGTCAGGTCAGTGCGGCTGGAGGCCTGCTCCCATCACTCCCCGACGCGAATCGTGTCGAGAGATCCGATGACTCCGAAGACGCTCAACAGCCAGATGATCACCGCAATGACCACTACGAAATTGAGGATCTTCTTGATGGAGGCCTGCATCGGGATGAAGCTGTTCACCGCCCACAGAATCACGCCGACGACGATCAGAACGATCACGACCTGGATCAGCGGCATGGCATCCCTCCCTCGTGTCCTGCGGCTTCAGTGGCCGGACGGGTGATCAACTTCAAGTTGACGGTCTTCCCGCAGTGCCTCCCTGTCGGGCATCGGGACGGACTGCTGCGGTTTCGGGAGAAAGGAAAACGGTCACGACCATTATAGGGCGCCCCCTTTCGGCTGGCTACGGAAAGGGGGCGCGAGTAGCGGAGTGACCGGGGTGGGGATCGAACCCACGACCTACGGATTAAAAG
>JAWOIN010000104.1:0-7883 GCA_046484665.1 Gemmatimonadota bacterium
ACCACGCCCCCGGACCCGACGCCGCAGGACACGATCCAGCGGCCCAATACGATGTACGGGGTGAGCAAGGTCGCCGGGGAGCTCCTCTGCGACTACTACCACGCGCGATTCGGGGTCGACACCCGGGGCATCCGATATCCGGGGCTGATCTCGCACGTGACGCCGCCCGGCGGCGGCACCACGGACTACGCGGTCGAGATCTTCTACGAGGCCGTCCGGTCCGGGCGCTACGCGTGCTTCCTCGCCGAGGGGACGCAGCTCGACATGATGTACATGCCGGACGCGATCCGCGCGGCGGTCGAGCTGATGGAGGCGCCGGCCGCGTCGCTCCGGCACCGGAATGCGTTCAACCTGAGCGCGATGCAGCTCACGCCGGAACGGATCGCCGCCTCGATCCGGCGGCGGCTCCCTGGCTTCGAGCTGACCTACGACGTCGACCCGGCCCGGCAGGCGATCGCCGGGTCGTGGCCGCGCCGCGTGGACGACACGGCCGCGCGCGAGGAATGGGGCTGGCGCCACGAATACGACCTCGACGCCATGACCGACGACATGCTGGACCACCTCACCGTCAAACTCGACGGGGCCGCGGAATGAGAGGCCCCGGGGACGAAGGGGATCGATGAATCGCACGACTGCCGAGGAGGCCGTTTCCGTCATCCGGTCGGGCAACCGGGTGTTCGTACACTCCGTGGCCGCCGCGCCGGTGCGGCTCGTCCTCGCCATGACCGCGCGAGCCGAGGAGCTGCGGGACGTCGAGGTGGTGCACCTGCACACGGAGGGGCCGGCCCCCTACGCGGCGCCCGAGCTGTCGGACAGCTTCAGGGTGAACGCCCTGTTCGTGGGGGCGAACGTCCGCGAGGCGATCAACACGGGCGAGTCGAGCTACGTGCCCGTCTTCCTCAGCGAGACCCCGAACCTGTTCCGGCGACGGATCCTGCCGCTCGACGTGGCGCTGGTCCAGGTCTCGCCGCCCGACCGCCACGGCTTCTGCTCGCTCGGGATCTCCGTGGACTGCAGCCGGGCCGCGGTGCAGACCGCCAGGTTCGTGATCGCGCAGGTGAACCCGCACATGCCCCGCACGCACGGCGACGGGCTGCTGCACGTCGACCAGATCGACGCCTTCGTCGACGTCGACGACCCCCTCCACGAGGTGCAGCCGCCGCAGCTCGGCGAAGTGGAGCGGGCGATCGGGAGGTTCTGCGCGGAGCTGATCGAGGACGGGGCGACGCTCCAGATGGGGATCGGCGCGATCCCCGACGCGGTTCTCGCCTCGCTGACCGGCCACCGCAACCTCGGCATCCACACCGAGATGTTCTCGGACGGGGCGATCCCGCTCATCGAGTCGGGCGTGATCAACGGTCTCCGGAAGCGGTCGCACGCGGGGAAGGTGGTCGCCACCTTCGTGATGGGGACCCGCCGCCTTTACGACTTCATCGACGACAACCCGCAGGTCGCCATGCTCGACGTCGGGTACACGAACGACACGGCCGTCATCCGGCGCAACCCGAAGGTGACGGCGATCAACAGCGCGATCGAGGTGGACCTCACCGGCCAGGTCTGCGCGGACTCGATCGGGACCTGGCAGTACTCGGGCGTCGGCGGGCAGATGGACTTCATCCGCGGCGCGTCGCTCTCCGAGGGAGGGAAGCCGATCATCGCCCTCCCCTCGACAACGAAGCGGGGGGAGTCGCGGATCGTCTCGTTCCTGAAGCAGGGGGCCGGGGTCGTCTCCACCCGCGCGCACGTGCACTACGTGGTCACCGAGCACGGCGTCGCGAACCTGTACGGGAAGAACCTGCAGCAGCGCGCCCGGGCCCTGATCGGAATCTCCCATCCCGATCACCGCGAGAGCCTCGAGCGAGAGGCGCTCGACAGGTTCCGGGCGCTGCCGGACCACGCCTGACCGGGGCCGGGGACCCCGGGGGAGGACCCGATGGCGGAACCGCTGGCCCGGATCGTCGCGCTCGGAGTCGCGCTCGGTGCGGCGTTCGGCGCGCCGGCGTCGGCGCAGGTCCCGATCGGGGACTTCTACTTCTTCGACCGGTCGGGGGTGGACGGCAACCGCAGCAGCGTCACGACGCTGGCCGACGAGAACTTCGTCACGGGGGCCGGGGGGCTCACCTGGGCGTGCGAGGAGAGCCGCCTCGGCGTGACGCTCTCCACGACGTACCTCGGACGCTCCTTCCGCGCCCGCGTGCGCTGGGCGTTCGACGGGGAGGAGTTCTCCGACACGCAGGCGTGGATCCTCCTCACGAGCGGGATGGCGGTCCGCGCGCCGGCCGACCTGGTCGAGCCGTTCACCCGTCGGGCGCTGGAGTCGGGACGGGTCGTCCTGCAGGTGACGGACTACCAGTTCCGGCGCCACTCCTGGGCGTTCGGCCTGGAGGGTCTCCGGGAGGCGCTCGACAGGCTGCCCTGCGGGCTCCCGGAGCCCTGACCGGGGCGCGGTCGTCAGGCGGAGGCCGTCACGGGATCGCAGGCGTCGAGGAGGCGGCCGACGGTGCTCTCCGCGAGACAGACGCAGGTGTCCGCCGCACCGTAGTAGAGGAGGACGCGGGACTCCTCCGCCACGAAACCCTCTCCGTCCTCGCCGTCCACCACCAGGCCTCCGGGAAACACGATGTTCGGGACCTGTCCGACCTGCTCGTACAGCTTGCGCGGCTCCAGAATGTTGTCGCGGCTCCGGCCCAAAACGCGACGCGGGTCCTCGAGGTCGAGGAGCGCCACGCCCGCCTGGTAGATGTTCGCCCCCGCGAAGTGAGTCGCCACGCCGTGGTAGACCAGGAGCCAGCCCCGGCGGGTGCGCACGGGCGGCGGGCCCGCCCCGATCCGCTCATCCCAGAACCGCGGCCGCCCCCGCATCACCCGGCCGAGCGGCCGCCAGCGGACGAGGTCTTCGGACTCCGAGAGGACGATCTCGTCTCCGGTGGTGGGCCCGTCCGCCAGCCGGATCCGGTTCGGCCGGTCGAGCCGCCGGTAGCGGCCGTCGAACCTCGCGGGGAACAGGACGCCGTTCCGCACGTCCGGGTCCTCGCCGATCCCGACCAGCGTGAACCGCTCGAAGTCCCGGGTGCGCGCCACGCCCAGCCGGCAGCCGGTCTCCGTGTCCGCCGCGAACATCACCAGCCAGTCGTCGTCGATCCGGGTGACACGGGGGTCGTAGACGTGCAGGATCCCCTCCGCCTCCGCGTCGAGTCCCTCGATCTCGACGACGCGGTCGCGGACCCGGAAGTCCCGTCCGTCCTCGCTCTCCGCGGCGACGAGGAAGGTGCGGCGCCCGCGCGACTGCACGCGGAGCAGCAGCACGACGCGGTCCCCGACCCGGGCCGCCCCCGGGTTGAACACGGAGCTGGGGTCCACCAGGTGAGGCGGCATCGCCGGGATGTCCCGGCCGGTGAGGATCGGGTTGTCGGAGCTGCGCACGAGCACGGGAATCATCGGTTCACCCATCCGTCGTCCGAGTCGTCGCGCCGGGCCATCCGGAGGTCTGCGAGCATCCGACGAATGTCGCGGATGCCACCCACCGAAAACCAGACGATCACGGCGGCGGCCGCCGCGGCCTGCGCGAACACGTAGATGCGCCAGAACCGGCCCCACGCCGCGTCGGAGACGTCATGCGCGAGGTTCAAGGCGGTTCCCGCGGCGAACACGAGGGTCCAGAGGCCGATCCATGCGTAGGTGGCGAAGTAGATCGCCCGGTCGCCGCGCGTCGCCTCGGGCCCGAGCGTGAGCGCGCGCAGCCCGCGCCGCGGACGGCTCCCCTCCACCGGGCGCTCGCCCGGCACCGCGTGCGCGCCCCTGTGAAGGAGCCGGTCCAGGTCGAACGGCTCCCTCCGGCCGAGCAGGGAGACCGTCACGTACACCAGCGACGACGCGGCCATCGCGATGCCCCAGAACACCTGGCCGTTGATCGGGAAGTCCTCGATCAGCTGGTGGAGGACGATGCCGGACACCGCGATGCTCGATCCCGTGATCATCGCCGACCAGGCCGCCGCCGTCGTTCCTCCCCGCCAGTACAGCCCGCCGATCAGCACCGCGCCCGAGCCGCCGGCGAAGATCGCCCCGGTGATCGCGAAGAACAGGAAGATGTACTGGCTCTGCCGGAACAGGAGGCTGAACAGGAAGATGAAGACCGCGACCCCCGTGATCGAGAGGCGCAGGGCCCTCATGTGGGCCTCGGGCGTGAAAGGGCGCCTCCGGAGCGGCATCACCAGGTCCTGGACGAAAACGCTCCCCCAGGAGTGGAGGTAGGTGTCGTGCGTGCTGAGGAAGGCCGTCAGCATCACCGCCGCGAACGCTCCCATCAGGCCCGCGGGCAGGACCGTGGCGAGGACGGACGGAACGCGCAGCTGGTTCTCGATCGTACGGCTCTCCGCGGTCCCGAGCATCTCGCCGACCCGGGCCGCCTGTGCGGCGAAGTCGGGGTGGTGCAGCACCGTGTAGGCCACCACGGGCACGACGAGCAGGAAGAGGACCTGCGGGATGCCGCGCCAGTTGCCGAGGACCGCCCCCATCTTCGCCTCGTGGGCGCTCTTCGCCGACGCGTTGTATCCCTGCGTGCCCTGCCAGGACATCACCACGTAGACCACGCCCACGGTGCCGATCAGGAAGTACCAGAAGTTGAAGTCCTCGACCCGGCTCGTGCGGAACGGGTTCAGGAGCGAGGCGTCGGCGGGAGCCGTCCCGAGCGCTGCGAGGATCTGCTCCCACGAGACGGTCGACAGCAGGAACAGGGTGATCGCGAGGAACACGGCGTTCACGAACAGCCCCTGCACGAAGTCCGTGACGATGACCGTGACCTGTCCCCCGTGGAACACGAACATCAGAGCGGTCGCCAGCAGGACCGCCATCACGACCGGGAACGTGTCGATCGCGACGCCCGCTACCCGGACCGCTCCGGGCAGCCCGACGAAGTGGATGAAGAACCGCGCCCCGACCGCCGGGAAGATGCCGAAGTTCACGATGCCGGAGAAGAACGCCAGCATCCCCATGAAGATCCGGAACCGCCGGCTGTACCGGCGCTCGAAGAACTCGGCCAGCGTCAGGCAGCGGGACTCGCGGAACCGGTAGATCACGAAGCCGGTCGCCGTGACGATGAGCACGACCACCGCGGTGCTGAGTCCCCACCACGTGAGCCCGAAGCCCGCCACGTAGTTCTGCTCGAGGAATCCGACCACGGAGATGGCGCCGAGCATCGCGATCCCCTGTGCGACGCTCAGCATGTAGCGGCCCGCGGTCCGTCCCGCCGCCAGGAAGTCCGCGACGCTCCGCATGAACGGACGGAGGAGGAAGACGCCTCCCGCCATGGCGAGGTAGACGGCGAGCAGGATCGCCCAGTCGAGGGACGTGAAGTTCACGGGCCGGGCCGCACGCGCCCCTCGTGGTCGATCCGGGCGAGGACGGACCCGTCCTCGCGCAGGAGCCGGGCCTCGAACTGGTCCTCTGAGGCCGTGATCCGCGGTGGCCACGGCAGGGACGGGTCCTCCGGCGGGACGAGGTCGAGCGCATCCGGGTCGGCGGTGAACCGCCCGGCCCGCGCGCGGTGCTCACGCTCCGCGTAGTAGACCCGGCGCAGCTCCCACGCCGCCCGCTCCGCCGCCGTGAGCGGGAAGTCCGCACCCCGCGTCGCGTCCGTGCCGGCGGGAGCGGCGACGAACCGCACGACGCCCCACATCTCCGGGTAGTGCATCGCGACGAGCCCCTGCGGCGACCAGGTCCAGTTCGCCTCCCCCATCTCCGCGCCTGTCTCCGGTGCGCGTCGCTTGAGGTACGCGCCGTCCCGGACCTCCACGGGCCAGTCGACCCGCGAGAAGTTGATGCGCCACCTGTCGTCCGGCCCGGGCGGAGCGGCGGCATCGGTCGCCTCCGCGAGCGCCGGCCACGGGATCCCGATCTCCACGGACCAGCCCTCGTCCTCGTCGGACGGATCGTTGACCGTCCCCGCCACGTGGACCGCGCTCCGCAGGCCGGGCACGTCCCAGGCGTGGACGGCCGGCCCGCCGTCCCGGTACGGGCGCACGAGGAAGAGGTCCCAGATCGTCCCGAGCGCGTTGATCTCCAGCTCGTAGTACTGGTGCGAGTCCCCGTCCGGGTCGATGAACAGCTCGAAGTCGTCGTCCATGTAGATCACCGCGTCCCGCTCGCGCAGCGTGCCCCACACGTGGGGCTCCTCGATCTCCGCCGCGATCCAGAGCATCTCGTCGTCCCAGAGGATCTTCGCGCGTGTGCGGAGGGGCGGGGCGGCGCGCGGGTCGCCCGAGATGTCCACGAAGTCGTCGGTCCACGGAGCGCGCCCCCAGGCGTCGTCGTCGAGCCGGCCGTCGACCCGGATCGGGCCGTCCGCCCGGTACGCGTCGTACCGGCGCGGCGCCCACGGGATGGACGGGCGGGGCGGCGCCTCGTCGAGGTGGGACGGCGGGACGGCGGCGGGCGACGGCTCCGGCTCTCGGGCCGTTTGGTCAAATTACCATAAGGCATTGGATGTCTGACAATAATTACTTTATATCCTTTTTCTGTTAACAGTTTGGCAATGCGACGGCTGGTCTGACTTTTACCAGAGCCGGTGCGTGTAGCACATACCGAAATAACCGGTTTTACGGAGGTTAGCATGGTCTGCCGGGGTCCGGGCAATAGAAAGGAAGCACCTGCAGCATTCACAAGCGAACTGGTTTCCATTACATGCTGATGTGATACATCGCTGTAGGCAAAAACACAGATATCCACATTATATCTGGTAACTAACGATTCAAGCTCAGTTTCTGCAAATACAGGAATTCCCTGTGGATATAATTTCCCGGATAACGCTGGAGGATAAAGGCGATTTTCTATATCCGGAATCTGAGTGGCTGTGAATGCTACAACTTCGAACTGACTGTTGTTCCTGAATAAAGTGTTGAAATTGTGAAAATCACGTCCGGCGGCACCTAATATGATAACCCGTTGCCTTTTCATTTAATTCGAATTTCTTTTTTTACAAGTTAAAGGAATCATCTGCTAAAAAACAGGATAAATCTCATTAATCAGGCACTAAAACATTTTTAATAATTCTGCGTTCCTGTCTGTAAATTAACTGGAATGAATTTTCTGGCACATTTGTATTTATCGGGGAAAGATGAAAAACTTCTTACAGGAAACTTTATCGGTGATTATGTTAAAGGCAAAAACTTTCTAAATTACCCGGGTAAAATAAGGGAAGGTATACTATTACACCGCCGGATTGATTTTTTCACAGACAATCACCCCAATTTCAGAAAAGTTAAAGTATTATTCAGAGAAGAATTTGGTCTTTATTCAGGTGTTGTAACTGATCTTGTATTCGATCATTTACTTGCCAGCCGATGGGAAAAATTCTGCTGCCTGTCCCTTCCCCAATATGCCCACTGGGTTCACAACATTCTGCTATCTAATTTTCTGTACCTGCCTCTGCGTGTGCAGGGTTTTCTTCCTGCACTCATTATAAACCGGCGGCTGGAATCGTATGCAAGAATTGAAGGGATTTACCAATCACTCGATATTATGAGCCGCTATACATCATTACCTAAAAAAGCAGATAAAGCAATTGAAATTTTACAGTCGGACTTTCACTTTATAGAAAGCCAGTTTTTAATTTTTATAAATGAATTAATATTGTTTGCAGAACAAGAAATGGGAATTAGAATACAAAATCCCTCAAATTAGGAGGGATTTTAATGGGATTATGCCTGCATTACATAATAATCTTCATCGAAGAAAAACTTTGATTCGCCGAATGCCGGTTCCAGTTCATCAATCCAGACAGCATCGGAATTATATTTTGCAAAAAAAGGTTTTCCTACCCATCCGGGATTGCGCCCCTGAAGAAAATTCAGTACAAATATTTTTTGCCCCTTTATTTCTGAAATACC
>JAWOIN010000126.1:0-2994 GCA_046484665.1 Gemmatimonadota bacterium
GAGGTAGGCGGCAACACGGGCCAGGCGCTCGCGGTCGAGCAGCTTGAACGCCTGGGCCTGCATCTGCGCGAAGGTGGTGGTGGCGCTGGGGGCGCCGTCGACGACCAGCTGCAAGACTTCGCCGGCTTTGGCCAGGTCGGCGCTGCGCTGCAGGTGTTGGTCGCTAGCCTTTTTCTTGGCCTGCTCAGTCGCTTCGGTGACCCGGCGGCGTTCGACCGCCAGCTGAACGAGAAGGGCTTCATTCTGCCCGGCCTCGGCGACGCCGGGGACCGCCTGTTCGGGACCTGACGCCGCGAAGCGACGTCCCGTCCGCCGTGCGCGCGAGCGGCGCGCTCAGCCGGCCACCCCGGGCTCTCCTCCGCCCCGGAGCAGCCGGGCGACGACCTTGTCCTCTCCCGCCACGAGCATCACGTCGGATTCCTTGAGCGGACGCCCGGGGTCAGGCACGACGCTCATGGCCCCCTCGAGCAGGTCGTGGATTGCCACCACGGTGATCCCGAATCGGCTCGGCAGGCGGAGCTCCGCCAGGCTCAGCCCGAGCCAGGCGTCGGGGACCCCGATCTCCTGGATGGAGTAACCCGGAGCGATCGGCACATAGTCCAGCACGGCCTTGGACTCGAGCCGGTGGGCGAGCCGATTCGCGGCCTCCCGCTCCGGGAAGATCGTCTCCGTCACGTTGAACGCCTCCACGGCCCGGGCCGCCTCGAGGCTGTTCACCTTCACGTAGATGTCCCGGACGCCGAGGTCCTGCAGGGCGAGGATCGTCAGAATGCTCGACGCGAGGTCGTCGCCCGTGCTGACGACGGCCGCGTCCGCCGACTCGGCGCCGATCTTCCGCAGGAAGTCCCGGTCCGTGGCGTCGCCGACCACCGCCATGTCGACGTGCTCGACGGACCGATCGACGAGCCTCCCGACCTTGTCGACGGCGATCACCTCGTGTCCCTCCTGGCGGAGGGCGATCGACGCCCAGGAGCCGAATCCGCCGAGTCCCACCACGATGAACCGTTTCCTGCGCTCCGCCATAGCCACCGACCTCCCGTTCTCGACTTCAGCCGACCACGACGTCCTCGTGCGCGTACCGATACCGCAGCGGGCGTCGGGCGCGGGCCAGCGCCATGCTCGACGCCACGGCGAGCGGGCCCACCCGGCCCACGAACATCAGGAGCACGATGAGCAGCCGTCCGCCCGTCGTCAGTTCGGCGGTCGCGCCCATCGACAGCCCCACCGTTCCGAACGCGCTGTGCGCCTCGAACGCGAGCGACAGGAAGCGGGCGCGGTCGAGCTCCGTCTCGAGGGGGTACTCCGTCGCCAGCAGTATGAACACGCAGACGCCCAGGAGAAGCAGGCTTCCGATCACGATGCCGGCCGCCCGCTCCGCCGTGTCCTTCGGGATCGTGCGCCCGAGGATCGACGTCTCGTCGCGCCCCTTCAGCCGGTTCCAGACGAGCAGCAGGAGGATCGCCACGGTCGTCGTCTTGAGACCGCCCGCCGTCGAGCCGGGCGAGCCCCCGACCAGCATCAGGAGCAGGGTCAGGAACAGCGACGCGTTCGATGCCGTGCCGTAGTCGACCGTGTTGAAACCCGCGGTGCGCGCGGTCACGGACATGAACCACGCGTTCACGGTCCGGTCGACGGGTCCCATCCCTCGAAGGTCGAAGTGGGTCTCGAACAAGAGATACAGTGCGGTGGCCGCCACGAGGAGCACCGCCGTGACGATCAGCGCGATCCGCGAGTGGAGGCTCAGCCGCCTGGCGCTCCCCCGAGCGTACCGTTCCCACAGGTCGGCCAGCACGACGAAGCCGAGCCCGCCCAGGATGATCAGGATCGAGAACCAGAGTAGGGTGGCCGGCGATCCCTGGAAGCCCTCGAGCGAGTCCGAGAACGTCGAGAAGCCCGCGTTGCAGAAGGCGGAGATCGCGTGGAAGACCGCGTGCCAGGGGGCGGCCCGGCCGAGCTCGTGCCGCCAGAGCGCCCACAGGCCCACCGCCCCGATCGCCTCGAGGGCCAGCGTCGTCCGGACGACCGCCCGCACGAGGGAGAGCTCGTCGACGTGGGACAGCACCCGGGCCTGGCCGCCCGCGACCTCCTCCCAGTCACGCGTCAGGCGCTGGCCGAGCGCGACGATGAGCAGCGTGGCGAGCGTCATGATCCCGAGCCCGCCGAGCTGGATGAGGAGCAGGACCCACGCCTGTCCGAGCGGCGTGAAGAACGTGGCGGTATCGACGACGATGAGCCCGGTCACGCACACGGCGCTCGTCGCCGTGAACAGCGCGTCGACGAAACCGAGCCGGGGTCCCGCGTAGAGGCCCGGCAGCAGGAGAAAGCCCAGGGTGCCGACGAGCACGAGCCCGATGAACGAGCCCACGAACAGTTGCGTCGCCGAAGGGCCGCGGCGGGCGCCGCCGGCCGGCGCCAGAGATGGCTCCCAACGGAGCGACGGACGCAGCATCAGTCTGTCCCGTCTCCAATCGGCCCGGAATCCGTCAGCGAGCCGTCGTCCCGGAACCCGATCTCCCGTCGCCGCCCGAACCACGGGGCGCGACGGGGACGCGGCGTTCGTCGCCCCGGCGTCCAGGCGCTCGGGACGAGGAGGACGAGAAGACTGTAGAACTCGAGCCGACCGAGCAGCATCAGGGCGGAGAGTACCCAGAGGGCAGAGCCGCTCAGGTGCCCGTAGTGACTCGCCGGTCCGACTTCGCCCAGACCCGGGCCGATGCTCGAGAGCGCCGCCAGCGAGGCGCTCGCTGCCGTCACGAGGTCGCTTCCGAGCGCGGTCAGCACGGCCGTACCGATCGCGTGCGTCCCCATGTACATCGCGAGGAACGCCATGACCTTGAGGACGAGATCCTGGCGGATCGCCGTTCCTCCAACCCGCGTCACGATCACGGCGCGCGGGTGCAGGACCTTGCGGATCTCCCCGAGCACGTGCTGCGTGACCACCGCGGCGCGGATCATCTTGAACCCGCCGCCCGTCGAGCCCCCCATCGCCCCCAC
>JAWOIN010000175.1:0-6841 GCA_046484665.1 Gemmatimonadota bacterium
GGAGAGCCCCGGCCCGTCGTCCGCGACCTCGATCCGCACCCGGTCGCCGTCAGCGGCAGACCCGACGGTGAGGGTCACGGTCCCGCCCCGCTCCCGCACGGCGTCGACGGCGTTCCCGACCAGGTTCTCGAGGATGCGCCGCAGCACGAGCGGGTCGGCGCGGACCGCGGGGACATCCTCCGCCGCCTCCACCCCGACGCGCACGCCCGGCGCCTCCGCGCCCGCCGCCACCTCGCGCGCGACGGCGGCCGCGTCGCAGGGCCGCAGGTCGAGACGGGGCGCGAGCCGGGCGTAGTTCGCGGCGAGCCCCTCCAGGTAGCCGATCCCCGACTCGATCGTGCCGCGCCGCTCCGCGAGCACCTGCGGCAGCGCCCCGGGGTCGCTATCGGCCACCTCGGCCAGGTGCCGGAACACGTTCCGGATCGGGACGAGCCCGTTCTTCACATCGTGGTTCACCTGGCGGGCGATCTCGCCGAGCGTGGCGCGGCGCTCGGCCTCGCGCAGCCGGGCCGCGCTCGCGCGCAGGCGCTCCGCCATCGCGCCCATCACGCGGGAGAGCGCCCCGACCTCGTCCCGCCGGTCGGTCGCGAACTCCACGTCGAGCCGATCGAGGTCCACCCGCGTCGTCTTGCGGGCCAGCTCCGCGAGCGGGCGTCCGATGCGGGCGGAGAGCCAGGCGGCGAGCAGGAGCGCGGCGGCCGCCGTCACGGCCCCCGCGAGGAGGAACCAGCGGGCCACCTCCGCGCGGGCCTCCCGAAGCGGCGCGAGCGAGTGGCTCACCACGAACCGCGCTCCGTCCGCGCCCTCGGCGCGCGGGGCGCCGCCCGCCCAGATTACGGGGATCTCGCGGGCGACCACGAACTCCTCAGGCGAGACCGGCGAGCCGGGCAACGCCCCGAGCCGGCCCTCCGGGTGGACGAGCGCGACCGCCACCTCCGGTCCCGGGCCGAGGCGCGCGAGGGCGGCCTCGTCGAGGACGATGCCGCCGACGAAGGCGAGGCGGCGGCCGCCGAGCGTGACCGGTTCCCGGCGCAGGAGGGCGAGCCGCGTCCCGTCCGGCATCCGGACCGGGGCGAGGGCCGCGAGCGAGGACCCGCTCCCGGCCCTGCCGGCCGAGGCGAGGGCCGCGAGGAGCGCCGGGTCGAGACGGTCGTACTCGGCCCGGAAGTGCCCCGAGCTCAGGATGCGGCCCTCCTCGTCCTGGAGCTGGAGCACGGAGAGGCCGGATAGCCGCATCGCGCGGCCCGCGTAGTCGAGGAGCCAGGGCCGCTCCGCCGGGTCGTCCCGCACGATCGCGCGACGCAGTCGGTTGTCGTCGGCGATTTCCTCGGCGAGCGCCGCCAGCCGCTCCGAGATCGAGGCCCCCTGCGCCGCGAGCTCCGCCTCGATCGTCCCTGCCACGCCCTCGACCCGCGCCTCGAACGACGCCGCGATGCGTTCGCCCACCTGGCGCCGCACGCCGAGCGCGAAAGCGGCGAGCGGGAGGAGGGCGAGCAGCAGGAAGCCGGCGAGAAGCCGGATGCGGAAGCTCACGGATGTCCTCCGGTCCGGCCCGCGCCGAACAGGAGCAGCGTGCCGTCGCCGTCGACGGCGAGGCCCGACACGTCGTCGCCCGCGATCAGGCGCCGCCGGGCGTCGACCAGGGGCCGCAGGACCCATCCCGGTCCTGGAGCGAAGCGGGCCGCGCAGGGGAGCGCCCCGTCGCGCGGCAGTGGGAGGACGAACGCCGCCTCCGACCGGCGGAGCAGGGCATCGGCGAACGCGGCGCCGGCCAGGCCCTCCGCGACGCGCGGCAGGCCTCGCACCCAGGGCGGGGACGCGGCGCCCGCCGGCGCGGACGCGAGGACGACGAACCGCTCCGCGAGGTCCCGCGCCGTGGCGTCTTCCCGCGGATAGACGATCCGCGCGCCTGCCGTCCCCGGGTGCGCCGCGATCCGCGCCGGCGCCCCCCGGTCCTCCCGGACGAGCGGGACCGCCGGAGCGGGAACCGACTCGCAGGAGGCGGAGACGTCCGCCCACCAGGATGGTTCGGCCGCGCGCGCCTCCGCCCGGACCGCGTCGCGCGCGAGGGCCGCGCGCAGGGCGCGCCCGTCGTCATTGTCCCCCGGCCGCGCCGCCTCGGCGCCCGCCAGTAGCGCGTAGACGCGGTCCCAGGGGAGCGGCAGCGCCTCGAGTCCCGGGAGCGTCGCCGCGTAAGCGAGGGCGGACGGGTCGTCCGTCAGCACGAGGTCTTCGCCGGCGTCCAGCACCTCGCGGGGATCGGGGACGTGCGCGAGCCGGAAGCGGAGCACGGGCCGCGCGTCGCCCGGCGTCCAGCCCTCGGGAAAGGCGATGACGCGCCCGGCTCCCTCCCCGCGACCACCCTCGCCCGGGAGGAGCGCGTCCACGTGCAGCCGGTACGGGCCGGTGCCCTCCGGCCACGCGCCCCCGCCCGCCGGCCGGTACACGGCGAGCGCGGGGTCGGCGAGCCAGGGGGGCGGCTCCGCGGTCGGCCGGTCGAGGCGAATCCGGAGCGTGCGGTCGTCCACGGTCTCCGCCGAGGCGGCGACGGCGGCGCGCAGGTCCCAGCGGCCCGGCGCTACGAGCGCATCCGCCGAGTCGCCGCCGTCCCCGGGCGGCCGCGTCCGCCAGCTCTCGATCACGTCGACGGCACGGACGGGAGTGCCGTCCCAGAACGCCGCTCCCTCCCGGAGCGTGAGGCGCCACGCACGCCCTCCGTCCTCGGCCTCCCAGCCCGCGGCGAGCCCCGGGCGCGTGGCCCCCGTGCAGTCGACCCGCACGAGCGTCTCGTAGAGGTGGCGGAACGCGATCCGCTCGGCGGGGGTGGTTGGAATCGGGGCGTGCCGCGGCCGGATCGCGCCAGGCGCGTGGACTTCGAGGATGTTGCCCGCGGCCGCCCCCGCCCGGAGGAAGCACTCGGGCGGCGGGACGAAGCCGCCGGACGGCTCTGGCCCGGCCGCGCAGGCGGCGGCCAGGAGCGGAAGCCCGGAGCCGCAGATCAGAGTTCGGGACCAACGCCGTCCTGCAGGCATGCGCGAAACGTATCCCTGCCGGGGGCGGCGCGCCTCGTGCCGACGTGCCGCTACGCGGGACCGGCGTCCACGCCCGCTCCGGGCGTCACGGTCGGCGTGTGCCGTCGGGGTCCGCCGATGCCGGGACTCGAGTCCGCGGAGACAGGAGCTCGAAGCTGCCGCGCGGGCCGACGCGGTAGAGCGGCCCGCCGTTTCCGTCGATCGGAGCGATCGGCTCGCAGGACAGCTCCTGGAAAGAGTGTGTCCGCAACTCCGCCGGATCTGCCACGCTCGGGTCCACTTCGTAGCCGATGTCCGCCATCGCGCCGATCGTCACCGAGTTCAGGCTCGCCCCGAGGTTCGCTTCCATGACTTCGTGGAGGAACACATTGCCACGCCAGTGCCCGTCCGCCACGCCGGGACGGTCAGGACTGTAGAAGGCATTCACCGGCACCTTGGCGCTGTCGTAGGCCGTCCCACCCAGCGCATCGAACGCCGCCCGCGCCGCCGGGCCCGCGAAGTGCGTGTCCGGCGAGATCCGGAGCTTCGGCCGCACAGCCGGATCGGCGGAGTGCCGGGTATGATAGGCAATGTTCGAGCTCGTGCCTCCCAAGACCCCATCCTGCCGGAGTGCCAGGCCGTTTTCAGATACTCCCAGCATCCATTCCGCGACCTTGAAAGTCAGGTCCGCCTCGCAAGTAGGTTCGCAGGTCGATAGAAGCCCCGTACCGAATTGGGCTCCTATCTTGCCGCCGAGATCCGGCACGGTGGTCCACGTCACGGTGCCTTCCTCCCACGGCGCGAGCACGTCGTGAAATACGATGACACTCGTGTCACCCGCCGTCTCCGTCGGCGTGAGCTCGAGGATCGCCGCGAGCGGCGGCGCCGCCAGCGCCCCGACGTCGAAGCGGATCAGGCTCATGAGATCGTCCTCGCCCGGGCCTCCGTCCAGGTCCCCAACCCCTGCCCCACCACCAGGCGCTCCGACAGCAGCGTCCCGGCCGGCAGCCCGAAGCTGTCCTCCGCGTACCACTCGCTCACCGTCGCATCCGCCACCACCTCCAGCGGATCGGGCCGCCCGTTCGCCGGGTCCGACGGGTCCTTCAGCAGCCCCAGCGGCAGCCATACAGCGGGATCGAATCCCAGCGCATGGCCCAGCTCGTGGATCATTACCGGGTCGGTGAGACTGTACGGATCCTCGTCGTCCAGCGTGATGCTGGAGACGGCCGGCAGGAAGCTGTCCCTGAGCACGCACGGGCCCGCCCAGCCGAACCAGCCGCCCGGCCCGTCCAGCGGCCCGAATTCCACGAACACGAGGAGGTCGTCGATCTCCTCATCCAACGGCGGCGCCGTGAGCTTCTGACAGGTGAACGGTGCCGGCTGGCGCACCCGCACCGCCGGCACGTCCCCCACGATCACCTCCTCCCACCGCGCCACCGCCCGTTCCAACGTCGCCCGCTGCTCCGGTGTCGGCTCCGTCCCCTCGACGTAGCGGATCTCGATCTGGAACCCCGCCGGCTCCTCCGGCGGCTCAGGGCCCGTCGGCGGCCCGTCCGAGCCGTCACAGCTCCAGAGTAAGGGAAGGCCTGCAGCCACCAACGCGCTCAGCAGCGCGCCCGTGCGTGGCCGCCAGCCCCTACGAGAGCAGGACTTCACGGCCTGTCTCCTTTCTGACCCGCTCGAAGGCGAGCAGATCCTCGGGGGGGGACGCGGAGCCTGCGCGCCACCCGATCCAGGGCCACGGGAGTCGGCTCTCGTAGACCGTCGAGAGCGAGCAGGCCCACCGCGCGGCGACCTGGGCGGGCTTCATGTAGGAGATGGCGGCGAGCTCCTCGCGGAGCTTCCGCGTTCGGTGCGCGTGTCGCGTCTCGGGCGTCATCGTTCCCTCCTTCTCGTCTCGAGGGGAGAGGCCGGGCCTCGCACCCGGCAGCGTCGAGGTCTTCTCCTCCCTCTCCCACTTCAGTCAGCCCGGCAGCTTCCACTCCAGGAGCCGCGGGAGTACCTGTTCCTTCTCGACGGCGATCAGCCGCCCGTCGTTCGTGACGACGAAGTTCCCGAGCTCGCGATCGGCGCGGTAGATCCGCTCCGTCCTGCCCGACCAGTTAATCCGATGAATGTCCGACAGCATGTGGTCGCCGAGCCTGCGGTCCCGCGTGTTCCCGTAGTGCTTCGCCCATATCCGCCCGGCGGCGGTATGCGCGTGCTCGAAGCCCGGCAGGTTCCAGTCCTCGATGACAGGCGTATATTCGGTACGCTTTACCGTCTTCCCGCCGAACGGGACCTTGAATGCCTTCTTGTTGAATCTCTGCTGCGGCACGAACCCGGACGGGGTTGCCGAGAGGATCGTTCCCTCACGATCGGCGATCACGACCTCGCCCGTGACGAGGAACGCGAGCACGAGCTTGTCCCCTCCCCCGGGCTCGATCACGCCGGAGTTCAGCGACACCCGTTTCCAGAGGTCGGGGTCGGACGGGTAGGCGAGAATCGCAACCGGAACCTCGTCTCCGACAGATGACCAGCCCCTGCCGGGCGTGTAGCGCCAGGCGATCCCGCGCGTCGTCGCGCCGAAGGCGAGGAACGTCCCCGCCCCCCGCTCGAAGTAGACCTGATCGGCTACGACGAGGCCCTGCACCGAATCGCCGGGAGCCTCTATCCGGACCTGGTCCAGGATCGCCGGATCGCTTGACATGTCGATGACAGACGCGCGCCGCAGCTTGAGGTCCCATACGGTACAGAGGCCGTCGAGGCACCCGACCTTGTAGGGGTAGACGAACTCGTTCGGCCCCTCTCCGATCCCGCCGAGCCGGGCGACGATCTCCCCGCTTGACTCGACGACCATGATCGGCCTGTCCGCCTGGCGGTCGATCAGGAGGAGACGATCCGTCTGTTCGTCGTAGTCAAAGTGATGGACGATCGAGTGAATCTCGTCAGGACCCATGAACTCCGTCGGCGAGTCGAGCTCAACGAGCGGGATCCCGCCCATCGGATACCGGGCCTGCGGGTCCTCTCCGCAGGCGGCGAGCACGATCAGAAACAGTGGCAGGAAGCGCCTCATGATCTTACTCCTTCAGGTGCAAAGAATGAGGCAGGGGGTTACGGCCACTGACTACGGCCCTCGAGCATCGTGTCACAGGTACAGCAGACGGAGGCGCACCCAGCTTCTTCCCACGGCCCACCGCTGCAAGTCGCGTAGGTGACTCCACAGCTCCACGACGGATTCTGATACGGACATCCGCCGTAGTACGAGTTCAGGATACAGCAGTCCTCGCAGCTGCACATTTGCTGCGCCGCGTCGCCAGAGCGGACGGATGCGACCCCAGCCGTGACCATGACGGCCAGCGCGATTAGAGGGGTCCAGAGTTTCTTGCTCAAGTCGTTCTCCTCGTGTGGTGTGGGAGATCGCTTCCTGCCGTCAGGCCGCGGAGCGCGAGTGCGCCTCGAAGAAGCCCTCGAGGTCCGGCTCGCGTACCATGATGAGCCGCGCATAGAGCGCGGTGAAGTGGTCGTTCAGCTTGAACGGCTCGTCGCCCCGCGTCTGCGTGATCCGGTGCCAGCGCAGGACGTTGTATGCGGCCTTTAAGCTCCACCGCTCGAGACCGCCCTCGCCAACCCTGTGGCAGATCACGACGAGCTCCTCGCGGAGCTTCCGCGCGCGGTGCGCGTGTCGTACCTCTGGCGTCATCGCCCCTCCTTCTGGCTGTATGGAGGAGCCGGGAACTGCCCCCGGATCCGCCGCCCTCGCGGGCCGCGTCGAGTCTGTCCTCCCCCTCCACCGGATCTCGGCTTCCGCGTTGCCCTTCTGGCGCGGTCAGGGTTTCTGTCTATCGGCT
>JAWOIN010000083.1:0-6780 GCA_046484665.1 Gemmatimonadota bacterium
GAGGCTCGCAGCGAGGGTGGCGCCGGTCCCCGGCGCGACGAGGCGGAGCTCCGTGCCCGGCCCGGCCGCGGAGGCCCGGAGGGTGACGTAGAGCCCGGTGCCGGTGAACAGGTTCGCGTCGATCGTCGAGGCTACCCCGAGCCCGCGCAGCCGCGGGACGAGCGGATAGCCGCCGGCCGGGGGGTTCACCACGGCCCCGATCTGCGAGTCGAACACGTCCCTGAGCCGGTACGAGGAGAGGGTGAGCGGCGCCGCGGGCGTCACGTCGGAACGATCCTCCACCCCCAGCATCGTCGCCCAGTCCGTGGCGAGGCGGTCGAAGTCCGTCCCGAACACCTGGGTGATCGCGTCGCGCGAGTCGGCCGCGGAGCTCTGGATCAGCGCCACGGTCCGACCGGCCTCGCCGGCCGTCCCGTTCTCGTACCGGTCGAGCAGGTAGCGGACGAAGAGCCACGCCGACCCGCGCATCCGGAAGGTGTTGAAGTCGAGGGGGTCCTCCGCGTTGAGCAGGGCCGCCGTGTCCTCGGGCGCGGCCAGGTACTGCGAGATGTTGAACCAGTTGTTCAGGTAGTACTTGTTGAAGGTCTCGACCCGCGGCTGCGTCGCGAGCAGCTCCTCGGGCCCGAGCTCCGCGCCCGGGTCGAACCCGTTCACGGCGTGCCCCACCGCCTCCTCCGCGAGATGGGAGAGGCCCTCGTTGAGCCACACGTCCTGGGCGCCGCCGTTCCCCGACTGCGCGTTGATCATGTGCTGGAACTCGTGCGCGACCGTGTTGTCCGTGATGCGCCGGACCTGGTCCTTCGTGATCGCGTCGCCGGCCGCCTGCGTGTACTGCCCGGTCGGGTCCGGCACCATCAGGTAGAACATCTCGGCGTCGTTCCCGCCGGCGAACCCGAGGTCGAGGGGACAGGTGAAGCCCGCCACGAACGCCTCGTTGTAATCCTCCGACAGGTTGTTGACGCCGGCCGCGTAGAGGAGCACGACGCGGCCGCCGTTGTCGTCGATGTCGCCCGGGGCCCCGAAGTACTGGACGTCCGTGTCGTAGATCACGTCGTCGAAGTTCGCCGCGATCCCCTCGTACTCGAGACTCGTGAACGCCCCGACGGCCGTCGTGTCCTCCACGACGACGGCCCGCGCGCTGACCGCGCGGACGACCCCGGTGATCGAAGACGGCGCGTTCGGAAAGTCCTCGGCCGTGATGCACGAGAAGCCGAACTCGAGCGTGTCGTCGACCGCGGGGACCGCGAACAGCCCGGCACCGCCGCGGGCGGCGTTCGCCCGGATCGCGGACAGGAGCGGCGCCTCGAGCCGACGCATCCGGAGGTCCCACGCGTACTGGCCGGCGCGCCAGGCCCGGTCGACCTCCGCGCCGGCGGACGCGGCCCGGGGCGTCTCGAGCGACACGGCGGGCACGCTCGCGAGCGACTGCCCCGCCGGGGTGATCCGCAACTCCATCGGGTTGAACGCGAGGGTCCGGGACATCGCCGTCACCAGCACCTCGTACTCGTCCCCCGTCGCCGCCGCCGGCAGCCCGATGCAGTCCACCGCCGCGGAGCCCTCGAACACGGAGTGCTCGCCCGGCAGCAGCTCGGTCACCGCGCAGGGTCCGTCCGGACCGTCCGGTCCGGTGATCTCGTCGCCGCCGCACGCCGCGAGGGCGAGCGCGACCAGGGACGGGGCCACCATCCGCAAGGCCAACCGCATCATGTCACTCTCTCTCGAAGGGGGCGGCGGCACGGGGCCGCTCTCGTCACGACCACGTAGCTCCAAGCAAGAGCGGTGCCATCCGACGCTCTGGTACCGCGGCCCTCCGGCGGCGTTCCCGCGGGCGGGCGCGCAGGGGAGCTCCCGCCGTCCGACGATCCCGGCGCAGGAGACGTCACCGCGGCATCGCCCGGCGTCAGAGCAGCACCACCGAGGCGAGCCACAGCAACAGGAAGAAGCCGGAGAGGTCCGTGAGGGCGGTCACGAACACGGACGAGGCGACGGCCGGGTCCACGCCGACGCTCTCCAGGAAGATCGGGATGAAGGCGCCGGCGAACGTGGCGATGATCTGATTTCCCCACATGGCGAGGAGAACGACGAGGCCGAACGCGACGCCGCTGCCGAGCAGGAAGTGTCCGGCGAGCGCCGCGACGCCGCCGACGATTACGCCGTTGAACAGCCCGACCAGGGCCTCCTTGCCGACGACCCGCCAACGGTCGGAGAGGGACTCGTCGGAGAGCGCGATCCGGCGAATCGTCACCGCCAGGGCCTGCGTCCCCGCGTTGCCGCCGAGCCCGGCCACGATCGGCATCACGACGGCGAGAAGCACGAGGGCCTCGATCGTGCCCTGGAAATGAAACACGACGCTCGCGCCGAGCGAGGCGGTCCCGAGGTTGAGGAGAAGCCAGGGAAGCCGGCTGCGGATCGCGTCGAGCGTGGAACCCCGGACCTCCTCCTCCTCCGAGACGGCCGCGAACCGGAAGATGTCCTCCGTCGTCTCCGCCTCGATCACGTCGATCACGTCGTCGAACGTGATCCGGCCGACCAGCCGCCCCCGTCCGTCGACGACGCCGATCGAGGCGAGGTTGTATCGCGAGATCGTCCTGCCCACGTCCTCCTGGTCCATGTCCACGGGGACGACCGCGACGGGCGGCTCGGTGATCTCCGCGATCGTCCGCTCGGGATCCAGGATCACGAGGTCCTGGAGGGAGACGACGCCGAGCAGCCGCCCGTCCGGCCCGGTCACGAAGATCGTGTAGAAGTCGATGTCCTCGCGGGCCTGCCGCCGGATCTCCCGGATCGCCTCCATCGCCGTGAGGCCCGACCCGACGGCGAGCACGTCGCGGGTCATGATTCCGCCGGCGGAGTCCTCCGGGAACGCGAGGAGCTCCTCGATGTCCGACGCCTCGGACACCGACACGGCCGCCAGGACCCGGGCCTGCATCTCCGGCTCGAGCTCGCCGAGGATGTCCGCCGCGTCGTCGTCCGCCATTTCCTCGACGATCTCGGCGATCCGCTCGGGATGGAGCTGCATCAGCAGCTCCGCCGGCTTCTCGACGTCCTCCATCTCGGCGAGCGCTTCGGCGGCGAGCTCGGCGGAAAGGAAATGGACGAGCTCGACCCGGTGCCCCTCCTCGAGCGCCTCGATCAGGTCCGCGAGGTCGCTTCCGTGCAACGTCTCGAGATAGGGCCGTAGCCGCTCGCCCTCCCCGCGGGCGAGCAGCTCCACCACCCGGTCCCGGATCGCCTCGATCCGCTCGAGGGGCTCGGTCACGCGTCCGCCTCCGGGGTCTCGTCCGGCGGGGTCGCGCCCGGCACCGCCACGCCCGCCGAGAGCACCATCTTGAGACCGTCCTCCACGCTGAGCGGGATCCGGTGCACCCGGTCGCGCGGTACCACGAGCAGGTAGCCGGATGTCGGGTTCGGCGCCGTGGGGAGGAAGACGCTCACCGCCCCTCCGCCGACGACCGCGGCCACGGCGGGCGGCGCCGTCGCGGTCTCGAACACGAGGGCCCAGGAGCCGGGAGCCGGGAACTCGACCAGCGCGCAGTACCGGAACAGCTTCTCCTCACGGTCGAGCACGGCCTGCGCGATCTGGGCGGAAGCCTGGTAGATCCTGCGCGCGAAGGGCAGGCGCGAGAGGCCGGTGTTCCACCAGAACAGAAGCCGGCGCCCGAGCGCCCGCTGCGAGGTCCAGCCGACCGCGAACACGATGAGCAGCAGCGCGAGCAGACCGAGGCCGGGAACCTGCCGGATCCCGAGGGCAGGAAGGTGGCGGCCGAGGATCGGGTCGAGCCGCTGGAACAGCCAGACGAGGACGTACGCGGTGACGCCGACCGGGGCGATGACGACGAGCCCCGTGACCAGGTATCGCCGGATTCTGTGCAGGAACTTCCGCATGGGTCGGCCTTCCGGGCTCCGTCGTGGACGTCCGCGTCGCGCCGGAACAGCCTAGTCGCCCGCCAGCCCCCGGAGCAACTCCTCCTGCAGCTCGAACATCGGCGCCCCGTAGCGGTCGTCGCCCTCCGGGTGGTCGTGCCCGAGAACGTGCAGGGTGCCGTGGATGACGAGGCGGAGCGCCTCCTCGTCCGGGTCCACGCCGAGCGCCCGGGCGTTGCGCCCGGCCGTGTCCGGCGCGATGTAGACGTCCCCCAGCAGTCCGTCGTCCCCGAGCGAGAACGCGATCACGTCGGTGGCCCCCTCGCGGCCGAGCCACTCCCGGTTCAGGCGGGCGATCTGCTCGTCCGGGACGAAGCTGATCGAGAGCTCGCCGCGGGGCGGAGGCGAAACGGTTCCGAGCGCGGCCCCGGCGGCGCGCCGCAGGCGGGGCTCGAGGCGGGCGAGGCGGGGCCAGCTCTCGAGCCCGTTCAGAAAGAGCTCGACCGTCACCCGGCGGCCTCGCCGGGCGCGGGAACCTCCTCGCGCGCGCGCACGCCCGAAGGGTACTCGATCCGGCGGTGGTACATCCCGACCAGGATCCGGCCGAACGCGTCCTTCACCCGCTCGAGGTCCCTCAGCGTGAGCGGGCACTGGTCCAGCTGACCTTCCCGGACCCGCGCGTCGACGATCGCGTCGATCGTCGTCCGGATCCGCTCCGGCGTCGGGTCCTGGAGCACCCGGGTGGCCGATTCGATGCCGTCGGCGAGCATCACGACGGCCGTCTCGCGGCTCTGCGGCTTCGGGCCGGCGTAGGCGAAGTCGGCGGGGTCCACGTCCGCGTCGGGCTCATCCTCCCGCGCCCGGTCGTAGAAGAACGAGACCAGGGTCGTCCCGTGGTGCTCGCGGATGCAGTCGTGGATGAACGGCGGAAGCCGGTGCTCCGAGGCGATCCGCAGCCCGTCGCGCACGTGGTCCCGGATCACGGCCGCGCTGCGGGCGGGCGGCAGACGGTCGTGCGGGTTCCTCCCCTTCGGCTGGTTCTCCACGAAGTACTGAGGGTTCTCCATCTTGCCGACGTCGTGGTAGTAGACGCCGGCCCGGGCGAGCAGGGAGTTCGCGCCGATCGACAGGCAGGCGGCCTCGGAGAGGTTCGCGACGTTGATGGAGTGCGCGTACGTGCCGGGCGCCTTCCGCGACAGCTCCCGGAGCAGCGGCGCGTTGAGGTCCGACAGCTCGAGCAGCGTCTGGTCGGTGCTGATCCCCGTCGCCTTCTCCAGCAGGGGGATCGCGGCGCCGAGCGCCAGGAACGTGTAGAGCGTCGCGGCCACCGCGCCCCACGCTAGAGTCTCCGCGGGCACCTGGATGGGCAGCGAGAGGACGAGCGCCGAGGAGAGCCCCATCACGAGGTAGCCCGCGGTCACCGCGGCGATCAGCGCCCAGCCGTGCGTCCGCCGCCGCAGGCCCCGGCCGGCGAGCGCCGCCACCGCGCCCGCGCCGAGGAGCACGAGAGGCTGGTAGTTCGCGCTCGTCTCCGTGAGCCCGGCGAGGATCAGCGCGAGCACGACCACCGCCACCAGCGCAACCAGCCCGTCCCACAGGGCCGCGAGCACGATCGCGACCAGCACGATCGGCGCGAGCTCGGGCGGATACTCGATCCGGTAGATCAGGGCCGCTCCGGCCAGCCCCACCGCGAGCAGGCCGAGCACGATCAGAAAGCTCTTCGCGTCGCGATACATCGCCGGCCGATACAGGGAGAGCACCGCCGCGAACAGGCCGAGCAGGAAGGCGCCGAGCAACGTCGCCCCGAACGCCGTGCGTCGCCGGCTCTCGTGGCTCCCGAACCCCCGCTCGGCAAGGGCCTGGTTGTAGGCCCGGAGCCGCCGCAGGTCCCGGTCCGTCACCCGCTCGTGGGCCGCGACGATGCGCTCGCCCTCGAGCACCGACCCGAGGATCGTGTCTACCGCGATGCGCGCCCGGCTTCGCGCCAGCCCCGTTGCGGCCTCATCGAGCCGGAGGGTCGGAACCGTGAACCGGTAGAGCAGCGCCTGGTACAGCTGGAATCCCTCCACCGGGGTCTCGGCGGGGAGATACGTCGCGCTCGCGTCCAGGAAGTCGCCGATCGTCCGCAACGAGTCGCGCGGCACCCGGCGGTCTCCGTCCGGGGCCCGGATCAGGACGCTGCCCGGCTGCCGCCCGCGGACGTCGAGCACCGTCGCGAATCCGGTCGGGAGAAGCTGCGCGAAGGCGCGGTCGATCGCCGACGCGACGGCGCGGCGGCCGGTCGGGCCGGAGACGAACTGCCGCTGCACCGGAGTGAGGTCGACCTCGAACAGGCTCTCGATCTCCGCCGCCGCCGCGGCCGGAGTCGGCGCGCCAGCCGCCAGCGCCGAGTCGAGCGCCGCGAAGAAGGCGTCCGCGCGGCGACGCGAGGAGTCGGCCGCCGACGGGTCGAGCACGTACACCGGCGGGATGACCCGCTCCGCCTCGGCCCGCTCCGCGGCGATCTGCTGCGGGTCCTTCGGGACCTCGAACGGGAAGGCCGCGATCACGTCCACGTCCGCCACCGAGCCGGCGCTCAGGGAGACGGCCTCGGGAAGCGGCGTCCTCGGGAACAGGAACGGGAGCGCCACCGCTAGCGCGAGGACCACTGCGGCCCGCGCCCCGTGGTGCGCCGCCTGATCGCGCCAACTCTCGCCGGGCGGCCGGTCCACCGCCCGGATGGCGTCCCTCCAGGTCTCCCGGAAGCGCGCGCTCACGGACTCCCGTTCCCCTCGGCCGCGTCCCGCTCCGCGTAGGCGCGGATGATGTCCTTCACCAGCCGGTGGCGGACCACGTCGGCCTCGTCGAGGTAGACGAACGCGATCCCCTCCACGCCGCGGAGGACGCGCTCGATGTCCAGCAGGCCGGACTCGTCGG
>JAWOIN010000114.1:0-11945 GCA_046484665.1 Gemmatimonadota bacterium
GCAGCGTCGCCACGTCGTCGCCGGCGGCATCATCCCCGACGACGACGTGGCGACGCTGCGCGACATGGGCATCACGGGCATCTTTGGCCCCGGCACCTCCACGGACAAGATCGTCGACTTTATCCGTGCAAACGTGCCTGCGTGAGTGTGCCCTGTGACGACTGAATCGGAGGGGCTGCTCGAAGGGGTGATGGGAGGGCGGAGGCTTGCCGTTGCGCGCGCGCTCAGCCTGGTGGAGGATGGCAGCGCCGGGGCGCACGAGTTGCTTGCGGCGCTCCACCCTCACACCGGCCGCGCCCACATCGTGGGCGTCACCGGCCCACCTGGCAGCGGCAAGAGCACGCTCGTCCCTAACCGTCCCGCTCCGGGCCGTCACGATCCGGTCCGCGCGTCGCCGCGGTTCCGGGGCCCGAGATCTCGACGAGGACGCCGCCCGCGGAGCGCGGGTGGAAGAAGGCGACCGCGCGGCCGCCTGCGCCGTCGCGGACGCCGGGCGGCAGCAGTTCGAGGCCCGCCGCCTCGGCCCGCGCGAGGGCCGTCGCGACGTCGCTCACCGCGAGGCATACGTGGTGGACCCCCGGGCCCCGGCGGGACAGGTGGCGGGCGATCGGCGAGTCGTCCCGCGTCGGCTCGAGGAGCTCGATCCGACCCGGACCCCGGCCGAAGAAGACGACCCGGACGCCCTCGGCGGGAACTTCCTCCTCGCCCGTCGGGTTCTCCCCGAGGAGGGCCGTCCAGGCCGGGATGGCCCCGGCGAGGGAATTGACCGCGATTCCTATGTGGTCGATCTTGTCCAAGCGCGCTCGCTCCCGCGTCGCCGTGGCTTCGTGACGGCCCGCCGGTCGCGGACCGGACGCGGCGAATGTAGACCGGAAATCCGCGAAACATCAACACGAGATCCTGGAGAATGCCGTGGCAACCGCCCAGATCACAGAGATCACGGACGCCAACTTCGACGCGGAGATCGGGGGGTCGGAAGGCCTCGCGATCGTAGACTTCTGGGCCGAGTGGTGCGGCCCGTGCCGGTTGGTGGGACCGATCATCGAGGAGCTTGCCGAGCAGTACGCCGGCAAGGTGAAGGTCGGCAAGCTCGACGTGGACTCGAATCCGCAGGTCGCGGGACGGTTCAGCATCCGCTCCATTCCCAGCATCCTCTACTTCAGGGATGGCGAGCTCGTGGACCTCGTGGTCGGCGCATATCCGAAGAAGTACCTCGAGGAGAAGATTCTGGAGCACGTCTGAGTCCGGGCCTCCCCGCGCGAGCCGGACGGACGATGGGACGCGCCCTCCGCGCCGTGCGGCGCCGGAGGGCGCGCTCGCACGATGCCTGAGCCCGCCCTCTACCTCGTCGGCACGCCGATCGGCAACCTGGACGACCTGTCACCGCGGGCCCTGGCGACGCTCACCGAGGTCGACGTCGTGTACGCGGAGGACACCCGCCGCACGTCCCGGCTGTTCCGGCGGCACGCGATCCGGACGCCGCTGCGGTCGCTCCACGCCCACAACGAGGCCGCCCGCGGCGACGAGATCGTGGGTCTCCTCCGGGGCGGCGGGAACTGCGCGCTCGTGACCGACGCGGGCAGCCCCGGAGTCTCGGATCCCGGCGCCCGGGTCGTGCGCGCCGTCGCCGACGCGGGCCTCCTCGTCCTCTCCGTCCCCGGACCGTCGGCGGTGACCGCCGCGGTCGGGCTCTCGGGGTTCGACGCGGACCGCTTCCTCTTTCTCGGCTTTCCGCCCCGCAAGGGCCCGGAGCGACGCGCCTGGCTCGCGGCGAGCGTCACGCAGCCGACGACCGTCGTCGCCTTCGAGGCGCCGGGCAGGCTCGCGGCGCTGCTGCGCGACTGGGGCGAGATGGAGATCGGCGAGCGACCGTGCTGCGTCTGCCGCGAGATCACGAAGCTGCACGAGGAGACGCGCCGGGGAACGGTGGCCGCCCTCGCCGACTATTACTCGGAGGTCGAGCCGCGGGGCGAGATCACGCTGGTGCTGGCGGCGTCGCCGCCGCCGGCCGCCGTCGAGGGGGCGCGTGCCCGGGAGGTGGCGGAGGAGATGGCGCGGACGGGACGCACGACGAAGGAGATCGCGACGCGGCTGCGGGACGAGCTCGGGCTGTCCCGGAATGAGGCCTACGAGCTCGCGCTGCGGGCCACGTCGCCCGGCGGGCGGGAGCCGTGACCGGCCGCGACGTCGCGCGCCAGCTCGGGCGGGTCGAGGAACTGGAGGCGAGCCTCCGGCGCCGCCGTCGGGCCGCCGCGGCCGGCGGGCTGGTCGCGGTCCTCGCGCTCGCGCCGGCCGCGCTCGCCTGGCTCCCGGCGGCGTGGTGGAGCGCTCCCGGCTCCCCGCTTCCGCTCGCGACTTGGGTCGTCCTCCTCCTCGTGCTGGGCCTCGCCGGGCATCGGCTGCGCGCGCGCGCCGGGGACGGGGGACCGCTGTTCCGGGAGGTGGAGGAGGCGGCGGGTCTCCGCGCGGGCGAGCTGGAGGGAGCGCGGGAGCTCCGCGCGGCTCCGGACGGGGCGTCGGCCCCACTCGCGGCCCGCCAGCGACGTCGGGTGGCCGCGGCGCTCGCGGGCCGGAGCGACGACGACCTCCTTCCGCTTCGGCTTCCGGCGGCGCGGGCGCGGCTGCGACGGTACGTGGGGCTCGGCGGGCTCGCCCTGGCCCTCCTGGCAGGCACCGGGCTCGTCCGTCCGGCCGATGCGCGGGCGGCCGTCGACGCCCTGGCGCGCCCCTGGCGGGTCGCGTTTCCGCCTCGCCCTCCGAGGCTCCGGCTGGAGTCCGCGCCGACGGTCCTGCGCGGCGCCCCGCTCGAGATCCGGGTGATCGCGCCCGGACGGGCCGTCGTGACGCTCGCCTGGGCGGAGGAAGGGGAGCCGGTCCGTCGCGCGGGGGTGGCGGTGGATGCGGGAAGCGGGCTCGCCGAGGGCCGGACGGGCCCGATCGACGCGCCGGTCCGGGTCTGGGCGGAGGAGGAGGGCGGGCGCGCCTCGGACACGCTCCGGGTCACGCCGGTGGACCCGCTCCTCGTCACACGTCTCCACGTCGTGGTGGAGCCGCCGGCCTGGACGGGCTTTCCGGCGGACACCCTCTCCGGCTCAGCGTCTCCCGTCCTCGTCCACGCCGGCAGCGTCGTCCGCGTGTCGGGGGAAACGAATCACCCCCTGGCCTCGGGACGGCTGAGCCGCGGGGCGGACGCCGGGGAGCCGATCGGAGAGGACGACGAGACGGCGCTCGATGTAGACGGCGCTCGGTTCGGCGCGACCCTCAGGCCGGCGCGGGGAGGCGTCTGGCGCTTCGAGCTGCGGCCCGCCGGTGCGGTGCCCGGGGTGCGCCGCCCTCCGCCTCTCGAGTTGAGGATCCTCGAGGACCGGTCTCCCGAGGTGCGGATCCTGCGCCCCGGACGCGACCTCGAGGCCGGGATCGAGGCGGAGCTCCCGATCCTCGTGGACGCCACGGACGACGGAGGCGTCGTGCGCGTCGACCTCGTCACCTGGCGGAGCTCGGCGGCGGGGCTCCGGTCCGGTCCGGAGCGGCGGGCGCTCGCCACGGGCGGCGCCGAAAGCCGCCGACTCGTCGCCGCGTCGATCCCGATCGCGGAGCTGGGACTCGTCCCGGGGGACACCTTCCACTACCGGGCCGAGGCCCGCGACGGAAACCCGCGGAACCCGCCGGGACGCTCCCGGGACTGGCGGATCTGGGTCGCGGAGCCGGCCGACCTCCGGCGGGACGCGACGGCCCGGGTCGAGGCGCTCGCGTCGGGCGCGGCGGGAGCCGCCGAGGAGGCCCGGGCGCTGTCCCGCGAGGCGAGGGAGGCAGAGCGGCTCGCGGCCGGGGACACGCGGGCTGCCGGCGGGACGGAAGGGATGGACCGGACGGACTTCCGCTCCACCGAGGCGGCCCGCGCCGTGCGCGACCGCGGCGCGGACGTCGAGCGTCGGCTGGCGTCGCTCGAGGACGAGCTGCGGCGGCTCGAGAAGGGACTCGACGGATCGCCGGTCGCCGAGCCCTCCCTGCGCGCCCGGCTCTCCGAGCTCGCGTCCCTGTTCCGCGAGCTCCGCGAGTCCGGGCTGGGCGAGCGGCTGCGGGCGCTCGAGCAGGCGGTCGCCGGGCTGGAGCGCGAGGCGACTCGGGAGGCGCTGGCCGAGCTGGCGGAAGTCGCCTCGGAACTTGATCGGAGGATCGACGAGGCGGCGGAGCTGATCGAGAGGGCGGCCGCGGAGCAGGCCGCGAGGGACGCCTCGGCGCGGGCGGCGGAGCTCGCGGCCGAGCAGGAGCGCGCCGCCGAGGGGGTCGAGCCGACCCCGGACTGGGCGGAGGGCGAGGAGGGGCTGGCGAGGGACGCGGAGGATCTGGCCGCGCGGATGGAGGCGCTGTCGGAGCGGCTCGAAGCGAGCGGAGCGGAGCGGCAGGCGGACGAGTTCTCCGCGGCGGAGACGGCGGTGCGCGAGGCAGCGCGGTCGATGCGCGAGGCTGCAGCGAGGGCCCGGCGGGACCCGCCGGATGCGGGGGAGGGTTTCGCCTCGACGCGGGCGGGCGCGGCGGCCTCCGCCCTGCGGGACGCGGCCCGCAGGGCGGACGAGGCGGCCCGGTCCCTGAGCCGCGACTGGCGGGACGAGGCGATCGGGGCGCTCGACGGCGCGGCGCGGCAGTCCCTCGACCTCGCCGCCGAACAGGCGCGACTCACGAGGGAGCTGGAGTCCGGACGGGAGGGCCGGGATCTGGCGGGACGACAGGCGGCCGTCCGCGCCGGTCTCGAACGTGTCACGCAGGCCCTGTCCGAGGCGTCGAGACGGTCGGCGCTCGTCGACTCGCGGGTCGGCCCGGCGGCGGAGAGGGCACGCCGGGAGATGCAGCGTCTCGAGCGGGTTCTCGCCGACGACGGAGGCTCGCCGGGAGGCGCCGCGCAGAGCCGCGCCCTCGCGGAGCGGCTCAACGACCTCGCGGGACGACTGCTCGCGAGCCGCAGGGAGATGGAAGGTGCGGCGTCGGGGACCGGGCTCGAGGAGGCGCTCGAGCGGCTCGCGCGCCTCGGCCGGGCGCAGGCCGGGGTGAACCGGGAGGCGGGGGGGCTTCTGCTCCCGTCCCTCCGCGGCGAGGTGGACGCCGGCCGCCTCGCTCGACTCGCCCGGATGCAGGAGGAGATCGCGCGGGAGCTCGAGAGCCTCGCGGCCGGCCCGGGCGTCGGGGAGCTGCCGGCGCGGCCGGAGGCCCTCGCCGCGGAGGCCGACGAGATCGCGCGATCGATTCTGGATGCCGGTCTCGACCGGGGAACGGTGGCCCGTCAGGAGCGCCTGTTCCGGCGGCTGCTCGACGCGGGCCGGACGCTGGAGCGGGATCCCGATCGAACCCGACGCGAGTCCCGGACCGGAGTCCGCGTCGAGTCGGCCGAGCCGGGCGCCCCCGCGGCGGAGCCGCCGGGGGGGCCGCGCTACCCGTACCCGGAGGACGCCCGGCTGCGGGGGATGTCGGGCGAGGTGCGGCGCCTCGTCCTCGACTACTTCGACCGGCTGAACCGGTCGTTCGGAGAGGGCTCGTGATCCGGGCCGGTCGCCTCCCGCGCCCCGCGGCCGGGCTCCAGGCGCTCGTCGCGCTCTCGTTGGCGTCGGGGCTCGGGGCGCAGACCCCGTCGGGGGCGGGGGTGCAGAGTCGGGCGCTCGCCCGGGCGGCACAGGCGGCGCAGGCGGGACGGGCGGACGAGGCGCGCGAGATCCTGGTCGAGCTCCTGGCCGCGGTGCCCGCCTCGTCGACCGGGCTCTCGGCGCTGTTCCAACTCCTCGCGGCGCGGGGCCGGGCGGAGGAGGTGCTGCCCTGGGCGGAGCGCGCGGTGGAGCGGTCGGGGCCGGACGGGACGGTCGCCATGCAGGTCTGGATCCGGACCCTGTCGGCCACCGGGCGCGCGGACAGTGCGGTCGCGGCGGCCGGGCGCTGGGTGGTGGAGCGGCCCGCGGATCGTGCGCCCCGCTCGGCGCTCGCCGAGGCGCTCGCCAGGGCGGGCGACATCGAGGGGGCGGTGGAGGCGCTGCGCCGCGGGCGGCAGGCGGCCGCCGACACGACCGCGTACGCCCAGGAGCTGTCGGCCCTGCTGGCCTCCCTCGGGCGCTACGACGCCGCCGCCGCCGAGTGGCGGACGATGCTGGCGTGGGGCGACCCCGGCGTGGCGGCCGTCGCCGATCGGATCACGAGCCCGGACGCGAGCCGCGAGGAGGCGGCGGAGGCGCTTCGACGGCACCTCGCGCGCGCCCCGGCGACGTTCGCGGCGCGGCGTGGCGGGCTCTTCCTCGCCCTCCGGCTCGGCGAGCCGGTCTGGGCCCGGGAGCTCGCCGAGGCGCTCACGCGGGATGCGCCGGCCGAGAGTCGCCTCCTCGTGCTCCGCGACTACTACGTCGAGACGCGGAACCGGGGGTGGCTGGACGAGGCGGAGTGGGCCGCGACGCGCCTCGAGCGGGAGGCGGAGACCGAGCCGGAGCGGCGACACTGGCGCGCGATGCGCGCGGACCTCGCGTTCCTCCGGGGGGACGGCGAGCAGGCGGCCCCGGCGTTCGAGGAGCTCGCGGCCGCGGCCGAGCCGGGCACGGAGACCCATCGCAGGTCGCTTCGCCGGCTGTTCACGATCCGGACCGGGGAGGGCGACCCGCGGGCCGGGCGGCTCCTTGAGGCCTACGCGGCGAGCTACCCGGAGGACGCCGTCGGGCGTGTCGAGATGGCGGTCGAGCTCTCCGCGGCCCGCGTCGGGGCCGGCGACCTCGAGGGCGCGGAGCGAGTCCTGGCGCCGGCGGTCGCCCCCGCGGCGCACGACGCCTCCCTCGCGGCCCGCCTGGAGGCGCAGCGGGGCGTGCTCGCGCTCCTGCGCGGACGTCCGGGCCTCGCGCGGTCCCACCTGGAGACGGCGGCGTTCGTGCCGGGCGGCGATCCGGTGCGCCGCACGGATGCGCTGCTGCTCGTGGATGCGCTCGGGCGCGCGGATTCCGTGGACGCGGCGCGTCTCGGCGCGGGCCTGCTCGCCCTCGCGGCGCGGCACGATCCCGTCCCCCTCCTCGAGTCCGCGGCGGCGTGGACGGACGGTGCCGCCGCGGGCGCGGGCCCGAGCCTGGTCGCGATCGCGGCCGGGGCCCTCCAGCGGGAGGGATACCGAGAGGAGGGGCATCGGGTTCGGTCGATGCTCGTCGAGTCGTGGCCGGCGGCGCCGGAGACGCCCGGCGCGCTCCTCGAGCTGGGCCGATCCGCGGTGGCGACGGGGCGGCGGGACGAGGCGGGACGGTGGCTCGAACGCCTGATCGTCTCCTTCCCCGACCACGCGCTCGCGCCGATCGCGAGGCGGGAGCTGGCGGATCTCGAGGCGGAGGGGACCGCCGTCCCGGGCGGGGGGCGCGGGTGAGGCGGGGCGGATACCGGAGCGCGGCGGGGGCCCGCAGGCTCGCCGCGGTCCTGCTCGTCGGGACTGCGGGTCCGCTCCCGGCGCAGACGCTCCTGGTCCCGATGGACGGGGCGCAGGCGAACCACCTGAAGGCGTACGGGCTGGTCTACGAGACGATCGGCTCCGGCGAGCGGGCGGAGTGGCTCCTCAACTACCGGGCGGGCTCGTTCCTGCTCCCCGGCCTGCGCGCGGTGGAGCGGCGGGCGGCGCTGCTCGGCGTCACCGTGGAGCCGGTCTCGGGATCGGGGCTGGCCCGCCTGCGGGCCGAGATCGAGGCGTCGAACATGGAGGCCGTGCATCTCGAGAAGGCGCCGCGCATCGCGGTCTACACGCCGCCGAACAGCTCGCCCTGGGGCGACGCCGTCACGCTCGCCCTGAACTACGCGGGCATTCCCTACGAGCGCGTGTGGGACCGCGAGGTCCTCGCGGGCGCGCTCGACCGCTACGACTGGCTCCACCTGCACCACGAGGACTTCACGGGGCAGTACTCGAAGTTCTATCTGAGCTACGCGGGCGCCGTCTGGCTCGCCGAGGAGGTGGAGCGCAACCGGAGCGTGGCCGCGGAGCTCGGGTTCGCATCCGTGCCGGCACTGAAGGCGGCGGTCGCGGAGCGGATCCGGAGCTACGTCGCATCGGGGGGCCTCCTGTTCGCCATGTGCACCGCCACGGAGACGCTCGACATCGCGCTGGCCGCGCGCGGGACGGACATCGCGGCTCCGTTCGCCGACGGGACCCCGCCGGCGCCCGACGCGGCGGAGCGCCTCGACTGGAGCCGGACTCTCGCCTTCACGGATGCGGAGGTCGCGCTCGACCCCACGTCGAGCGCGTTCTCGGACATCGACGGCCACCAGGTGAACACGCCGGGCCGGCTGCCGCTCGGGAGCTTCGCGCTGTTCGACTTCAGCGCGAGGATCGACCCGGTACCGGCGATGCTCACCCAGAGCCAGGAGCGCGTGCTCCCCGACTTCTACGGGCTCACCACGAGCTTCCGCCCCGCCCGGATCCGTGCGGGCGTGACGGTGCTCGCCGAGGACCCCCGCAGCGGTCTCGCGAAGTACTTGCACGGCTCGTACGGCGAGGGGAGTTTCACCTTTCTCGGCGGGCACGACCCGGAGGACCCGCAACACCTGATCGGGGACCCGCCGACCGATCTGGACCTCCGGCGGAACTCTCCGGGGTACCGTCTGATCCTGAACAACGTCCTGTACCCGGCCGCGAAGCGAAAGGCGCTCAAGACATGACCGCGTCGTCGATCGGCCCCGCGCCGTCGGGGACGTTCCGGGTGCCCTCGAGACTCGGCGGGCTGCCGCCCTATCCGCTCGCCGACGTGCCCGAGCTCAAGGCCCGCCTCCGCGCGGCCGGGCACGTCGTGTACGACCTCGGGGTCGGCGACTCGGGGCTCCCCGTCCCCGCGATCGCGGTCGAGGCGCTGCAGGAGGCGGCCGGCGACCCCGCCCTGCAGGGCTACGGCTTCCAGCGGGGGCTGCCGGCGTTCCGGGAGGCCGCGGCCGCCTGGATGGAGCGCCGGTTCGGCGCCCCGGTGGACCCGGAGGGCGAGCTGCTGCCCGTGATCGGAAGCAAGGAGGCGATCGCGCTCCTCGCGTTCGCCGTGCTCGATCCCGGGGACACGGCGCTCGTTCCCGACCCCGGCTACGCGCCGTACTTCGGCGGCGCGCACTTCGCGGGCGCGCGCGTCGTGCGCGAACCGCTCAGGCTCGAGAACGGGTTCCTCGTGCCGCCGGAGAAGATCCGGGCGGCGCCGGGCCGCCTGCGGCTCGTCTACCTGAACTACCCCAACAACCCGACGGCCGCGGCCCCGGACCGCTCGTACCTCGAGGAGGTGGTCGCCGCGTGCGCCGAGCGCGAGGCGTTCCTGCTGTGGGACAACGCCTACTCGGAGGTGACGTTCGACGGATACCGGGCGCCCGGGCTGCTCGAGGTGGACGGCGGGCGGGAGATCGGAATCGAGCTGCACTCGCTCTCCAAGACCTACAACATGACCGGCTGGCGGATCGGCTGGGCGGCGGGAAACGCCGGCCTGGTGGCGGCCCTGCGTCGGGTCAAGACGTTCTTCGACTCGGGGGGCTTCCTCGCGATCCAGCACGCGGCGGCGGCCGTGCTCCGGGACCCGGATCCGTGGATCCGCGAGACGGTGGAGAGCCTGCGGGCCCGGCGGGACGCGGCGGTCGCGGCGTTCGGCGCGGCGGGGCTGCCGGTCGGAACGCCGCGCGCCACGCTTTATCTCTGGTTCCCGGTGCCGACGGGCGAGACCTCGGAGGCGTTCTGCCGGCGGCTGCTCGAGGAGGCGCACGTCGTCCTCCTCCCCGGGTCGTCGATGGGCCCGGGAGGCGAGGGCTTCGTCCGCGCCTCGCTCACGCTTCCCGTCGAGCTGTACGACGCGGCCTGTGCGCGGGTCCGCGCCGCGCTGTGATGACGCCGGTGGAATGACCGAGTCCGGCGACCGTCGCGTCCCGAGCCTCCTCTCCCTGGAGAAGCGGAGGTACCGCAGGGCTTTCTGGACAGGCCTCGGGATCTCCGCGCTCGCGCACGGCGCCTTCTTCCTCTGGTCGGCCGGCCAGGTCCGGTTCGGGACGTCGCGCTTCGACTCGCTCCCGCCGCCGATCGCTCCGCCGCAGGGGATGCAGGTGATCGAGGTACGGCCGCCGTCTCCCGAGGAGTTCGAGGCGAGCGAGGAGCAGCGGGTGATCCAGCTCCGCGAGGCGGAGCCCGAGCGGCAGGTGGTGGCGGCGGAGGCGCCGGCCGGCCGGCCGCTCCCGCCCGCGCCCCCCGCGGCTCGGGGCGACGAAGGGCGCGGCCTCACGAACGCGGAGAAGCTCCGGCCCAGGGTGGGGGACGAGAAGCTGTGGCGGGAGCGCGCTCCGGAGGAGATGCCCGAGTTCCTGCTGGACCGCTGGGCGCGCGCGGAGGGGTTGATCCGCTCGCGGCTGGCACAGATGCTGGACAGCTTGAACCTGACGGAGGAACAGCGCCGCAAGGCGGTCGAGTGGCTGACGGGTGAGGATGACGAGTGGGGCGTGACGCCCGATGGCATCCGGCTGGGGGGCGTCACGATCCCGATGAACGTCGGCGCGCTGCTGGCGGAGGAGGGGCCGCGGGGACGCGAGTCCCGCCAGCTCGCTCGCGATCGCGCTCTGATCGACCAGCAGGACCTCCGGCAGGACGTCGAGGAAACGCTCGAGGAGCGGAACCGCGCGATGGAGGAACGGCGGGACGCGGAGCGGGCGCGCGCGGACTCGGCGGCCGCCGCGGACTCGGTCGGGAGGGCCTCGCCGTAGGAACGGCATCGCCTCGCGGGCGCCGCGGCATCCGGTTACACTTCCCCGCGTGTTCTCCCGGCCCGGCCGGGGCGCCGCCCGCCTCCCGAGCCGGGCCGCGACGCCTCGCCGGGCCCGCGCACCTCGAACCTTCGAGCCGATGAGCGATTCCGAATCCGGGTCCGGGCTGAGCTCCCGGTACGACCCGTCGGGCATCGAGCCCGCCCTCTACCGTCGCTGGCTGGACCGGGGCGCCTTCCACGTGGAGGCCTCGGACGCGGCCGACCCTTACGTCATCGCGATCCCGCCGCCGAACGTGACCGCGGCCCTGCACATGGGGCACGGCCTCAACAACACGATCCAGGACGTGCTGATCCGGTATCGCCGGATGTCGGGCCGGGACGCGATGTGGATCCCCGGCACGGACCACGCGGGAATCGCGACCCAGAACGTGGTGGAGCGGCAGCTCGCGAAGGAGGGGCTGTCCCGGCAGGACCTCGGGCGCGAGGCGTTCGTCGAGCGCGTCTGGGAGTGGGTCCGCGAGTACGGGAGCACGATCATCGAGCAGCTCAAGACGATCGGCTGCTCCTGCGACTGGGACCGGACGCGGTTCACCCTGGACGAGGGACTGTCGCACGCCGTGCGCGAGGTGTTCGTCCGGCTCTACGAGAAGGGCCTGATCTACCGAGGGAACTACATCATCAACTGGTGCCCCCGCTGCCACACCGCCCTGGCGAACGAGGAGGCCGAGCACCGCGAGGTGGAGGGACGCCTCTGGCACATCCGGTATCCGCTCGCGGACGGGGAAGGGCACGTGGTCGTCGCCACCACCCGCCCGGAGACCATGCTCGGGGACACCGCGGTCGCCGTGAACCCGGAGGACGCGCGGCACCGGAAGCTGCTCGGGCGGAAGGTCGAACTCCCGCTCACCGGTCGCCGCATCCCGATCATAGCGGACGAGTACGTCGATCCCGACTTCGGCTCGGGGTTCGTGAAGGTCACGCCGGCCCACGACCCGAACGACTTCGAGATCGGCCGCCGGCACGGGCTGGCCGAAATCGACATCATGCACGGCGACGCCACGCTGAACGACAACGCGCCCGCCGCCTACCGGGGGCTCGACCGGTTCGAGGCGCGGGCCCGCGTCGTCGCCGACCTCGAGGCCGCGGGCCTGCTCGAGAAGGTCGAGCGGCACCTGCACTCCGTCGGGCACTGCTACCGCTGCGACACGGTCGTCGAGCCGCGCCTCAGCCTGCAGT